>JBGOVO010000017.1:0-22521 GCA_041478145.1 Methylomirabilia bacterium
CACACACGCAGACAGGCTTCACGAGTCAGAATTGTGCGGGGCGAAGCCGCGTACCCTGGTAGCATTCCTTCCTGAGGCAACACGGAGCGCAGATGTAATTGTCGCCGAGCAGAATCACCTCCTGGCCGTGCCCGCACCAGTTCACGTAGCTCTCGACGCGATACGCCTGCCAGCCCACGGGCTTGAGGTGCTCGACGCGGAAGCCCAGGAACTGGCCCACCACGCAGCCACAGCGTGGGCAGGGGTAGGTCGGGCCAGGGAGCCGGGGCGGCATCGCGCGGCATTCTAGCCCGGGGCGGCGGCCGGTGCTACTCCGGGGGCTGCCTCGACCTGTCTTTACACCGTGCGACCGGCTTGTCCCGAAAATTCCTGCGGTCCATGTTGGGAAGGACCGACTCTGACCATTCGAGACGGAGGACACGCCATGCTGAAGACAATGCTGTCTATGGCTCTGATGACTCTCGTGGCTGGCTGTGCCAGTAGCGAGTCCCTCCCTGGCGCGACGCCCACGAACTACGGCGCCAATAACTCGGGCGCCTTCGACGTGGCCGTGTATCGCCACCCGCAGACGGGGGACGTGCGGCGGTGCGAGAACACCATGGGGTTCTTCTGGTGGTCGGGTGCGACCAACTATGGAGCATGCAAGAGCAAGCTGGAGGAGCAGGGCTACGTTCGAGAGGACAAGAAGTCCTAATGAAGGCGCTCGCGCTTTCTCTCGCGGCGGTCGCGCTGCTTACCGGCTGCGCAAGTCATGGATTCTATCAATGGCAGGGCTCCATGTTGGACGGGGCTCAATTCCTGAAAAGCGAGCCTGGTACGTTCGTGACGGCACGTTGTCCGTCTGTCGTACGGGACGGTAAGTGGGTGACCTTCGCATGCACCCCCGTGACGATCCAGGCCGAACCGCCCGGCCTCGAAGCCTATTCGTATGTCTACAAAATTAAAATCCGGTCGGGGTTCGGCATTCCCTACGGGGAGGCGGCAGCTCTCACCTATGTCGTCGGCGATCGTGCCGAATGCGAGCGACAATCGTCTGCCCATAACGTGCGCACGGATGGCCGCGTCAATGAAGGAAACCTGCGACTGTCCTCCGACCCGAGTGAGCGCTGTGCGGGTCCGGTCTGGATTCGAGGCGCGTTGACAGGCCCGGCACCTCTAGGAACGGCATCCCCTCCACCGCCTGCGCCGACACCGGGACCGGCGCCGTCGGGCTTGCTCGATGGGATCACCGATGGCGGCGGAGCCGTGTCGGCACAGCCTACAGTGAAACCCCAGCCGACACCGCAAGTCCCAGCCCAGGCA
This sequence comes from Methylomirabilia bacterium, assembly GCA_041478145.1. GTDB lineage: Bacteria > Methylomirabilota > Methylomirabilia > Rokubacteriales > CSP1-6 > CAMLFJ01. Next base: position 1,303 of record JBGOVO010000017.1, read on the forward strand.
GTACAGCCGCAGCCGGTACCGGTGGCGCCGGTAGTGCAAGTTCCAACGGTGCAGCCGGACGGTTCGCCTCTTCCGACACCCGTGGATCGGACGCGGGCTCGACTGCAAAGATGTGGGGCTAATCCGAACAGCGCACTTATCCGCGAAGACGGGTCTTGGCGCATCCCGGGCTATGGGAACGACGTTGAGCTGCGCGAGATCGTTCGATGCATGGGCGGGAGGATGAACTGATTGCCCGCACAGTAACGGTCGTCCTTCTGCTCGTGCTGTACGCCGCCACGTCCGCCACCGCCGAGGGCGCCTGGACGCTGTGGATGATGGGCGCTTCGTCGCCCTGGGATCCCGTTGGCACCTTCCCCACGCGGGAGCGGTGCGCGGAGGCGCTGCACCAGCAAGCGCAGGCAGTCGAGAAGCTGGGACTCAAGGTGACCGAAGATGTACCAAGCGGATCGTTCGCCGGAACCGACGCCGATCGGGACATCCGTGGGCAGTGCCTCCCCGACACCGCGGACCCGCGTGGGCCGAAGGGGAAGTGAGCGATGCCTCCGACATGGCGTGACCAATACGACCGGATGACGCGATGGCGCCTCAGGCTCTCCGAGCCCCGCAGAGCAGACGAGAGCGAGGCAGACTACGAGGCTCGGTTTGGTGATTTTGTGCGCACCTTCTTCATCGAGTCCTACCACCTCGTCGATTGGCTGGCGAATGACCCGGCCGTGCCTCTGGGTCGAGCGGGAGTAGAGCGCTTGGCCAATGTCGATTGGCTTCGTCGGTGCAAGTCCATTTGTGACGGGTCAAAACACTTGGTGTCGAAGAAGGGGTGCGTAACCCTGGTGACGCGAGCACTTGAACTGGAGCAGGGCGGGAGACTGCTACTCGAAGATGGGCCTGGGGTGCTTCTATTGGAGGAATCTTTCGCTGACGTGGAGACGCAAGAGGGCACATGGGACGCGATCCAAGCCGCTGACTCGTGCGTATCAGAATGGGAGCGCATTCTACGGGAGGTCGGCCTGCTTCACTCCTGAGGCCGCCCCTTCGCTCTGAGGCCTCGCACGTGTAGGCCTGCTCTAGGCGCCGCCCTCCTCACTCAGGGGAGAACACATCTAGCAGCCCGTTGATAAGGTGATTGACTGCCGCCCAGAATTCCTCGACAAGGGATGCCGCATGCCGACCTGCGGGCATATTGCCGAGATTCGCCCGAAAGTCGTTTGGATTGGTGATGATGGGCACCGGGTAGATCAACTGCCCCCCCTCGACTCGCCCGTGGCCTCCCGGCCGCGAGCCTACCACCGCCGGCGGGCGTGCAGGGAGGGCGGGGTGTGGTTATACTGCGTGGCGAGCAGGATGCCGGCGCCGCCTGTCGGGTCTCTAGCGCCATCTTGGCCCTCGGCCGCTGGATCTGCCGACAAGCGCACGTTGCCCTAGCGGCTCCGACTTTCCAACTGCTGGAGTCTGCTTTCCATCTTCTGCACCACGCCTTCCAGCCGCAGCAGCCGCAGCCGGAGTAGTGACACGGCGTCGTCGTCTGCAACCGTGTCGCGAACCGCCGTCGCGGGGAGCAGCAGGAGTCCGACCAAAACAATCACTTTCAGGAACAATGGCCTAGCCCTCCTCGTAATAGTCAAGCTGACTGTAGCAGGGGGGGATTTTATCTGGCTCGTCGGGATCGAGCCGTGATCGGGCCAACGCCAACAAAACGTAGCAACGGTTAAGCGGGACCGTGGCCGCGAGCCCAGGGCAGATCCACGGGCCAGTCCGATGACGCGCAAACGTGCGCGTCCACCACGTCAGCCGGGCACCCCGCCCAGCACCGGAACACCAGGCGACGATCCGACAGGATCAGGACTTGAAGCGACGGCGTCCGGTTGTCGTGCGCGGGGCACCGGCCGCGCCACTCGCCGCCGCCGCGACGATGCACTTCTCGTGGTCGAGCTTGATCCCGGACTCTCCGTCTGGGGCCATGCTTCTCACCGCGTAGCCCATCGCCACCATGGCGTCGGCCCGCTGCCTGGCTACCCATTCTGCTTCTTGGCGCTGTAGCGCCTCGGTGACCGCCGGCTCGATCTCTTCGGGATCGCTCATGACTGCGCCAGCCGCTCGGCCAGGCGGCGCTCCCACCAGGCCTCGATCCCGAGCTTCGCCGCGGCCCGGCGCTCGGTCTCGCGCTCGGCGGTGTGCAGGGAACACGGCCAGTCAGGCAGGCAGGTGCAGATCGGCTCGGGCGCCGGCTCGTTAACGTGCTGGTAGTGCTCGGCCATTAGTGGCCTCCTGGGGCGGCGCCCTACTCGAAGCTCGCGCGCGCCGGGTCTGCGCCCTCTGGCAGGCAGGCGAACACTTCCATCGCCGACTGCCCCTTGTGAATGATCACGTTGCGGATCGCCCGCTTGGTGGTCGCGGCCTTCAGGCAGTCGTCCCAGGTGTCGTAGCTCTTGAGCACCACGGCGCCCTCGTGGGGCGCGTTAGGGAGCATGGGGGCAGCGGCCTGCCACAGGAGCCAGGCGCAGACCAGCGAGCGGCCCGTTAGGCGGCGCCAGAGTCGTCCTGTAGCACGTCCGGCCCGTTGCAGCAGCGCGATCTCGGTGCTCATCGTGAGGTCCATGAAGCCCCCTACTGACTCACTGGTTTGTAAATGCCCACGGTGGCACCTCTCTCCCCATCTCATGCAACCCGGCACCCAGGAGCGCAAGCACCCCGCATACCGCAATAAAGAACAAGACTAGGTACCCGAGCCCCACAATCACCCGGATCGGGCCCCACCAATCACGCTCATGGCGGTCCTTGTACTTTGCCAGCCACAGCACGGCGGCAACTGTTGCCAGCGTCAGTAAGGCGTCCATCACTCGAAGCTGCCCCGGATCACCGCGGCGGATCTCATACGCTGACCTGCTGTGCGCGCCCGGCGGGCGCGCTGGCTATGGCGCGGGTGGCAGCGGAAACGTGCCGCCGCAGGGTCTCCACCGCCACACCCATGGTCTTGGCCACCCCGCGCAACGATTGCCCCTGCGCAAGTAGCGTCTGAGCCTTGCGCACGTCCACCTGCACGCGGGGCGGGCCGAGGACCTTTCCCTGAGAGCGCGCCCTCGCGAGACCGGCCATGATCCTGTCACGGATCAGATCCAACTCAAACTCGGCCACGCTGGCCAGGACGTGAAAGAGTAGCCGCCCCGAAGGAGTAGTCGTGTCGATGGCTTGGTCGAGCACCACCAGATCCACGCCGAGCGCATCGAAGTCCCGCACCATCCCCACCAGGTGGGAGACCGAGCGTGCCAGCCTGTCGAGCTTCACGCACGCCACCACGTCCACCTTGCGGGCCTTGACCGCGGCCAGCATGGCATCGAGTTGAGGGCGCTTCTCTTTCTTGCCGCTCTGCCCGGAATCTACGAACTCCGTGACAGTCCAGCCCCGAGCGGTGGCGAAGGACCGAAGCGCTAGGAGTTGGTTGTCGGCAGTTTGGCCATGGCCTGTCGTGCTGACGCGCGCATAAATTGCCGCTCGGCGAGGTACGGTGCTCATCACGCCACCGCCTTCCTGGGCCCGCCACAGGCCAGCCGCCCGAGTTGGCTGGCCGCGATCACGTGCCAGCCCCCCAGGCAGAGCGCCAGGAGCACGGTGACGACCTTCGCAGCCGCCTTGGCGGCCTTTTCCTTCTCGGTGAAGTAGCGCGCCCAGAAGGCTTCGATGCCGGCCTTCGCGGCGTCCCGGCGCTCGGCCTCGCGCTCGGGGTCGTGGTAGGAGCAGGGCGGCATCCCCTCGACGCAGGTGCAGATCTCAAGCTTATCCATGGTGAACCCCCTTGGGCGGTTTGGTCGGGCGTTTGGTCGGTTTACAACCGCAAGCCCACCCGTGCCGCGGTTAGATCGGGACCAAGCATTAACGCTATCTGGCCTTCCATAGCCGCTATGGTCCTGTTGAGTGGGGGTAGGATGGCCCCCTACTCGTGTGTCACACTCTCTGGGGCAACATGACCATGAACCCCATGTCCGCGCTGACCGGAGCGACCTGCGACCGGCTGCTCGACGATCCGCTGCTCGACCGCTTCACGCTCGCGATCATGGCGGAAGCGGCGCGCATCGGCGAGAAGATCGGCTGTCCCATCCGGCAGAGCGGGGAGGCGCGCAACGCGGTCACGCGGAAGCTCGGCGCCTTCAAGACCTCCATGCTCCAAGACGTGGAGGCGGGCCGGCCGCTCGAGATCGACGCGCTCCTGACCGCGGTGAGCGAGATCGGCGGGCGGGTCGGCGTGCCCACGCCCAGCACCGACGCGCTGCTGGGCCTCACCCGCGTCTTCGCGGCCGGCCGCGGGCTCTACTAGAGCGGACGCGACGGTGGCGACGTCCCGCCCACCCTTCCGCGCCGATCACGTGGGCAGCCTGCTGCGCCCGGCCGCGCTGAAGGCGCTGCGCCTCCAGAAGGAGGCGGGCCGCGCCGGCGCCCCCGCGCTGACTTCCGCCGAGGACGCGGCCATCCGCGACGCGGTCCGGCTGCAGGAGGAGGTCGGTCTCCAGGGCATCACGGACGGGGAGATGCGGCGGAAGTCCTGGCACATGGATTTCCTCACTCGCCTCGGGGGTCTGACGAGCGAGGGCAGGGCGCTGCCCGTGACCTTCCACGGCCGCGCGGGCGACGTGAACTTCACCCGCCCGGATCTGCAGATCACCGCGCGCGTCACCCGGCCCGCGCCGATCTTCGTGGACGCGTTCAGGTTCCTCCAGTCGGTCACCACGCGTACGCCCAAGCTCACGATCCCGTCGCCCTGCATGCTCTACTCCCAGGTGGGGCACGCCAATATCAGCCGCGCGGTCTACCCGGACCTCGACGGCTTCGTGGAGGACACCGCCGCCGCCTACCGCGCCGAGATCGCCGATCTCTACTCGGCCGGCTGCCGCTACCTCCAGCTCGACGACGTGAGCCTCGCCTACCTCTGTGACGAGGGCATGCGCGCGGAAGGGCGGGCGCGTGGAGAGGATCCCGACGCGGTGCTCGCCCTCTCGGTGAAGCTGATCCAGGCCACGCTGAGAGACCGCCCGAAGGACCTGTTCGTGTGCACCCACCTCTGCCGGGGGAATTTCCGCTCGGGCTGGCGCGCCCAGGGCGGCTACGAGACGGTAGCGGAGGCCATCTTCAACCGGATGCCGTACGACGGCTTTTTCCTCGAGTTCGACGACGCCCGCTCCGGCGACTTCTCGCCGCTGCGCCACGCGCCCCGGCACGTGCGGGTGGTCCTGGGGCTCGTCACCAGCAAGGTCGGCACGCTGGAGAAGAAGGACGACCTCACGCGACGGCTCGACGAGGCGTCGCGGTACCTGCCGCTCGAGCAGCTCTGCGTCAGCCCGCAGTGCGGGTTCTCCTCGACGCTCGAGGGTAACGAGGTGGCAGTGGAGCACCAGAAGGCCAAGCTCGTGCTCTGCGCGGAGCTGGCCCGCGAGGTGTGGGGCGGGCTGTAGCCCGGAGCGGGCCGGGTGCTCCCCGGCCCGCTCCTCACGCCCAGCGGTGGTCGCCGCTCAGGCGGCCGCCCGCGACGGCAGCTCGGGCCGGTTGGCCACCACCAGCCGATGCGGGCGGCGCCCCCGCCGGCGCCGCCGCGCCCCATCCCCCGCCCGCTGCGCCTGGCACGGCGCCGGGGTCCGGTACCAGGTCGGAACGAGGGCGCCGATGGCGAATCCGATTGCCCCCGCGACCGGGACCAGCTGCGACAGGATGTCCAGCCCGGTCTCGAAGCCCGGGCAGATCTCCGGTCGACGGGGCGATGTTTCAGTCGGCGGCGGGGAGCAGCACGCAGGCCTCGGGCAGCACCGTGACCGCGACCGCGTCGCCCGGCCGGGCGCGCGCCGGGGTGGGGCCGGTGACCCGCAGCACTACGTCGGAGCCCTCCAGGCACACCTGGTAGTCCACCGTCTCCCCGAGGTAGCTCGCGCGCACGACGGTCCCGGCCAGCACGTTGGCGCCCGCGGGCGCGGCGGAGGCGCTCCCGGGCGGGCCCAGCACGATCTGGTGCGGGCGGATCGAGACGACGGCCGGCGCGCGAGGCGTGAGGCCGTCGGCGGCGACGCGCAGGCGTAGGGAGCCGCGGGTGACGGTGCCGGGGCCCTCGGCCACCGCGTCGATGAGGTTGGTCTTGCCGATGAACTCCGCGACGAAGCGCGTCCGTGGCTGCTCGAACAGCTCCTGGGGAGCCCCGACCTGGACGACGCGGCCGTCCCGCAGCACCGCCACGCGGTCCGAGATCACCATGGCCTCCGCCTGGTCGTGGGTGACGTAGAGCGTGGTGATGGCGAAGCGCTCGTGGAGGCGGCGGATCTCGAAGCGCATCTCCTCGCGGAGGCTCGCGTCGAGATTGCTGAGCGGCTCGTCCAGCAGCAGGATCTCGGGCTCCACCACGAGAGCCCGCGCCACCGCCACCCGCTGCTGCTGGCCGCCCGAGAGCTCGCCGGGGTAGCGGGCGCCGTAGCCCGCGAGCTGCACCGCCTTCAGCATCTCGTTCACTCGAGGCTCCCGCTCGGCGCGCGGGGCGCCCGCGAAGCGCAGCCCGTAGGCCACGTTCTGCGCCACCGTCATGTGCGGCCAGAGCGCGTAGCTCTGGAAGATCATCGCCATGCGCCTCCGCTCGGGCGGGATCACGACCGAGGCGGAGGAGAGCACCCGGTCGCCGACGCGGATCTCCCCGGCCTCCGGCGCGAGGAAGCCGGCCACCAGCCGCAGGGTGGTGGTCTTGCCGCAGCCGGAGGGGCCGAGCAGGGCCACCAGCTCGCCGGGCCGCACCTCGAGATCGAGGCCGGCCACCGCGGCGACGTCGCCGAAGCGCTTGGTGAGGCCGGAGATCGTGATGCCGGGCACGGGGCTAGCCGGAGCCGCCCGACTCCCGCGCGGTCATGACGTCGCGGCCGAGCACGGCCTGCATCAGGGCCACCACCGCGAAGGTCATCACGAGCATGAAGACGCCCAGGACCGCGATGGCGCCGAACTGGCCCTCTTCCTTCAAGTCGAAGATCACCACCGACATCACCTTCGTACTCGGCGTGAAGAGGATGATGGAGGCGGACAGCTCGCGGATCACGCCGATGAAGACGAAGCACCAGGTGGCGATGATGCCGCTCTTGGCCAGCGGCCCGGTGATCTCGCGCAGGACGCGCAGGCGACCCGCGCCGAGGATGCGGCCGGCCTCCTCCAGCTCCGGGTGGATGCCGCGGAGGGTGGCGTCGGACTGCGAATAGCCGACCGGCATCTCCTTGGTGAGATACGCGAGGAAGAGGATCCACAACGTGCCGTAGAGCAGGAAGGGCGGCCGGGTATAGGCCACGAACAGCGCCACCGCCAGCACCACTCCCGGGATCACCACCGGGGCCAGGGCCAGGAACGCGAGCACCTGATAGCCCAGGACGAGGCGCCGGTTGGTCACGTAGGCGAGCAGGGTGGCGAGGCCGGCGCCGACGCACGCGGTGAGCACGCCCAGCTCGAGCGTGTTGACGATGGCGGACTGCGTCGCGCTGTGCAGGAACGTGAACGACCAGTTCTCGAGCGTGAAGTTCGCCCGGGTGAGGGGCTGGGCCCACGCGCGCGAGAACGCGGCCTTGAGCAGGATCCCGTAGGGCAGGAACACCGCGGAGCCGAGCACGGCCAGACAGGCCGCGAGCGCGGGATAGCGCCAGCGGCCGAGCGGGATGACCCGGCGCCCGGCGCCCTTGCCCCCGACCGCGGCGTAGCCGCGCCGGCCCAGCAGCTTCTTCTGGGCGAGCAGGAGGAGCGCGGTGGCGAGCAGCAGCGGGATCGAGAAGGCGGCCGCCATCTCCACGCGCGGCGGGTACTGGAAGAACGCCCAGAGCTGCGTCGTCACGGTGTGGAAGCCGGCGGGCAGCGCGAGGATGGCGGGCGAGCCGAAGAGGGCCAAGGCCTGCAGCACGGCCAGGATGAAGCCGCTCAGGATGGCGGGCAGCACCATCGGCAGCGTGATCGTCCACGCCACCTGCAGCCGGCCCGCGCCCAGGATGGCCGCCGCGTCCTCCAGGTCGGAGGCGATGAGCCCGAGCGTGTTGGTGATCATGATGTACACGTACGGGAAGGTGTAGATCGCCACCACGAAGATCAGCCCGGGCATCGTGAAGATGTTCAGCAGCGGATCGGCCGCGCCGGTGAGGCCGCGGTAGAGGCGGTTGAGCGCGCCCGCGTTGGGGCCGGCGAGCATCACCCACGCGAAGGCGCCCAGGAAGGGCGGCGTCACGAACGAGGCCATGATGAGGTGCTGGATGGTCCGCCGCCAGGGGAGGTCGGTCCGGGCGGAGAGCCAGGCCAGGGGGGCGCCGATGGCGAGGGCGACCAGCCCCGACCAGAGCGCGAGCACCAGGGTGTTCCAGAGCGCCTTCTGGAGCGGCGGGTCGCCGAAGACGCGCGCGTAGTGGGCGAGGGTGAAGCCGCGCTCGCCGCCCACGCTCATGTAGGCGAGCCAGCCGAGCGGGAGCAGGATCAGCAGGAGCAGCGCGGCTGCCGCCATCAGCCAGACCGGCGCCGCCCGGTCGAAGCCCTCGAAGCGGCGGGGCCGCCGGGCGGCCGTCGCGTCGGCCATCACGGGCGCGCTAGGCCCCGAAGAACTCGACGAAGCGCGTCTTGATCTCCTCGTTCCGCTTCTCCAGCTCCTCGGCGTCGACCGGCAGCAGCTTGAGGTCCTGGAGCCGCGGCTTATCAGCCGGGTACTTCACCTGCGGGTGCCCGGTGTAGAGCCCCTCGGTGTCGGCCAGCACCTGCTGCACCTCGCGGCTGAAGATGAAGTCGGTGAAGAGCCGGGCCGCGTTGGGATGGGGCGCGAAGCTCGTGATCGCGCTCGGAGAGACCACGAGGGGCACGCCCTCCTTCGGATAGACGATCTCGACGGGGTTCCCCTTCTTCTTGGCCTGGTAGAAGGTGTAGTCGCCGCCGTTGACCGCGACCGGTCGCTCGCCCGAGGCGACGATGCCGGACGGATCCACCGCCGACTGCACCAGCATGGGCTTGTTCTGGGCGAGCGCCTTGAAGTAGTCCCAGCCGTTGAGATGCACGAGCGCCAGCACGTGGGTGGCGATCACGCCGCTGTAGCCCGGGTGGGCGGTGACCAGGCGCCCGCGCCACTTGGGATCGAGGAGGTCCTTCCAGCCGCGCGGGGCCTCCGCGGCCGAAATCAGCGTCGTGTTGTAGGCGATCACGGTGACGGTGGCGCGGAGGCCGTAGTGGAAGCCGTCGCGGTCCTTGAAGCCGGGGGCGAAGGCGTCCACTCCCGCCGGCGTGTAGCGCATCAGGAGCTTCTTCTCCTTGAGCAGCACGTAGTGGCCGGCGTCGGAGGTGTGAACGACGTCCACGTTCTTGATGTTGGATTGCAGCTCCTGCATCATCCGCTGCAGGATCCGCTGCGAGCCCGTCCGGTGCACCTCGACCTTCACCCCCGGATAGGCGGTCTCGAACAGCTTGGCGACCTTCTCCGAGCTCGTCAGGGCGAGCGACGTGTACCAGACGACCTTGCCCTCCTTCCGGGCCGCCTCGAGCCGCGGGTCCTGCGCGGCGGCGGGGGCGGCGGCGCCGGCCAGGGCGAGGACCAGCAACGACAGCGCGAGGCGGCGATGTCTCATCTCGGCTCCTCTAGGCGGCGTCGGGAATGGCCACCGCCGCGTTGGCACGGAACTTGGCGGTGAGCTCCTCGCGCGTCATCGGGAAGTCGGGCCCGCCCCGCGGGCGGTCCTGCCGCTCCTCGAGCACGCGCCCGTCGGTCAGGCGCACCGCGACGTGGCCCATGAAGTGCCGCGGGTAGTCGATGGTCGGATCGATATCGTAGTACACCTTGGCCGCCACGCTCCGCAGCCCCTCATCCTGGACCGCCTCGTCGGTGAAATCGGCGAGCGTGGCCCGGCCGTTGACGAGGATCGAGGCCAGCAGGTACGGCAGGCTGAACTTCGCCGCGTAGCCGTTGCGCGGGCGGTGCTTGGCCGCGAGCGGCTCCCAGAGCCGCGGGATCGGTCCCTCGGCGGTACGGCAGCGCACCTCGGCGATCTGATCCGCCCGCAGCGCGTGGCGCTCGCGGAGCCGCAGCGCGCAGTCCATGTACGGATGCGCGATGGAGCCGCACGGATAGGGCTTGAACGTCAGCGCGGCCAGCTCCCACGTCGCGCCCAGGCTGTCGAGCAGCGTCTCGAGCCGCGCGGGGTCGTGACCGCCCGCGAAGGCCGCGTAGAAACCGTGCTCACCCTCGAAGACCGTCTCCGGCCCCGTGAATCCGGCGCGCGCGAGCAGCGCCGCGGTCACGCCCGCGTGGGCGGCCCAGCCGGGGTGCAGGCGCTTGGTCCAGGACCCGTCGGCCAGGTACTCGATGATGCCGCCGGCCTGGCTGCCGCAGAGGCCGAAGGCGTGGACCTGCTGATCGTCGTTCAAACGGTAGAGACGGCCCGCCGCGGCGGCGGCGGCGAAGGTCCCGGTGAGCGCGGTCGGATGATAGTGCCGCGCGTGGAAGCGGCCGGGCACCGCGAGGCCGATCCGGCACATCACCTCCACACCCGCGATCATCGCCTCGAGGACCGCGCGGCCGGACGCCTCGACGGCCTCGCCCACCGCCAGGGCGGTGGTCACGGTCACGCAGCCGGTGTGGACGATGGCGTCCTCGCGGGTGTCGTCGAAATCGAGCCCGTGGGCCAGGGTGCCGTTGGCGAGCACCGCGCTGGCCGCGCCGACCCGGGCCTTGCTGCCGATCAGCGTGCTCTCGGGCGCGCCGCCCAGGCGCTCGGCCGCCTGGATGACCGCACGGCCGAAATCCTGGCGGGAGGACGCCAGGCAGCTTCCGAGCGTGTCCAGCGCGAGCAGGGTCGCCTTCGCGGCGACGGCGGGCGGCACGTCGTCGAGCGTGAGGCCCGAGACGAATCGCGCGAAGCGCCGGGCGACCGACGGGGAAGAGACGGGGGGCTGTGACACGGCGTCGGTTCTTTCTACTGAAGGCCTCTCGCGATGTCAACGGGGAACATCTGCAGTCTTTGGAAGTTCGGCACTTACCTCTCTGCTTGCGAGCGGCCGGGGCTCCGTCACACGGAGAGCCCGATCTCCGCGCCAACGCCCAGCCGGCCGCGAACCTGACTCCAGCCCATCAGACCGCTCTGACCGACCTTCAGGTGCTCAGTCGGAATCGAGAGCACCGGGATCTCCCGTCCGCGCCGGGCGCAGGGGCGCCCGACGGGGCGGGCGGGAACGGTCGAGGTGCAGTAGAATCCTCCGATCGCGTCTAGGAGGAGCGGAGCCATGAGCTGGCGGACCACAGGGATGCGGGTGGTGGGAGTCATCGGGCTACTGGTCGGCTGTGCGAGCGGGAGGGGCCTGGGCGTGTACGACAAGCCTGGCGCGGCGGAGGCGGACGTGAAGCGGGACCGGTCCGCCTGCCTGCGCGCATCGGCCAGCGAGAGCGACCCGTTTCGGTTCAGCGGGCCCACGATTGATCGAGAGGCCTTCGCGCGCTGCATGGAGGCCAAAGGCTACACGCTTCGAAAATAGCGGCTCACTCGGCCGCCTCGCGATCCACCGGCCCCGGGTGATCCGTTGCCTGGCTGCCGGGACCCGACCGCGGGGGCTGCACGCCGACGTGAGCTGGCGGCTCGAAGCCCGGCCGGGTTGGCTCGACACCTGAGCGGCTCTTAGGTGTGGCGCCCGTGGACGCCCTGGTCGACGCGACCCTCGTCGCAGCGCACTCGCGCCTTCCCCCGCCCGGCCTCCTTCGCGATACCGTCATGAAGATTGGCGAGTCGCCTCATCTCATCCCTCCTCCCTCAGGGCACCGGTCGAGCTGCGCCGCGGCCGCCTTCACGTGGGCCTTCGCGTCCCAGATCAGCGCGCGGTACATCGTCAGCTCGTGGCCGATGCCGCCGGCGCTGGCCGTCGAGGAGCTGCTCGAGCTCGCGCTCGACGCGGGCGAGCGCCTCCTGATGGCGGGCCCGATCCTTCACGGCTTCACCGTATCGGGCAGGCACAGGCTGGTCATGGTCCCCCTCATCGCCTCGCACTGGGCCTTGGTCTCGTAGGCGCTCATCGCGACAAACCCCGATGGGAGATGCCAGCACAGCACCCACGCGCACAGCAGGATCCTCGCCAGCGAGGTCATGATGTGGTCGAGGCGTCGGCCTCACGGCGTGATCCGGTAGCCCTTCTGTTTCAGGCAGAGGGTCAGCTTCTGGTTCGCCTCCGGATCTCCCGGGCCCTGCCAGCGGAATGTGCCGTCGGGATTCAGCGCGGCCAACGTGGCCCCGGGATACACGAACCCGCGGCATTCCTCGAAGTCAGCCCGGATCTTGTCCAGCCGTCTCTCGGTCACTTGCCGCTGCCATTGCGCTCCGAGACATTCCTGCATTCGGGCGCGCTCTCCGTCTGGCCCGGTGTAGAGGTAGTGGATGTTGCCGTTCAGGTCGATTCGCTGCAGATGGGCGAAGTGACCCGCCCCCGCCTCACAGGCCTTCCATCGCTCCGCCGCGAGGGCCTGCGCCGGCGTGTCCTGCAGCGTCGCGCAGCCGGCCCGCGGTCCAGACGCCGACTCCTCCGTAGGCCGCCACTCCGAGCGCCATGCCCAGCAGTGCCAGATCGACCGCGTGGCCCACCGGGTTGCAGAACAGGACGATCCGCGAGGTGGGCGAGAGATTCGCCTTCGTCGCGCAGCCGGTCAAGGCCAGCGCGGCGGAGAGGATCAGGAGCAGGAGCCTGCTTGCACTGCTTGCAAATCGGTATCGCCCAGTGCGGTTCAGTGCAGGGTACGCGCCAACCCGGAAGTGCATATTGTCAGTCCTTTCCGGAGTCTACGCCGTGAGGTGGATCTGAACGGGGAACTTCCACTCGAGCGCGTCGCCGCGGCGTGCGCGCGCGGCCGCCCTCTGGCGGAGCCGCCGCGACGGCGCTATGATCCGAGGCCAATGGACGAGACGGCGACCACGCGCGCGACCGGAGTGGCGCAGGTTTTCGATCTGCACGCCCTCAAGGCCTTCGCCTCGGACCGGCGCGTGCGCAAGATGCTCTTCAAGACCGACCAGCTCTGGTCCGAGATCGCCTGCTACGAGCCCGGCCAGTCCACCGTGATGCATACCCACCCGAAGGAAGAGGAGGCGATCTTCGTCCTCGAGGGCACCGCCCACATGAGCATCGACGGCCAGGACGTGGTGGTGGAGGCGGGCTCCATCGTGAAGTTTCCCCGGAGCGTCATGCACGATGTGCGCAACCTGGGCCCGGAGCGGTGCGTCATCATGTTCATCAAGGTGAATCCGAAGGTGCTGCGCGATGGGTAACGTCGAGCGTTGCGACAAGACGCTGCCGGTCAACGAGATGATCTTCTATGTTCGGCGTGACGCGATGCTCCGCGCGCGCTGGCTGAGCGATCTGGAGGGCCTCGCCCGGGAGTTCGGGCTGAGCCGGGACGAGTACGAGGCCCTGCGCGACAAGGACGTCCGGCGGCTGAACGAGATGGGCGTGCACCAGTACTACATCCCGCAGATCCTCCGGCTGTTCTACGGCGCCTCCGCCAACAGCAACAGCCATCCCGCGCTGGAAGCCTACAAGCGGGCGTATCCGGCCGAGGCCGCCGCCGCGGAGCGGCTGGCGGGGCGGAAGGCCTGAGCGATGGCGCGCATCGTGACCGCGATGGCCCTCACGCACTCGCCCGGGCTCACGGGCTGGTTCGACCGGGCTCCCGAGGACCAGCGGATCGAGGCCCGGCGCGCCCTCGTCGAGATGCGGGATCGGCTCCGGGTGTCGCGGCCCGACGTGATCGTGCTCTTCAGCAATGATCACCTCCTCAACTGGCCGATCAACAACACGCCCGAGTACACGGTGGGCATCGGGAGCGAGCACGTGGGGCCGGCCGACTGGTACGACGAGTGGCTCGCGCTCGAGAAGTACCGGATTCCCGGGCATCCCGCGCTGGCGCGCTACCTGGTCAACGAGGGAGCCCGGCGCCGGCTCGCGTTCGCCTATCTGCGAGACATGCAGTTCGACGACGGGGTGTCGGTCCCCATGCACTATCTGAACCCGGACGGCGCCATCCCCCTCGTGCCGGTGACGATGAACTGCACGGTGCCGCCGATCCCGACGCCGGAGCGGGCCTATCAGGTGGGGACGACGCTGCGGGAGATGCTGCTCGCGTATCCCGGCGCGGAGCGCGTCGCGGTGGTGGCCACCGGGGGGCTCTCGCACGAGCCGGGCGGGCCGCGCTACTTCTGGGTGGACGAGGAGTTCGACCGGTGGTTCCTCGCTCTCCTGAAGCAGGGCGATCACGTGGCGCTGCTGCGCGAGTGCACGCTCGAGCGCATGGAGGCCGCGGGCTCGGGCGGCACCGCCGAGCTGCTCGCGTGGATCATTGCGCTCGCGTTCACCAGCGGTCCCGCCGAGGTGCTCGCGTACATGCCCGCGGTCGCATGGCGCTCGGGCACCGGCATGGTGGTCTGGCCGGCGGTGAGGCCATGATGACAAACTTTTGCAACCGTCGTCCCGTGGACGACCGGAGTGACACTTGAGAAGCGTCGATCAGCGCACCACGGCTAAGTTCACGTCCCGCCTTACCCGTCCGGCTGGCGCCGTTCTTGCTGGTTCCCGATCCGGTGGGAGGAGCGGCATGAGCCGGATGCAGCCGGATCGAGAGGCGTCCGTATTCCGGAAGCCGGCGGCCCCGCCGGAGCGCGCGCCGGCCCGGCGCGGACCCGAGGCTCGCGGTGACCGCAGCCTCACGATTCCGCCCGGGATCGCTTCGTCGCTGTCGCGGACCGTTCGCGAGCAGCTCGCCTACCTCACGCCCGACCAGCAGCGCGCCTTCCTCTGGCGCTACCGGGCGCAGGCGAAGTCGCCCCTCGTCGCCCTCCTGTTCCTGCCGCTCGGCTGGCACTACCTCTACCTGCGCAAGCGCGGGCTGCAGGTGCTGTTCTGGCTCACGCTGGGCGGGCTCGCCGCGTGGTGGGTGCTGGATCTGTTCCGCATCCGCCGCCTCGTCCGGGACTACAACCGCCGCGTCGCGGTCCACGTCATGCGCGCCCTGTGGGGCTAGGAGGCGCCTCCCCCTTCACTCGCGTCAGCGGATGCGACCTCTGCCGGGCGGCCCGCATCACGCCCTGGTACCACGAGGACGACATCTGCTGGATCGCCGAGTGTGACATCTGCGAGGTGCCCATGGTGGTGTGGCGCTACCACGGGACCGAGCCGCCCCCCGAGCATCTGACCCACATGCACGCGCGCCTGCGCGAGATCGCCACCCGCGAGCTCGGCGGCGAGTGCTACGTCGACGACCACATGCGCAATATCCCCGACCACTACCACGCCCACGGCCGACCCAAGGGCGGGTTCTTCGGTCCCGGCGCCCAGGCCACAGTCAACAAGTCGTAGCGCCGGCCCCCCTCACCCAGACCAGGAGGCTCCGATGGCGGACAGCGAGCTGCACCGGAAGGGGAGCGAGATCCGTCGCCGGCTGCTGGGCGACAAGTACGTGGAGCGCGTGAACGCGACGACCTACCAGGATCCGATCATGCGCACGTTCATCGACGTGGCTACCGAGAACGTGTTCGGCGCCCTCTGGGCCCGGCCCGGGCTCGACCTCAAGACGCGCACGCTGGTGTGCGTGGTCTCCGACGCGGCGACCGGCCGCGAGCCCGAGCTGCGCATCCACCTGCGGATGGCGCTGCGCCAGGGGTGGACCGAGACCGAGCTGATCGAGACCCTGATCCACATGTCGGGTTACGTGGGAGTGCCCATCATCCGGGAGGCGCTGCTCTGCGCGCGCGACGTCTTCAAGGAGGTGAAGGCCGAGGGCTGAGCGGATACGGGGGGCGCGTCAGGCCGGGCGGGCGGGGCCCTCCGGCCCGACCGGCAGCTCGACCCAGAAGGTGCTGCCCGCTCCTTCGGTACTCTCCACGCCGATGCGGCCGGCGTGGGCCTCCACGATGCTCCGGGTGATGGCGAGGCCAAGCCCGGTCCCCGAGATGCCCGCGGTCGCGTCGTTCCTCACCCGGTAGAACTTGTCGAAGACGTGGGGCAGATCGCGGGCGGGGATCCCGATCCCGGTGTCGCTCACCCGGATCCGGACGGGCCCGTCGTCGGCCGGGATCGGCGCGTCCACCGTGACGCGCACGCGGCCGCCTTCGGGCGTGTACTTCACCGCGTTGCCGATCAAGTTCATGAGCACCTGCTGCAGCCGCGCCCGCACGCCCGTGACCGGCCCCGCCGCGCCGGCCTCCACCGCGATCACGATGCGCTTGGTCTCCGCCTGCGCGGTCAGCGCCTTCACCGTCTCCTCGACCAGCGCGACGAGATCGATTCCCTCGCGTCCGGCTTCGAGGCCGGCCTCGATCTTGCCGAGGTCCAGGAGATCGGTCACCAGCTCGGTCATCTGCTTGGCGCTGCGGAGGATGCGGAGGCAGCGCTCCAGGTAGCTCTCCACCCCCGCGGGGGGCGCCGCCTTCATCAGCAGCTCCGCGGTCATCGCGATCGCCATGATCGGGCTCTTGAGATCGTGGGAGACGGTGTTGACGAAGTCGTTCTTCATCTGCTCGAGGTTCTTGAGAAGGGTGATGTCGCGCAGGATGGCGGCGAGCCCGACCGGCTCGCCGTACTCGGTGGTGACGAAGACGAGGCTGGCCTGGGCGGTGCGCCCGTCCGGCAGCGGTAGCTCGGCGATCCCCGCGCGCCCGATCTCGAAGAGCCGGCGCAGGGGCTCGTGCGCGACCGCCTCGTGGAGCGACCGGCCGGTCATGGTCTCCGGCGCCACGCCCAGCATGGCCCGCGTGGCCGGGTTGGCGAGGAGCACGATGCCGTCCTGGCCCACCATCACCACCGCGTCGGCGGTGCTCGTCAGCACGGCGGCCAAAGTGCCCCGCTCGTCGGCGAGGGCCTGATAGGCGCGGCACGTCTCGAGCGCGCCCGACACGCCGGCGGCCACCAGCGTGGCGATCTCGAGGTCGTCGAACGTGTACGGCGCGGATCGGCGGGCGAAGAGCAGCGCGCCGAGCACCTGGATGCCGCGGCGAACCGGCACGGTGAGCGCCGCCCGCAGTCCGGCGCCGATCAGGACGCCGTCGAGATCGGGCGCGGCGTCCGGGATCGTGTCCAGCTCGGCCACGAGGTAGGCGCGCCCGGTGCGGAGCGTTCGCCCCGGGAGGCCTTCGTCCTTTGCAAAGACGCGGCCCGGCAGCGGCCCGCCCTCCAGGGCGGAGAGCGAGTGCACGAGGTAGCCCGGCTGCTCGGCATCCTCCAGGCAGACCGCGAGGTAGTCGTGCGGGATCACGGCTTGCGCCTGCTCCGCGAGCGTCTGGAAGAGATGCGTCGGCACCGGGGAGCCCGACAGCCCGATCAGCATTTCCCCGACGCGCCGGAGCCGGCCGGCGAGGCTGGGGGGCGAGTCGTCTGCGCCTGACGCCATGCCGGCCTAACGGCCCTCCATGATCTCCCGCATCCGTCTGAAGGCCAGGATACGCCGCCGATTGGCCTCCGGCATATTCTCCAGGTCCACCGGCTGAGCCACCGTGAGGCCGTAGGCCTCGTAGGTCGGGATATCGGCCTCGGCCAGTCCCGCCGTCGCCCGCTTCCGCTCGAAGGCCGCCGCCACGTACGGGGCCAGGGCTTGCGCCTTGCGCGCGGCGCGCGCCGCATCGCGCTCCTTGAACTCCGGCATCACCGCCGCCGCGAACAGCTCCAGCGCCTCGCAGATGTGCTCGTGCCGGTTCTTGCCGCCCTGCTGGATGAAGATGGTCTGGTCGACGCCGTAGTCCTCGAAGGCGCGCAGGGAGGCGCGCAGCTCCTCGGGGGTCCCGATGCAACCGGTGCCGCCGCCCAGGACCTCCAGGTTCAGCTCGGCGCGCACCGCGACGAACTTGTCCCAGATGTCGGTGCGGCCTGGCCGGTGCTTCCCGAAGACGTAGTGGTGACCGAGGGCGAACTGGAAGAAGCGGAAGCCGTCGGTGCCGCGCCGGCGCGCCTCCTGGCCGTCAGGATGGCATGAAAAGCCAGTAACCATTGCCACGTTGGGATTGACGGCATGGCCGATGGGCACGCACTCCCGCTTGAATGTCTCGTAGTAGTCGTCCACCCAGTGCTTCGCCTCCGCCGGATCGATGAAGGCGAACGTGAGCGCGCCCATGCCGAGCTGCGCGGCCAAATGGATGGTCTCCCGGTTCGAGCACGCCACCCAGAGCGGCGGGTGCGGCTTCTGCACGGGCTTCGGGACCACGTTACGGACCGGCATCGAAAAGTACTTCCCCTGAAAGCCCGGGTAGGGGTCGAGGGCCAGCATGTTGGCGACCTGCTCGGTGGTCTCGCGCCACATGGCGCGCCGCTCGGCGGGCGTGACGCCGAAGCCCTCGAGCTCGGCGCGCGAGGCGGACTCCCCGGTGCCCCACTCCACGCGGCCGTTGGAGACGAGATCGAGGGTGGCCAGGCGCTCGGCGACGCGCGCCGGGTGGTTGTAGCCGGGCGGCATCAGGACGATGCCGTGGCCGAGCCGGATCCGCCGCGTGCGCTGCGAGGCGGCGGCCAGGAAGACCTCGGGCGCGGAGGAGTGGGAGTACTCCTCGAGGAAGTGGTGCTCGACCTCCCAGGCGTAGTCGATGCCGAGCCGGTCGGCCAGCTCCACCTGCGCCAGCGCGTCCTGGAAGAGCCGCTGCTCGCTGCCGTTCTCCCAGGGGCGCGGGAGCTGGTGCTCGTAGAAGACCCCGAATCGCATGCTCGCTCCTTTCGCGCCGGCCCAGCGGGCGCCGGGGCGCCGCCATCGTAGCGCAAGAAGCGGGCGGGAGGCGAGCGAACGGGGACGGCTACGGCGACTGGGCGAGGGGCGCGGTGGGCGCCGGGGCCGGCGGATCGTCCGACGAGGGCGTCGGCGTCCAGGTGCGCAGGGCTTGTCCCGAGTCGGAATCCTGCAGGACGAGCTGCGAGCCTCGCTCCGCCCGCTGCGCGGGCACCGGAATCATGGTCGGGCGCCCGGAAGCCAGCGCGCTCACCATCTGTACTTTCGGGTGGGGCCGCGACGTCCGGGAGATCCACTGGGGCGCGGGGATGGGCTTGGCCAGCACGCGCTCGGCGCCCTTCGGGTCGCCCATCTTGCGGAGCACCCGCGCCACGAAGCGGCGCGTCTCCGGATAGGGCGGGATGCCGTGATAGCGGACCACGTTCTGCTCGCCCGCGTTGTAGGCGGCCAGCGCGAGCGGCAGATCGTTCTTGAACGTGTCGAGCATCGCGCGCAGGTGGCTGGCGCCCGCGTCGATGTTCTCCTCGGGGCGGTGTGGGTCGCGGACCCCGATGAGGGCGGAGGTCTGCGGCATGAGCTGCATGAGGCCGCGGGCGCCCTTGCGGGAGACGGCGGCGTGATCGAAGTTGGACTCGACCGAGATCACCGCGGTGATCAGCTCCTCGGGGAGCCGGTAGCGCTGCGCGGCGGCCTTGATGTGATCGGGGATCGCCGCGAGATCGTATTCGGGCGCGTCGGGCTCCTCGGTCTCCTCGGTCTCGGCCACGGGCTCGCTCAGGGCCACGGTGCGTACGGGTGCCTCAGATGGAGTCCATACCGCGAAGAGCACCGCGAGTCCCAGCGCGGCGCCGACGGCCGGCAGCGGCCTGAGCCATTCCGCGCGCTCCCACTCGGGAAATAGCGGAAGCTGACGGCGATCGGCCTCGCGATATCGGGCCCAGGTTTTGATCAAGCTGGTGAGCATTTGCACACCTCCGGATGCCTGGCAGGTATGCGAGGCGGATGCCAAGGCAGAGGGGTGCGTTAACCTTCATTTTCAAGTTACTTAGCAGGCGTCGGGAGGGTGTCGCGGCGCTCCGGGGGCACTGTCAGGCCCCCGAAGTCACCCGGCTGACAGTGCTAACTTTTCGTGATCTGCGCGATGCCGGGGAGGCGGCCCAGGAAGTTGCCGCTCACGCCGCCGTCGACGACGAGATCGTGCCCGTTGACGTAGCGCGCGTCGGGACCGAGCAGGAACGCGATCACGTCGGCCATGTCTTCCGGCGTGGCCACGCGCCCGAGCGGCACCAGCGCGTCGCGCTCGGCCGCGATCTTCTCGTTCTCGTACACCTTGGCGGTCATGCCGGTGCGCACCATGCCGGGCGAGAGGCTGTTGACACGGATGCCGTCGCGTCCGAACTCCTGGGCGAGGACCTGAACGAGCATGATGAGCGCGGCCTTGCTCGGCCCGTACGGGCCGAGGTTGGCGTGCGCGTTGCTGCCGGACATGGACGCCACCGCCACGATCGCCCCGCGCGAGGCGGCGAGCGCGTCGTGGGCCGCCTTGGCGAGCAGCCACGTCGCGCGCGTGTTGACCGCGAACATCCGGTCCCAGTCGTCGACGGCATAGTGGAGCAGCGGCCCCGGCCGGTTGACGCCCGCGTTGCTGACCACGCCGTCGAGGCCGCCGAAGCGCGCGATGGCCTCGCCGACCACGCGCGCCGGCGCGTCCGTGGTGGCCATGTCGCCCGCGAGCGGCAGCGCCATGGCCCCCATGTTCCCCAACTCCTTCACCAGCGAGTCGAGCGTGGCGGAGGGACCGAGATCCACCGCTGCGATCTGCGCCTTGCGCCCCGCCGCCTGCGCGTCGCGCGCCAGGCGCAGGCAGGTGGCCCGGCCGATCCCGCTCGCCGCTCCCGTCACCAGCGCGCGCACGGCCTCAAGCTCCCGTGAACGTCTTGCCTTCGGTGGCGAGCCGGTTCAGGAGATCCGCCGGCTTCCAGACGTCGCCCTGTGTCTTCTGCCACTCCTGCATGCGGTCGCGGATGGTCTTGAGCCCGATCTGGTCGGCCCAGAACATGGGGCCCCCGCGATAGACCGGCCAGCCGTAGCCGTAAACCCAGATCACGTCGATGTCGCTCGCGCGGATCGCGATCTTCTCCTCGAGGATCTTGGCTCCCTCGTTGACCATCGGGTAGAGGAGGCGGGCCAAAATCTCGTCGTCACCGATCTTCCGCCGCGTGATCCTCATCTCGCTCGCCACCTCGACGATGATCTTCTCCACGTCGGCGTCGGGGATCGGGGTGCGGTCGCCCTTCTCATAGCGGAAGTAGCCCGCGCCGGTCTTCTGGCCGAAGCGGCCCAGCTCGCAGATGCGGTCCGCCACCGCCGACTTGACGCCCTTGCCCTTGCGGATGCGCCAGCCCACGTCGAGGCCGGCCAGGTCGCCCATCGCGAACGGGCCCATGGGGAAGCCGAAGTCGGTGAGCACCTTGTCCACCTCGTGGGGCAGGGCGCCCTCGAGGATCAGCTTCTCGGCCTCGCGG
>JBGOVO010000359.1:0-4151 GCA_041478145.1 Methylomirabilia bacterium
CGCGTTGGTCAGCGACTGGACGTGGAACATGGCCTGCCCGTCGCCGCCCATGTTGGAGTAGCCCAGCACCGGTCGGTCGTCGCGCGTGACCACGCAAGCGATCAGGGTGTGGAACGGCCGCTTGCCCGGGGCGAAGCAGTTCGGGTGCCCGGGGTCCGTGTTGAAGTAGGCGCCACGATTCTGGAGCACCACGCCGGTGGCCGGCGCCACCACCGCCGAGCCGAACCCCTTGTACAGGCTCTGGATGACACTCATGAAGTTGCCCCGCCCGTCGGCCACCACGAAGCCGGTGGTGTCGCCGTCGAGCTCGCCCCACTGGTGCCACTGGGCCTTGTCGGGATCGAAGGCGCGCCGCCGCCGCGCCGCGTACGCCTTGCTCAGCAGCGCTTCCACCGGCACGCGCGCGCGCGCGGGATCGGCCACCCAGCGGTTGCGGTCGGCGTAGGCCAGCTTGGTCAGCTCGATCAGCAGGTGGAGGTGCTCGGGCGAGTGGTGCTCGTAGCGGGTGAGATCGAAACCCTCGAGCAGATTGAGCGTCAGCAGGGCGGCCAGGCCCTGCGTCGGGGGCGGCGTCTCGTACACGGTGTAGCCGCGATAGGTCGACGAGATCGGCTCGCCCCACTCGCCCTCGTGGGCGGCCAAGTCCTCCGCGGTGAGGAAACCCTCCCGGCTCAGGCGCTCCGCGATCGAGCGCGCGACGCGGCCCTTGTAGAAGAGCTCCGGTTCTCCGCCGAGCTCCGCGAGCGTACGCGCCAGGTCCGGCTGGCGGAAGCAGTCCCCCATCTTCGGGAACTTGCCGCCCGGGGCGAAGACGCGATGCCACTCCACATCGTCGGTGACGGGCGCCTTCTCCCGGATGGCCTGCGCGACGACGTCGGAGAGCGGGAAGCCCTCGCTCGCGTAGTGGATCGCGGGCTCGAGCAGCGCGGCCAGCGGTCGGGTGCCGAAGCGATCCAGCAACATGCGCCAGGCGCGGGTGGCGCCGGGGACGGAGACCGAGCCCGGCCCGCTGCCGGGCACCGCCTTGAGGCCGCGGGCGGCCAGCTCGTCGAGCGTGGCGCGCGATCCCGAGCGCCCCGCCCCGTTCAGGAAGTGCACGCGCCGCGTGGCTGCTTCGTAGTAGAGGCAGAAGAGGTCGCCGCCCACGCCGCAGAAGTTGGGCTGGGTGACCGCGAGCACCGCGTTGGTGGCGATGGCGGCATCGACGACGTTGCCGCCCGACCTCAGCACGTCCACGCCGGCGAGCGAGGCCAGCGGGTGGCACGAGGCCACCATCCCGCGCCGGCCCATGGGCGCCTGGCGATGCGCGTAACCGATCTGGGGCATCCTAGCCCTCCGAGAAGATGCGGGTGATCTCGTCCTGCGGGAATGTGGGCATGGGGCGCGCGTGCCCCGCGGTCACGAGGCTCACACCCTCGGACCGGTCGGTCACCCGGCCGATCGCGGCGCAGTCGATGCCGGCCCCGCGGCAGGCTTCGGTCACACGCCCGGCGTCCGTGGGGTCCACCGCCAGCAGCAGCGAGCCCGAGGCGATGGTGCCCAGGGGATCGAGGCCGAAGGCCTCGCACAGCACGCGGCCCTCGCGCAGGATCGGGATGCGCTCGCGGTCCACGCGCAGGCCCACGTCGGCGGCCTGCGCCAGCTCCCAGCACGCCGTGGCCACGCCGCCCTCCGTCGGGTCGTGCATGGCGTGCACCCGCGCCGCGCCGCAGGCCGCGCGCGCCTCCGGCACCACGCTGATGCCGGGCCGGCGCAGGAACTCGCGCGCCCGTTTCACCACATCGGCGGCGACGCCGCGCCGGGCCGCTTCCGCCGAGTACTCCCGGGCGATGATCGCGGCGCCCTCGAGCGGCACGCCCTTGGTGAGCAAGAGCGTGTCGCCGGGCCGCGCGCCGCCCGTCGTCACCAGTCGGTCCTTCTCCACCTCGCCCAGCATGCAGCCGGAGACGATCGGCCGCGGCAGCCCCGCGGTCACCTCGGTGTGGCCGCCGATCAGGGCCACGCCCAGCTCGGCGCAGGCCTCGCCCACGTCGGCGAAGAGGCGCTCCACCGCCGCCTCGGTGGCGGAGTCCTCGGGCAGCAGCACGGTGGCGAGAAACCAGAGCGGCCGCGCGCCGCGCACCGCCAGGTCGTTGGCGTTGACGTGCAGCGCGTACCAGCCGGCCTCGTCCGTGGCGAAGGTGATGGGATCGGCGGTCGCCACGAGGTAGCGGTCGCCCATGTCGAGGACGGCGGCGTCCTCCCCCACACGCGGGCCCACCACCACGCGCGGATCGGTGGGTGCGTGCTTGTGAAGCAGGCGCTCGAGGAGATGGGGCGGAAGCTTGCCGACGGGGAGGGCGGGCATGGCCCCCGTAGTATATCGCAATAATTTCGCTATGATGGCGCCATGGCAGACCCGGTCCTGGAGTGCATACCCAATGTCAGCGAGGGGCGGAGCCGGGAAGCCGTGGACCGCCTGGGCCGGGCCATCACCCAGGTCCGGGGCGTGCGCCTGGCCTCCGTGCACATCGACCCCGATCATCACCGCTCCGTCTTCACCTTCCTGGGCGCGCCCGATCCGGTGCAGGCGGCCGCCCTGGCGCTGGCGCGTGCCGTGTTCGAGACCGTGGACATGCGTGCCCACCAGGGCATCCACCCGCGCCTGGGCGCGCTCGACGTGCTGCCCTTCGTGCCGCTGCGCGACCTGACCATGGCCGACGCGGCGCGCGTGGCGCGCGTCGTGGCCGAGCGGCTGGCGACGGACCACGCGCTGCCCGTCTATCTCTACGGCGCCGCCGCCACTGCGCCGGAGCGCCGCTCGCTGCTGGCCGTGCGGGCCGGGCAGTACGAGGGCCTGCCGACCCGCCTCGCGGATCCCTCCTGGCGCCCCGACTACGGGCCGGCGCGCTTCGACTCGCGTCTCGGCGCGGTGCTCGTCGGCGCGCGCGATGTCCTGGTGGCCTACAACGTCTGGCTCGACCGCGACGACGTGGTGGCGGCGCGCGCCATCGCCCGCGCCGTGCGCGAGTCCTCCGGCGGGCTGCCCGCGGTCCAGGCCATGGGCGCGCGGCTCGAGCGCCGGGGCCTCGCCCAGGTGGCGATGAACCTGCTGGACTACCGCGTGACGTCGCTGCCCCGCGCCTTCGACGCGGTGCGGGCGGAGGCGGCCCGGCGCGGGGTCGGCGTGCGGCGCGGCGAGCTGGTGGGCCTGGCGCCGCGCGCGGCCTTCGCGGGGCGGAGCCCGGAGAGCGTCGGGCTCGTGGACTGGAGCGAGGCGGGGTATCTCGAGAGCTACCTGTAGAGCTCGGCTTTGGACCACCCCTCACCCTGCCCTCTCCCCTGAGGGGAGAGGGTCATGAAGAGTCCCTAGAAGAGGGGGGCGGTGGCGCGGAGCGCGGCTTCGACCAGCGGCTTGGGGTAGACACCGATGAGCACGACGCCCAGCACGCACAGGAAGATGCAGAAGGAGAGCAGCGGCGCCACCGGGATGGGGTCGCGCCGCTCGGGCGCGTCGATGTACATGCGCTTGGCCACCAGCAGGTAGTAGAAGAGGGCGACCACCGTCAGCACCGCGCCGACCAGCACCAGCCAGTAGAGCCCCTGCTCGGCCGCGGCCCAGAAGACGTAGAGCTTGGCCCAGAAGCCGGCCACGAACGGGATGCCGCCGAGCGAGAGCAGGAAGAGCAGCATCGAGAGGGCCAGCACGGGCGAGCGCTGGGCGAGGCCGCGGTAGGCCGCGATGGCCTCCGAGCCCTCGGCCTGGGCCACCGCTTCCACCACCAGGAAGGCACCCATGTTCCCGAACAGGTAGGCCACCAGGTAGAAGAGCATCATCGCGGCGCCGTTCGCGGAGACCGCGGCGAAGCCCACCAGCATGTAGCCGATGTGCGCTACGCCCGAGTACGCGAGCAGCCGCTTCACGTTCTGCTGGGGCAGCGCCATCAGGTTGCCGCCGATGATGGTGACGGTGGCCAGGGCCATGGCGGCCGGCGCCCAGAAGAACACCTGATCGCCCATGCCCTCCAGATACAGCCGGAAGATCACCACGAAGCCCGCCGCCTTGGGCGCCACCGAGAGCCACGCCACGAAGGGCGTGCTCGCGGCCTCGTAGGTATCGGGCACCCACATGTGGAACGGGAACGCCGCGATCTTGAAGCCCAGGCCGCCCA
>JBGOVO010000338.1:0-4509 GCA_041478145.1 Methylomirabilia bacterium
CATTGGCGACCACCAGCTCATGCTGCGGTCGTTCGAGCGCATCGGCCGCGACGTCATGCCCCGGATCCGCGGCTTCTAGCCATCGCGGGAGTCGACGTTGTATTCGCGTGAGGAGGGGATCCGCATGCGGGAGTGCCCCGGGATCTATTTCGCCTCCGAGCCGGCCGGGCGCACCGCCAAGATTGCGGGGACCGGGCTGGCCGTCTGGGAGGTGCTTCGCGACTACGTCCAGGACCAGGACATCGCGTTCGGGCCGTCCCGCTCGCCATCGTCACGTGCGACGTCGTCGATTTCGTCGCGCTGGCAACCGAGCTGATCGCGGCGAACGCGCCGACCACGCGGGGATCGTGCTCGTGTCATCCGCATTCCGGCCCGACGACTTCAGCGCGATCGCCGGCGTGATCGAGCAGGCGGCGCGTCGCTACCCGGCCGGCATCCCCGGCACGCTTCTCTACCTGCCTCACCCGGCGTAACGAAACTCCCTGTCACCAGCCACGCCCTCGCCGCGTTGGTCAGGTAGGCTAAGGAGGCCTGCCATGAGCAAGGAACTGACGCGCGCCGGGGCGGTAGGCGGGGAACACACCAGTGCCGGGGGCCGGTTGGTCAGCGTTGACGGGCGGATGCTGCCCCTGCGGGGCGTCGCGCTGCGCGGCGACGCCTCCGGGGGCCTGGCCCGGATCGTCCTGGAACAGCGATTCCAGAACCCATACCCCGACTCGCTCCGCGTGACATACCAGGTGCCGTTGCCCCCGGAGGCTGCCGTATCGGGCTATTCCTTCCAGATCGGCGGGCGCCGGGTCGTCGGGGAAGTGGACCGGCTCGCGGCCGCGCGCGAGCGGTTCGAGAAGGCCCTGGTGGGGGGCGAGACCGCCGGGCTCGTCGAGCAGGACCGCTCGAGCCTGTTCACCCAGGAGATCGGCAACATCCCGCCCGGCACCGGGGTGGTGGCCGAGATGGTCATCGACCAGCGGCTGCGGTGGCTGGAGGAGGGAGCCTGGGAGTGGCGCTTCCCCACCGTGGTCGCGCCGCGCTACCTCGGCGCGGCGGAGCGGGTGCCCGACGCCGAGCGCGTCGCGGTCGACGTCGCCGAAAAACCCCTGGCGGTGGGGGTGAGCCTCGCTCTGACGGTCCGTGATCCGCTGACGGTCGCCGGAGGCCTGAACGCGGGGTGCCTGCCGGAGTCGCCATCCCACACCACCGGCACCCGAGCCGTGACCGGCGGCACCGAGGTGACCCTGGCCGACGACAGCCGCAACGCCCTCGATCGCGACGTGGTCATCCGCTGGCGGGCCGCGCGGCCCGGCGTGGCCGTCGTGCTCGATACCGGCCGGCCGGCGGAGGGGCGCCCCCATGCGGGTGCCGCCTACGGGCTCCTGACGATCACGCCCCCGCTCGCCGACCCGCATCAGCCCGTGCTGCCGCGCGATCTGATCGTGCTGCTGGACATGAGCGGGTCCATGACCGGGAAGCCCCTCGAGCAGGCCCGGCGCGTGGTCGCTCGCCTCATCGACACGCTGGGCGATGCCGACCAGCTCGAGCTCATCGGCTTCGCCGACCGGCCGAAGCGGTGGAAATCGCAACCCGTCAGGGCCACCGCGGCCGCCAGGCAGGACGCGATGCGGTGGCTCGACAGCGTCAGCGCCGGCGGTGGCACCGAGATGCGCGCGGGTGTGGTCGAGGCGCTGCAGCCGCTCCGCCCCGAGGCGCAGCGGCAAGTCGTCCTGATCACCGATGGCGAGATCGGCTTCGAGTCGGAGATCGTGGGGCTGATCGCGCGAGACCTTCCGGCGAGCTGTCGCCTCCACACCGTGGGCGTGGGGCCGGCCGTGAACCGCACGCTGACCGGCGGCGCGGCGCGTGCCGGGCGAGGAGCCGAGATCGTGGTCGGTCTCGACGAGGATCTCTTGCCCGCCGTCTCGCGTCTTCTGGCCCGGCTCGAGGGTCCGTTGCTGACCGAGCTCGAGCTGTCGGGGCCGGCGCTGCTCGACCACGCCCCCGCGCGGCTCCCCGATGTCCACGCGGCCGCGCCGGTGCTGATCGGCCTCAGGCTCCGGCCGGAGGGCGGCGACGTTCGCATCACCGGACGACGCGGAGGCAAATCGTGGGAGGAGCAGGTGAGCGTGGCGGCCGTGGCGCCAGGCGCCGGGAACGCCGCGGTGCCGGTGCTGTATGCGCGCGAGGCGGTGGAGGATCTGGAGATGCGGCGGGCGGCCGGCGAGACCGGTCGCATCGATGAGCAGATCGAGGGGCTGGGGCTGGAGTTCCTGATTGCCACGCGTCTCACGTCGTGGGTGGCGGTCAGCGAGGAAGCCACGGTCGATCCGCGTCAGCCGACGCGTCGTGAGCGTATCCCCCAGGCGCAGCCCGAGGGGCTGTCCGTCGACGGGCTCGGACTGCGCCGCCAGAGGCTCTTGCGGGCCCAGAGCCCGCACATGATCAGAATGGGGCCCAGCGCCCCCTTCCTGCCAGCGATGCGTCGCGTCGGCGCGGTGCCGTCGGAACTGACATTCATGCTCGATGGGCGCATCGTCCTTCAGCGGGAGCGAGATCTCGTCATCGAGATCCGGCTGGACCGCGCCCTGAACTGGGATCCATCCCGCGCCAGCGTGATCTGGGATGACGGGACGGAGTGCCGCGCCGTCATTGACCGGACAGGGACAACCCGCCCGGACGTCTTCGAAGTCGGTCAGGTCATCCGGCTCGTCCTGCGCCTGGGCAGGCCTCGTCTCGCCACTCCGCCCGCGAGGATTCGCCTGGAGAGTGCAGACGCCGCGCTCGTCGTTCGCCTCGCGCCGTGACGGCGGATCGCGCGCTCTCGCTCGATCTCGACCAGCATCTGCCGCGCATCGCGGCGCGCGACGTCGAGGCGTTCGGCCACTGGATGCGGGGCGCGGAGCCCCGCATCCGCGGGAGCCTGCGCTCCTTCGCCGCATCGGTGGATGTCGAGGGCGTCGTGCAGGACACGCTCCTGCGCATCTGGCAGGCGGCCCCGCATTTCGTGCCGGACGGTCGAGAGAACGCGCTGCTCCGGTTCGCCATCCGCACGGCGCGGAACCGTGCCCTCTCCCAGCTCCGCCGGCGCCACGCCGAGCCAATGGAGATCGAGCGGATCGAACGCGAAGCGCAGGGCCACGACGATCCGGCCGCCGGGCCGGCCCGCGCCCACGACCCGCTGCTCCGCCGCCGGATCGAGGAGTGCCTGCGCCGGCTCCCCCGGCAACCCGGCCGCGCGATCGCGGCGCGCCTGGACAGTGACGGTCTCCAGCCCGACGAGGTGCTGGCCGGCGGGCTGGCCATGCGCAAGAACACCTTCCTGCAGAACGTCACCCGCGCGCGGAAGCTCCTGGCCGAATGCCTGACGCGACATGGAATTGACCTGGCGCTGGAGCTGGGATGAGCCCGCCGGAGAACCGGCAGAGCGAGATCCTCATCGAGGCCGCCACGACGGCCTGGCGGCCGCGGTCGCCCTCAGGCGAGATCCGCCCGCACCCGGCCTGGGCCGACCTCGATCCCGCCGGTCGCCTCGCGGCGTACGAGGCCACACAATTCCTCCGGCGGCTCGAGGCGGCGCGTGATCCGGAAGGCCTCTCCACGACGGTCAAGGCCGTCCTGGCGCGCCTTTCGCCCACGGGGTGAGAACGACCGCGCAAGTAGAATGCCGCCCAGCCTTGCCGGCCGAGGCCCCGGTGGTAACCGAGCGAGGCCGAAGACCAAGTCACAGGAAGGCGCGATCGAGCGGTACGAGAAACTGGATGCCGGGGATGGTGAGCCGGCTCAAGCGATCATCGTTGGTGATGAACAGATCCACGCCGACCTGCGCCGCGCAGGCGAGCTGAATGGCATCCGGCGGCCGGATGCTGCGATTGCGTCGGATCTCCGAGTATCGGCGGGCCGTCGCGCGATCGAACGCGATGAGGCGCGCCGTCTGGGAGAGGACGTCCTCGTATCGCTGCCGGAGGGCTGCGTTACCTTGCTCGGCCGGCTTCACGAGCACCTCACCCAGCGTCAGCGTCGAGGTGCACAGCTCGTCGGCGCGCTCCAGCATCCGCTCCCTGAGCGCGGCCACCCGACCCGACTGCGGGCCGGAGTCCTCCAGGAGATAGATGAAGAGGTTGGTGTCCCAGAAGACCCGGCTCACTCCCACCCTTCGCGCAGGCGGTGGACGTACTGGTCGGCATGCTCATCCGCCCACAGCTCTCGTCCGGAACCCCGCAGGGCGAGGAGAGGATCCGCCTCGGGTCTGAGGCCGCGCTGCGCCGCATATTCTTGCTCGTACCAATCGAGGAGCGGGTGGTACTTGGGCGGGATTGCCGAGCGCGCGGGCGTCACCTTGGCCCCTCGCCGGGCCTCGTCGGCGGGGTCCCCCGGCCGATAGAGACGCCGGCGGTTCGGTGCCGTCTCGAGCAGCATCCGATAGCGCCCCGGGTTCGGCGGGCGGTTGGCCACGCAGTGCAGGACGGCGTGGACGTACACGCCCGGGCGCAGCTCCGGGGTGAGCCCCTCCTGCCG
>JBGOVO010000348.1:0-4433 GCA_041478145.1 Methylomirabilia bacterium
AGTGGCCGATCACGTCCGTAGGGACTGCCCCCAGGTGAAGTGGGTGGCCAACTACGCGATCCTGGGACCGTATGACTACATGGATATTTTCGAGGCCCCCGACGAGACCATCGCCGCCAAGGTGGTGATGATCATCCGCTCGTACGGCCACGGGCAGACCGAGACCTGGACGGCCATGCCCTGGGAGCGCTTCGAGATCGTGCTCCCGAGCTGAGCCCGGCACGTGAGAGGAGCCATGAACAGCAGGGCGAGGAGTATCTGGATCGCGGCCTTCACCCTGACGGCGGTCGTCGCTCCGGCGGTTCCGGGCTGGAGCGACACCCGGGAGGGCAAGTACTCGGGCACGGTGGTCGCGGTGGATCAGGCCGCGGGGACGATCGTCGTCGAGGGTATGGGCCCGTGGCGGATCAAAGAGGGCGTGACTCAGGTCGAGCGCCGCACCATCGGCGTCATGCCGTCGACCGAGTTCGTGAGGCTCACGCGCGCCGGTGGGCCCGCCCCGAGCGGCTGGGCCGGCGATTTCGTCGAGAGCGTCCTCCCCGTGTGGCAGGTGAAGCCGGGGGACTGGGTGACCGTGACCGTGAAGACCGATGACAAGCGGCCCAGCGCGGTCCGGGTCGCCGTCTGGGAGCCCAGCGAGGGCTGATGATGAAGAAGTCGGCGCTGCTCGGGCTGCTGATCGTCGGGCTGGTGGTCCTCGGCGCTGCCACGCCGGGCCACGCCTCAGGCCACTGGCGTGGCGGGGTCTTCATCGGGGTCGGGCCGTGGTGGGGTGCGCCGTACTGGGGACCGTATCCTTACTGGTGGTATCCGCCGCCGTACTACTATCCGCCAACCGTCATCATTCAGCAGCCGCCGGTGTATGTCGAGCAGCCGCCGGCGGTGCCCCCGCCTCCGCCGGCGCCTCCGGCGTACTGGTACTACTGCGTGAGCGGCAAGGCGTACTACCCGGACGTGCAGACCTGCCCCGAGGACTGGGTGAAAGTTCCGCCGAGGCCGTAGCCATGCGGGACATGGTCCTCGCTCCGCTCGTGATCGGCCTGCTGCTGACGGGATGCGCCACGGTGCCCAGCGGGCCGAACGTGATGGTGCTGCCAGGCACGGGGAAGAGCTTCGAGCAGTTCCAGGTCGACGACATCGTGTGCCGTCAGTGGGCGGCCCAGCAGACCGGGATCACGACGAGCCAGGCCTCGGCGGGAAGCACCGCGGGCGGAGCGGCGATCGGGGCGATCGTCGGGGCTGCGGCCGGCGCGGCGATCGGAGCTGCGGCGGGCAGCCCCGCGACCGGTGCGGCCGCGGGGGCCGGCGTCGGCCTGCTGGGAGGGACCGTCGCCGGCGCGAGCCGAGCCGAGGCCAGCGGCTACTCGGTGCAGGAGCGGTACGACATGACCTACATGCAATGCATGTACGCGAAGGGCAATCAGATCCCGGTCGCCCGCGGCTCCGAGCCGGCGTACACGTCGCCTCCTCCCCCTCCACCCCCGCCGCCGGCTGCCGCTCCGCTCCCGCCGGGTATTCCTCCGCCACCAGCGGGAGCGCCGCCCCCACCGCCGCCTGGATCTTCTCGATAGGATGAGC
The DNA here is from genome assembly GCA_041478145.1 of Methylomirabilia bacterium. Lineage (GTDB taxonomy): Bacteria > Methylomirabilota > Methylomirabilia > Rokubacteriales > CSP1-6 > CAMLFJ01. The sequence goes on from JBGOVO010000348.1 coordinate 1,579, forward strand.
AGTGGCGGGGCGGCCTCACTCGGGGCGGAGTGCCAAGGTGCCGTCGGGAGCGAGCTCGACTCGCGCCCCGAACGGCTGGCTCAGCCGGCGGAGCGTGCGCCCGAGCCACTCGGCATCGGCTGGGGTGGCGCGGTTGGCCCTGAGCTTCCGGATCTGCATCGGCGTCATACGAAGGCTCTCGAGGCGGCCGGTCTCCGGCTGCAGCGCCGGGAAGTACATCAGCGTCAGGTCGTCTCGGAACTCCTCGTAGCCGGCGATGCCTTCGTAGTCGTCGAGAAAATCCCCGCAGCCGTAGAGGATGAGCTTGCCCCGGTAGATCTCGATCGGGCGGACATGATGGGAGGAATGACCGTGGACGATGTCGACGCCTCCGTCGAGCAGCCAGCGCGCGAAGCGCTGGTGTGCCGGGGGAACCTGATAGCCCCAGTTGCTTCCCCAGTGGATGGACGCGACGACGAGGTCCCGTGCTCGCTTCACCTGCCGGACCCTGTCCCCGATGCCACTCGCCGTCGCCTCCGACAGGTCGGGCAAGAAGTCGATCCCCGGTCGATCGTCCGTCGCGGCCCAGCTCGAGGGAATACCGCTCGTCTCGTCTCCGAATGCGAAGACGACCAGCCGGCCTTTCCCGGAGATCTTCACCACCGCCGGCTGGCGCGCTTCGGCCAGGGTGCGCCCGGCTCCCGCGGTCCCGAGTTCGGCCCGCGCGAGCGTTTCCAGCGTTTCCCGCAGCCCGGCATGGCCGAAATCCAGCACGTGATTGTTCGCCAGGGTGCACACGTCGATTCCGGCGGCCGTGAGGCACTGGACGTTGTCCGGGTACATCCGGTAGTGGATTCCCTTGCCCGGCCAGTGATCGTCACTCCGGGTGATGCTGGTCTCCAGGTTGACGATGCGCGCGTCCGGCGCGACGCGCGCGAGCTCGTCGAGTGCGTCGCCCCAGATGTACGAGAACTCCACCGGGCGTGGGACCGGGCCATTCGCCGCCTCGGCCAGCTGCACATACTGGCCTGCGTCCTTGACGAACGCCTCGTGGATGCGGGGGTCGCTCGGGTGCGGGAGCACCTGGTCGATGCCCCTCCCGGTCATGACATCCCCACACAGGAAGACGGTCAACAGCCCGCCCTCCCGGTCAGCGGACGCGGGGTGCTTCATGATCGATGCCAAGGTGCAAGCGGCGTACCTGGCCGGATCCATGGCCCTGCTCCCTGGTAAGCTGCCGCCCGCCCTGCTGCGACAGCTACTGCGCTTTCGTGGAGCTCCCGACCGCCGCGTGGTGGTGGGTCCGACCTTCGGCCTGGACGCCGCGGTCATCGACCTCGGGCCGCAGTACCTCATCCTGAAGAGCGACCCGGTCACGTTCACGGTCGAGGAAATCGGCTGGTACGCTGTGCACGTCAACGCCAACGATGTGGCCGTCATGGGCGCCCGCCCGGCCTGGTTCCAGTCCACGATCATCGTGCCCCCTCGCACCGCTCCCGGCGTGGTGAAGCAGATCTTCCGCGACATCGATCGGAGCGCCCGCGGGCTCGGCATCGCGGTGACCGGGGGCCACACCGAGATCTCCACCTCCGTGAAGCAGCCGATCGTGGCCGGCGACATGCAGGGGCTGGTCCGCCGAGACGACCTGGTGACCGCGGCCGGCGCCCGAGCCGGAGACCTCATCATCCTGACCAAGTTCGCCGGAATCGAGGGCACGTCGATCCTCGCGCGCAGATTCGCCGTCGAGGCCCGAAAGGCGCTCGGTGGCCGCGCGCTCCGTGAGGCCGCGCGCTTCAACCATCGGCCCGGAATCTCGGTGGTCATGGAAGCCCTGCTCGCGGCGCGGGCCGGGGCGACCGCGATGCACGACCCCACCGAGGGTGGAGTCGCCGCGGCCCTCTTCGAGCTCGCCACCGCCTCGGGCCGGCGCCTGGTCGCCAACCTCGACCGCGTCGCCGTGCATCCTCACACCGCCCGCCTCTGCGCTCACTTCGGGCTTCGCCCGCTCGGGCTGATCGGCTCCGGCGCCTTGCTGCTGACGATATCCGGGCGTCGCGCGGAGACATTACTCGGGGCCTTCAGGCGCCGCCGCATCCTCGCGACGGTGATCGGTGCGGTCAGGCCAGGCCGCGGGGTCGATGCGTATCGAGAAGGCAAGCGCGTGCGCTTCGAGTGGTCGCCCCGGGACGAGCTGACCCGTCTCGAGTGACACGGCACGGTGGCATGACTCCGGGGACTTCTCGCCCCACCTGGGGAGAGGTCGCCCCATCGGAACCCGGCCCGGCTGGGCACAACCGTGCAGGATCACAACGCTTTTCGTCGGCTTCGCATGGCAATGCAGTTGCAGTCAGGCCTTGGCGGACATCGAGTGGCCATGAACAAGAGCGACCTGGTTCAGGAAGTGGCGCGGATCTCCGGTCTCAGTCGTGAGGTGAGCGAGACCGTCGTGACCGCCATGTTCGAGCGGATCATCGAGGCGTTCGTGAAGGGTGAGCACGTGGAGCTGCGCGGTCTGGGCACCTTCGGCATTCGACAGCGACGCGCTCGCGTCGGCCGGAACCCCAAGACGGGGGCGAGCGTGAACGTTCCCCCTCGCAAGGTGCCGGTCTTCAAGATGGGGAAAGAGCTGCAGGCGATCTTGAACCCGCGACCCGCGCTCGAGAAGACGCACCCATGAAGGTCGGCGACGTCACGGCTGGACCAGGTTCGTTCACCTGGACGTCGGGCGAGTCCCGTCAATCCGTGCAAGACTCCGAGGGCATCCAGTTTCTCCAGTGGTGCCTGCCCCGGCTGGGGCTGCGCTGGCAGGGCTTCCGGAAGGTCCGGAAGCGCGTGTACAAGCGGATCGCCCGACGGATCCAGGAGCTGGGCTTGTC
>JBGOVO010000296.1:0-5143 GCA_041478145.1 Methylomirabilia bacterium
ACCCGGCCCGGTGCCCACCACGACGACGTCGAACTTCTGGGTGGGCACCGGGCTAGACCAGCAGGCGCAGCGGCTCCTCGAGCAGCCGCTTGAGGTCCTGCAGGAACCGCGCGCCCATCGCGCCGTCCATCACCCGGTGGTCGCAGGAGATGGTCATCTTCATGCGGCGCCCCACCCGGATCTCGCCGCCGTCCACCACCGGCTTCTGGAGCACCGAGCCCACCGCGAGGATCGCCCCCTCCGGCGGATTGATGATCGCCGAGAACTCCTCCACGTCGTACATGCCCAGGTTGGAGACGGAGAAGGTGGCCCCGGACATTTCCTGCGCTCGCAGCTTGCCCCCACGCGCGCGCTCGGCCAGATCGCGCGACTCCTGGGCGATGCGGCCCAGCGGCTTGACGTCGCAGTCGCGCAGCACCGGCGTGATCAGGCCCTGGTCGAGCGCCACCGCGATGCCGATGTGGGCGCGGTGATGCACCCGGATGGCCTGGCCGTTGAGCTGGGCGTTGACTCCCGGGTTCTTGAGCAGCGCCAGCGCCACACCCTTGATGACCATGTCGGTCACCGAGACCTTCGGCTGCCCGTCGAGCGCGTTGAGCTGCTCGCGCAGCGCCCACGCCCGGTCCATCGCGACCTCGGAGGTGACGTAGAAGTGCGGGACCGGCGCCTTCGACGTCGGCATGCGCTTGGCGATGGCGGCCCGCATCGCGGACATCGGCACGTCCTCGAACTCCACGTCGGGCCGCGGGGGGATGACGAAGGCCGGCCGCGCCGCGGCGGCGGCCGGACGCGGGGCGGCCGGGGCGGGCTCGCGCGCCGGGCCGGCCGGACGTGGCGCGGTCATCGCCGCCTCGACATCACGCCGGATGATGCGGCCACCCGGGCCGGTCCCCTGGATCACCCGCAGATCCACGCCGGTCTGGCCCGCGATCTTCTTGGCGAGCGGCGAGGCCTTGACGCGCCCGTCACCGGGCGCCGCCGGCGCCGCAGCGGCGACGGGCGCCATCGGCATCACCGCGGTCGTGGCGGGCACGGATCGATAGCTCTCCATCGGCGGCAGCGCGGCCGGCCCGGCCGCGACGGGAGCCGGGGCGGGCCGGGGGGCGGCCGCGACGCTCGAGATATCGTCCGCGGGATCCGCGATGACGCCGATCAGCTCGCCCACCGGGACCTGGACGCCCTCCGCCACGATGATCTTGCGGAGCACGCCCGCGCCGAAGGCCTCGATCTCCACGTTGGCCTTGTCGGTCTCGATCTCCGCGACCACGTCGCCCCCCTTGATCGCGTCGCCTTCCTTCTTGAGCCACGTGATGACCTTGCCGGTCTCCATGGCGTCGGACAGCTTGGGCATCAGCACCTTCGTGATCATGCGTTGCACACCTGGCGGATCGCCGCCGCGATCTTGGCCTTCGACGGCGTCTTGAGCTGCTCGAGGTTCTTCGCGTAGGGCATGGGCGCGTTCTCGCCGGTGACCCGCACCACCGGGGCGTCCAGGTCGTCGAAGGCCACCTCGGTGATCTGGGCCGCGATCTCCGAGCCCATGCCCGCGAACCCCGCGCCCGCCTCGAGAACCACCGCTCGATGAGTCTTTCGAACAGACCCGATGATGGTCTCGGTATCCATGGGCCGCAGCGTCCGCGGGTCCACGATCTCCATCGAGATGCCTTCGCGGCTGAGCTCCTCCGCGATCTCGAGCGCGCGATAGAGCATGCCCATGTAGGCCACCACCGTGACGTCGGAGCCCTCGCGGCGGATCACCGCCTGGCCGAGCGGGATCAGGAAGTCCGGGTCCTCGGGCACCTCGCCCTTGACCGCGTAGAGGGTCTCGGCCTCGATGAAGATCACCGGATTGTCGTCGCGGATGGCCGACTTGAGCAGCCCTTTCGCGTCGGCCGGCGTGGAGGGGCGCACCACCTTGAGCCCGGGCACGTGGTAGAAGTACGTCTCCATGGACTGGGAGTGCTGGGCCGCGAGCTGAGCCGCCGGCCCACCCGGCCCGCGAACCACGAGTGGAATATTGTACTGGCCGCCGGACATGTAGCACATCTTGGCCGCCGAGTTGACGATCTGGTCCAGCGCCAGGATCGAGAAGTTGAACGTCATCATCTCGATGACCGGGCGGAGCCCGAGCATCGCCGAGCCGACCCCCACGCCGGTGAACCCGGATTCGCAGATGGGCGTGTCGATGATGCGCTTCTCCCCGAACTCCTTCAGCAGGCCCTGGGTCACCTTGTACGCGCCGTCGTAGAGGCCCACTTCCTCGCCCATCACGAAGACGCGCGGGTCGCGTCGCATCTCCTCCCGGAGCGCGAGGTTGAGGGCCTCGCGATAGGTCATGACCGCCATGGCATCAGTCCTTGTACACGTCCGTGAAGAGCTCTTCCGGGCCCGGCTCCGGCGAGGCTTCCGCGAAGGCCACCGCCTCGTCCGCGAGGTCGTTCACCGCCTTCTCGATGTTCCGGACGTCGGCCTCGGTGAGCACGCGCTCCTTCAGGCAGCGGTCGCTGAAGAGCGTGATGGGATCCCGCAGCTTCTCGCGCTCCACCTCCTCCTTGGTCCGGTAGACGGAGCCGGCGGGGTCGCGCATGGAGTGGCCCCGGAAGCGGTAGGTGCGCGCCTCGATGAGGGCGGGGGCTTTCTCCCGGCGCGCCCGCTCGACCGCGCGGCTCACGCAGTCGCGGATGGCGAGCACGTCCATGCCGTCCACCGCCTCGCCGTGGATGCCGTAGGTCTCGGCGAAGCGCCAGATCTCGGTCTGGGAGAGCGCGCGGTGAATCGCGGTGCCCATCGCGTACCGATTGTTCTCGCAGATGAAGATCACGGGCAGCTTCCAGAGCGCGGCCAGGTTCATCGACTCGTGGAACTCACCCTCCGGCACCGCCCCGTCGCCGAAGTAGCACAGCACGACCTGGTCGCCGCCCTGGTACTTGATGGCGAAGGCCGCGCCGGCGGCGAGCGGCAGATGAGCGCCCACGATGCCATGGCCGCCCAGGAAGTTGACGCCCTTGTCGAACAGGTGCATCGAGCCGCCCTTGCCCTTGCTCAGGCCGTCGCGGCGGCCGAACAGCTCGGCCATGATCCGGCGCGGATCCGATCCCTTGGCCAGGCAGTGGCCGTGCTCCCGGTACGATGACACCGCGTAGTCGTCCGGGAGCAGCGTGGAGGTGGCGCCCACCGCGACCGCCTCCTGTCCGATATAGAGGAGGAGAAAGCCGCCGATCTTGCCGAGGGCGTACATCTCCGCCGCCTTTTCCTCGAAGCGCCGGATCAGGGCCATCTGGGTGAGCAACCGCCGGGCCAGCTCGGCATCGAGCCGGGTCGTCGGCGTCGCGGTCTTGGTCTGCGCCATCTAGTTTCTCCTTGAGCTCCCAATCCCCCCTCTCCCCCGAGGCGGGGGAGAGGGCAGGGTGAGGGGGCCCCTCGGCCTCGCCCTACCCACGCAACGTGCTCAGCTCGTCCACCGAGAGGCGGCGGCGGAGGCGGAAGATCGCCACGATGATCGCGAGGCCCACCGCGACCTCGGCGGCGGCCACGCACATCACGAAGAAGACGAGCGCCTGCCCGTCGGCGGTCGCGTGCCGCTGCCCCAGCGCCACCAGGGCCAGGTTGGCCGCGTTGAGCATGAGCTCGATCGACATGAAGATCACGAGCGGATTGCGCCGGATCAGGACGCCGAGCACGCCCATGCTGAAGAGCACGGCCGAGAGGGCGACGTAGTAGGACTCGGGGACCATCCTAAGCCCTGCGCTTGGTCAGCGCCATGACGCCCACGATGGCGGCCAGGAGCAGCACCGACGTCACCTCGAACGGGAACAGGTAGTCGGTGAAGAGCACGCGCCCCACCGCCTCCGCCCCGCCCGGCACCGCCGGCTTCGCCCCGCCCTGCAGCGTGGCCGAGCGCAGCACCAGCGCGAGCAGGACCAGGAAGACGGCCACGACCGGCACGGACAGCCAGCGCTGGCCGCGGAGCGGATCGGGGCCCGTCTCCTCCTTGCCGGGGATCAGGACCATGATCGCGAAGACGAAGAGCACCGCGATGGCGCCCGCGTAGACGATGATCTGCACCGCGGCGAGGAACTCCGCCCGCAGGGTCAGGAACAGGGCCGCCACCGTGGCCAGGTTGACCGCGAGGAAGAGGGCGCCGTGGATCGGGTTGCGCCGCAGCAGCAGCCCCGCCGCGGAGCCGACGGCGAGCACGGCCAGCACCGCGAAGGTGACGAGGCTCACGCGGGGCGCCGCCGGGGCGGGATCGGCACCGGGGACGTCGGCACCCCGTTGGGCCCCGCCGGCTCCAGGGCCAGCAGCGTGTCCTTCGTGTAGATCATGCTCTGGCGGTCGTACGCCGAGAACTCCAGGATGCCGGTGTCCATGCGGATGGCGTCCTCGGGACAGGCCTCGACGCAGTACCCGCAGAAGACGCACTTGCCGAGGTCGATGTCGAACCGCTCGGGCACCTTCTCGATCTCGGGGTTCGGATGCTCGGTGGCCACGATGTAGATGCAGTGAGCCGGGCACACCGTCTCGCACATCATGCAGGCCACGCAGCGGGGCGAGCCGTCCTCGCGGCGGACCAGGCGGTGCAGGCTGCGCAGCCGCGGGGAGTACGGCCGCCGCTCGTCCGGGTACTGGATGGTGACCGCGCCCCGCGCGCTCTTCGACCGGAAGACCACCCGCATGGTGTGGCCCCACATGTTGCCGAAGAAGTGCCTGGCGGTGAGCGCGAGCCCCAGCAGGACTTCGACCACGTAGAAGCGCTGCCGGAGGCCGAGCCGGCTCGAGTGGCGCGGATCGGCGGGGACGTTGCCGGTCTGGTAGGGCGCCACGCCTCAGCCCTTCCCCACCGCGAGCAGCACCAGCGCGGTGACCAGGATGTTCAGCACCGACAGCGGGAAGAGCGCGAGCCAGCCCAGGCGCATCGCCTGGTCGTAGCGGAAGCGCGGCAGCGTCCAGCGGATCAACATGAGGAGCCAGATCATGATCACGACCTTGGTGAGGAACGCGGTGACCTGCAGCCCCACGACCGCCAGGTGGGGCAGCGCGATGCTCGCGCCCCACGGGAAGACGAAGCCGGAGGCCTGGAGATAGGGCACCTGCCAGCCGCCCAGGAACAGGGCGGTGGTCATGCCCGCGATCACCACCGTCT
>JBGOVO010000290.1:0-5283 GCA_041478145.1 Methylomirabilia bacterium
ACCGGCCCGGGAAGAGGCTCGAGCCGATGGAGAAGAGCAGATCGCACTTGCGCAGGAAGTGATCGGCCATCGAGCCGCGCACGCCCACCGAGAGCGGGTGGTTCTCGGGGAAGACGCCCTTGGCCTTCAGCGTGGTCAGCACCGGTACCTGCGCCGCTTCCGCGAACTGCAGCAGCTCGGCGGCCGCGTCGGCGTAGCAGACGCCCTCGCCCACGTGGAGCAGGGGATCCTTGGCCGCGAGGAGCGCCTTGACCGCCGACCGGACGTCGTCCGGGTCGGGGCCGGAGCGCCAGCCCTTCACCGGTGTGTAGGGATGCTCGTCCGGATCGTACTCGCCCAGGTCCCGCGGGACGAGCAGGAGAACGGGGCCCGGCCGGCCCGAGCGGAGATGCGTGAAGGCCCGGCGAGTGTACTCCGGGACGAGGTCGGCGCGGTCCACCTTGCCCACCCACTTGGTGACCGGCTTGAACGCCTCGCCCATGTCGAAGTGGGTGTGGCGGCTCGCCCCGACCCCGAGGCCTTCCGCGATCACGAGCAGCGGCGAGGAATCCTCCCACGCCTGCGCGACGGCGCCGAACGCCATCTGGATGCCGGCCGCGTTCAGGCCGGCCATGACCGTGCAGACGCCGATCTGCTTGCCGTTGGTCACCCGCGAGAAGCCGTCGGCCACCGCGACCGCGAAGCGCTCCTCGCCCATCATCAGGATCGGCATGCCCTCCTCGCCGAGCGCGTTGTTGACCGGGCTCGTCGGGTAGCAGCTCACCCACGGGGTGCCTTCGGACTTGAGGATCCGCGCGAAGCCGTTGACCGCCTTGATCTTCATGACGTCTCCTTTGGTTTGCGTATGTCAGCGACGGCGGCCGCGTAGCCGGATCGGAGGATGCCCACGTCGGAGGAATAGTTCACGATGGTCGCGCCGAGGGCGATCACCTCGCGCACCGCCTCGATCGTGTCGACCGCCATCGCCACCGTCTTGCCGTGCTTGCGCGCGGCTTCGCCCAGGCGCACGCGGTGCTCGCGAATCACGTCGCGCTGCTTCGGGGTGCCGAGCACGCCGAGGTCCTGCGCCAGATCGGTGGGTCCGATGGTGAGCGCGTCGATGCCCGGCACCGCCGCGATCTCGTCGAGACGCTCGAAGGCGCCCCGGGTCTCGAGCATGGCGGTCACGTGCACGCGCGCGTTGGCGGTCGCCATGTGCTCGGCGGGTGGCCGCACCCGGTAGCCGGTGTGCGGGCCCGAGCCGTACATGCCGCGGGAGCCGAGCGGCGCGTACCGCGTCGCCGCCACGACCTCCGCGGCCTGCTCCGCCGTCTCCACCTGCGGCACGTGCAGGTTCCACACCCCGGCGTCCAGCAGGCGGGTGATCCACTCCCGATTGCCCTCCGGCGGCCGGACGACCAAGGGAAAGTTCAGCGCGCGCGCCAGCGCCGCCATGTCGGCCACCGTTTCGATCGAGAAGGCGGAGTGCTCCGTATCGAGCCGGGCATAGTCGAGGCCGGCCGCCTGCAGGAGCGTGAGCACCGAGGGCGTGCGGATCATCGTGATCCACGTGCCGATCTGGATCTCGCCGCGCTCGGCGCGGGCGCGGTAGGCGTTCTCGGGCATCTCGGTCATCGCCATGTCACGACCCCCAGGCGACGCTCTCGCCGCCGTCCACGATGAGCGAGACCCCGGTGATGAAGCCCGCTTCCTCGGAGTGCAGGAAGAGCGCCGCGTTGGCCACGTCCCAGCCCGTGCCCATGCGCCGGCCGAGGGGGACCCGGCGGTCGCGCGAGGCGATGACTTCTTCTCGAGGCGTGCCGGCCGCCACTCGTGATTCGATCGCCATCGGGGTGTTCATCAGCCCGGGCAGGATCGAGTTGGCGCGGACGCCGTACGTCGCGTTGTGGGCGGCCAGGTTCTCGGTGAACGCGATCACCGCGGCCTTGGTGGTCTTGTAGCCCACCAGCGGATAGGCGTTCAGCGCGGCCATCGACGCGATGTTCACGATCGAGCCGTGCGTCTCCCGCAGGGCGGGCAGGGTGTGCTTGCAGGTGAGCCAGGTCGCCTTCAGGTTGACGGCCAGGCTCCGATCGAAGGCCTCCTCGGTCAGCTCGGTGGCCCCCGCGTCGCCGAGGGCCAGGCTCGCGCCCACGTTGTTGTGCAGGATGTCGATCCGGCCGAAGCGCTCGCGCGCCGCCGCGATCAGGCGCTTGACGTCGTCCTCCCGCGTCACGTCGGCCGCGAAGGCCCAGGCGCGGCCGCCTTCGGCCTGGATCATGTCGGCGGTCTCCTGCGCGGAGGCCAGGGCGCGGTCCACCACGCAGACGTGGGCGCCCTCGCGCCCGAGCACGATGGCGGTGGCCCGGCCGTTGCCGATGGTCTGGCCGGCCGTCTGCCCGCCCCCGACGACGATGGCGGCCTTGCCCTCGACGCGCTTTGGCATCTGGGAGCGGGCTACTGCGGACGGAAGAAGCCGCCGACCGCCGGATGATCGACGCGGGTGGAGAGAGCGATGTGCTTGATCTTGGCCATGGCGCGTCCTCCTCGGGTGACGGGCCCCTCCCTTCTACCGCGCCCACGCGGCCTGCGCAAGGGTATCCGGCCCACCCGCGCGGCAACCTGCGATACACTACGGGCCGCCGCAGCCCACCCCGCGCTCCCAGGAGGAAGAGAGCATGCTCAATCTGACGAGAGGCGCGCTGGCCGCGCTGGCCCTGAGTCTCACCGCCGCGTCGCCCGCGCTCGCGCAGACCACGACGCTCACGATGTCCTCGTGGGTGTCCCCCCAGCATCACCTGACCGGCGTCGTGCTGCAGGGCTGGGCGAACGAGGTGGAGAAGGTCACCGCCGGCCGCGTCAAGCTCACGATGTTGCCGAAGCATCCCTCCGCCCCGCCGGGCACCTTCGACGCGGTGCGGGACGGCCTGGTGGACGTCTCCTACGTCACCGCGAGCTACACGCCGGCGCGCCACATCCTGCCCCTCATGGCGGAGCTGCCGGGCGCGGGCGACACCGCCCTCGTCAACTCGGTCGCCTACTCGCGCATCCACTGGAAGTACTTCCACCAGGTGGGCGAGTACAAGGGGGTGAAGCTCCTGGGCGTGTTCACCCACGGCCCCGGCCAGATGTTCACCAAGCGGCCGATCGCTTCCATCAACGACGTGCAGGGCCTCAAGATCCGCACCGGCGGCGGCGTCGCGGAGCAGGTGGCGAAGGCGCTCGGCGCGGCCGCGTTCGTGAAGCCCGCGCCCGAGTCCTACGAATTGCTCAAGGGCGGCGTGGCCGACGGGGTGTTCTTCCCATTGGAGTCGATCACCTCCTTCAAGCTCGAGACCGTGGTCGAGCAGGCCACCCTCTTCCCCGGCGGCATGTACAGCTCGGCCTTCGGCTTCTTCATGAACGAGGACAAGTGGAACAAGCTGCCCAAGGCGGACCAGGACGCCATCGAGAAGATCTCCGGCGAGCACCTCGCGCGCCTGGCCGGCCGCTCCTGGGACGAGGCGGACCAGAAGGGGCTGGACGCGCTCAAGAAGTCGGGCGTCAAGATCGTCCAGGCCGATGCCGCGCTGGCCGGCGAGGTGCAGCGGCGCTCCGCGCCGATCGTGGAGGACTGGATCAAGAAGGCGAGCGCCAAGGGCGTGGACGCGGCCAAGATCCTCGCCGAGTTCCGCGCCGAGCTGAAGAAGGTGGCCGCCGGCCAGTGACCGCGGCCCGCTCCGAGTGGGGGCGGCGGGTCGAGTTCATCCTCGGCACCGCCGCCTCCGCGATCCTGCTGGTCATGATGCTCCTCACCTTCGTGGACGTGGTCGCCCGCTATCTCTTCAACCGTCCCTTCGCGGGCGCCTTCGAGGTGACGGAGCTCCTGCTGCTCGTGCTGATCTTCGCGGGCCTGCCGCTCGTCACCTACGCCGACGAGCACGCGGTCATGGACTTCATCGACCGGCTGCTCGGCCCCCGGGGCACGCGGGGGCTCGATCGCCTCGTGCAGGCCCTGTGCGCGGCGGTCATGTTCCTGCTCGCGTGGCTCGTCTGGCTCAAGGCCGACCGCATCTGGGGCTACCGCGACGCCACCGACGTGCTGCGTATCCTCTACGGGCCGTTCGTGTACTTCATGGCCATCACCATCGGGCTCACCGGGCTGATCCACCTCTACAAGATGGTGGAGCGGAGATGATCGAGGGGCTGGTCGGCCTCACCGCCATGATGGTGCTGGCCTTTCTGCGGGTGCCCATCTCCTACGCGATGGGCATCGTGGGCATCGTCGGCTACGCCTACATGCGCGACTGGAACTGGTGGGTGGCCTTCGCCACCGCCCAGACCAAGATCTACGAGACGGGGCGCAACTACACGCTCTCGGTGGTGCCGCTCTTCATCCTCATGGGCAACTTCGTCACGCGGGCCGGCATGTCCCAGGAGCTGTTCCGCGCCGCCTACACGTTCATCGGCCACCTGCGGGGCGGGCTGGCCATGGCCACCGTGTGGGCCTCGGCGGGCTTCGGCGGCATCTGCGGCTCCTCGATCGCCACCGCGGCCACCATGGCCAAGGTGGCGTATCCCTCGATGAAGCGCTTCGGCTATCACGATCAGCTCGCCGCGGGCACGGTGGCGGGGGCGGGCACGCTCGGCATCATGATCCCGCCGTCCACGATCATGATCATCTACGGCGTCTTCACCGAGACCAATATCGGGAAGCTCTTCGCGGCGGGGGTGCTGCCCGGCATCCTGGGCGCCATGCTCCTGTGCCTGGCCATCGTCTATACGACGCGGCGCCACCCCACCTGGGGCCCGCCGGGGCCGCGGTCGACCTGGCGCGAGCGCTGGACCGCCCTGAAGGACGTCTGGGCGGTGGCGGTGCTCTTCCTCTTCGTGATGGGCGGCATCTACGGCGGCCTGTTCACGGCCACCGAGGGCGCGGCCATGGGCGCCTTCGGCGCCATGATCTTCGCGCTGGGGCGGCGCGCCCTGACGCGGCGGACGCTCTACGCCGCGCTGCTGGAGAGCGCGCGCACGACCGCGATGCTGTTCATGATCCTCACCGGCGCGCTGATCTTCGCGGAGTTCGTCAACATCACCACGATGCCGGCCGATCTCAAAAACTTCGTCACCCGGTTCAACGTGAGCCCCACCGTGGTGGTGGCGGCCATCTGCGCGATCTACGTCGTGCTCGGCACCGCGATGGAGGAGCTGTCGATGATCCTGCTCACGATCCCGGTCTTCTTCCCGGTGATCGTGCACCTCGGCTTCGACCCCGTGTGGTTCGGCATCATCATCGTGTGCGTGGTCGAGATCGGCCTCATCAGC
>JBGOVO010000097.1:0-11109 GCA_041478145.1 Methylomirabilia bacterium
TACCACGTGCTGGGCTGGGGCGGCTACTGGGCGTGGGACCCGGTGGAGAACGCGGCCTTCATGCCGTGGCTCACCGCCACCGCGTTCCTGCACTCGGTGATGATCCAGGAGCGGCGGCGCATGCTGAAGCTCTGGAACCTGGCCCTGATCATCCTGACGTTCAGCCTCACGATCTTCGGAACGTTTCTGACGCGCTCCGGTATCATCGGCTCGGTCCACGCCTTCAGCCAGGGCTCGGTCGGCCAGTTCTTCCTCGCCTTCCTGGCCCTGGTCGTGCTGGGCGCCCTCTCGCTGCTCGCCTGGCGGCTCGACCGGCTGCGCGCGCAGGGCGAGCTCGACTCGATCGTCTCCCGCGAATCCGCCTTCCTCCTGAACAACCTCTTCCTGGTGGCCGCCGCCTTCACGGTGTTCTTCGGCACCGTATTCCCGCTGCTCTCGGAAGCCATCAAGGGCGAGAAGGTGAGCGTGGGCGCGCCGTTCTTCAACCTGGTCAATATCCCGATCTTCCTCGCCCTGATCTTCCTGATGGGCGTGGGCCCCCTGATCGCCTGGCGCCGGGCCTCGGCCGAGAACCTGCGCCGCAACTTCCTCAAGCCGGTGGTGATCGGCATCGCGGGGGCCGCGCTCTGCCGCGCGCTGGGCGTGGCCAACGCCCTCGTGCTGCTCTGCCTTGCCCTCGTGATCTTCGTGGCCACCACCATCGCGCTCGACTTCGCCCGCGCCGCGCGCGCGCGTCGGCGCACCGGCGACGGCTGGCTCGAGGCCACGTGGGGCCTCGCCCTGCGTCAGAACCGGCGCTACGGCGGCTTCGTGGTGCACCTGGGCATCCTGATCGTCGCGCTCGGCGTGGCGGGCTCGCAGGCCTGGTCCACCCAGACCGAGGCCACGCTGAACCGCGGCGAGTCCATGGAGCTGGCCGGCTACACCATCCGCTTCGACGGCCTGCAGGGGGTCGAGGAGTCGAACCACGCCAAGGTGATCGGCACCTTCACGGTGTCCGACCGCAAGGGGCCCTACACCGTCCTCACGCCGGCCAAGAAGTTCTACCCGCAGGAGCAGACCCCGATCGCGGCGGTGGACTACCGCCTGGGCTTCCTCGAGGATCTCTACCTGGTGCTGGGCGAGTTCGCCCGCGACGGCTCGCATGCCACCATCAAGGTCCAGGTCAACCGGATGGTCTCCTGGCTCTGGATCGGCGGCTTCGTGCTGACGCTGGGCGCGGCGCTGGCCATCGTGCCGGAGCCGCGGCGCACGCCGGCGGTGCCGCGCGCGGGCCACCGCGCGGTGGCATGAGCGGCCGCTCGCGCGTCCTGCGCTGGGCGATCCCGCTCGCGGTCGTGCCGGTGCTGGTGCTGCTGGGCTACGGCTTCCGCACCGATCCGCGCGAGATCCGCTCGCCGCTCCTGGGCAAGCCGGCCTCCCCGTTCGCCCTGACGACCTTCGACGGCAAGCCGATCTCGCTCGACTCGCTCCGCGGGAAAGTGGTGGTCGTCAACTTCTGGGCTTCGTGGTGCATCCCCGCCTGCTACGACGAGGCGCCGAGCCTCGAGCGGGCCTGGCAGGCCTACCGGGATCGTGGCGTCGTCCTGGTCGGCGTCAACATCCAGGACAAGGACGAGCCGGCCCGGCGCTTCCTGACCCAGTTCGGCCACACGTTTCCGAATGCGCCCGACCCGTCGGGGCGCGTCTCGGTGGACTACGGCGTCTACGGCGTCCCGGAGACGTTCTTCATCGATCGCAAGGGCCAGGTGCGCTTCAAGCAGGTCGGGTCGGTCACCGACGAGATCATGAAGCGGTACGTGGAGAAGCTCCTGGGAGAGCCGGCGTGAGCCGAGGGCTCGCGGTGGCCTTGCTCCTGATCGCGGCGCTCGTCGTGAGCTCCCCGCTCGCCGCCGCGCCGGTGAGCGAGGACGCGGTGCACGACGTGGCGGCCCAGCTCCGCTGCGTAGTGTGCCAGAGCCTCTCGGTGGCCGACTCGCCTTCGGAGACCGCGCACCAGATGAAGGACATCATCCGCGAGCGGCTGGCCGCCGGCGAGAGCTCCGAGCAGGTGAAGGCCTACTTCGTGGACAAGTACGGCCTGTGGATCCTGCTCTCCCCACCGCGCCAGGGCTTCAACCTGCTGGTGTGGGTGGTGCCGTTCGCGGCCCTGGCCGCCGGCCTGCTGCTGGTCCTGGTGCTGGCCCGGCGATGGCGCCGTCGCGCGGCGTCGGCGCCCGCCGTCGCGCGGCCCGACGCGGCCATGCGCGAGCGCATCCTGCGCGAGATGGCCGAGCGCGAGCCATGAGCGGGCTGCAGCTCACGCTGATCGCGGTGGTCGTGCTCCCCGCGCTCGCGATCGTGCTCTGGCCGCTTCTCCGTGGCCGGGTCGATGGCGCGGCGGCACTAGACGCGCAGCCTCGTGACGATCGACGGCTGGAGCTGGAGGAGGAGAAGTCCGCGCTCTATCGCGCCCTGCGCGAGCTGCAGTTCGACCACGACGCCGGCCACCTGTCGGACCCCGACTACGAGAGCCTGCGCGAGCGCTACGAGACGCGCGCCGGCGCGGTGATCACGGAGCTGGATGCGCTCGGGCCAATCGTCATACGCGGGGGCCCAGACATGGCCCCCGCGCTCCCCCAACCGCAGACACCCGAGACGCGCGGTGCCTGGACCCGACAGCCCGTCACGCTGGCGGCCGGCGCGGTCGTGCTGCTCATCTTCGGCGTGATCATCGGCGTCAATGCGAGCCGCTTCACCGAGCCCGATCCGACCATGACGCCGCCCGGCTCCCGTCTGCCCGTTCCCGCCCCTGGCGGATCGCCCGTCGGCCCGCCCAACATGACCTTCGAGCCGGGCAAGCCCATCCCACCCGAGATCCTGGCGGGCATGCTCCAGGCCGCGCGCCAGAGCCTCTTCGACGGCGACTACTCGCAGGCCATCGCCGCCTACCAGGCCGTGCTCAAGCGTGACGCCCGGAACGTGGACGCCCTCACCCACATGGCGCTCATCGTCTCCATCGGCGGCCACGCCGACACCGCCATCGAGACCCTCGACAAGGCGCTCGCCATCGACCCGAAGTACGCCCCGGCCTACCTCTACCGCGGCCAAGTCCTCTATGAACAGAAGCAGGACTACGCGGGCGCCGTGAAATCCTGGGAGCGCTTCCTGACGCTGGTGCCCAAGGGCGAAGACCACGACCGCGTCGTAGCGCTGGTGGAGACAGCCCGCAACAAGCAGCAAACGCGCTAGCTCTTCATGATCCCCTCTCCCCCTCCGGGGGGAAGGGTGAGGGGGCGGGCGGCCTAGGAACCCAACCGCCTCTCAATCTCAGCAATCCGCGCCTGAAGCAGGCCCACATGCTCCTTGAGCACCGCCAGATCGCGCTCGAGGATCTCCCGCCGCCCGCTCTCGTCAGTCAGGGCCGCCTCGATCCGTCGCAGCTGTTGCGAGATGGCGTAGTACTCCTGCTCCAGGCGCTCCAGCCACCGGCAAATCTCATCGAAGTGGCCGAAGACCTCCCGGAAGCGGCCCCTGGCGCTAGCCGCGCCGCCTCGCCGCTGAAGGGACGGGGGCGGCTCGCGGCCGCCCCCGTCGTGTTCACCTTCGCAGACCACCTTGAGTAGCCCCGGGGCGAGCGTCCGCGTGAGTGCCGATCATTGGTCGAGCCACGCCGCCGTGAGCCGCCTGCCGTAGTCGAAGTCCGCCCGGGGGGCGTAGTTCTTAAGGCCGCATCCCAGATCCCGACCTGGATCGCCGAGAGCAGGTGGATGTCGTACTGCTGGCTGGCCGCGTGGCGCTAGAACTCGTGGATGAGGGCCCGCTGCCGGGTCGACTCGCGCGCCCGGTTCAGCGAATCAAGAAATGGCGGTCAGGACCGGGTCGTCGACGTGGGCCGCGTTCGGCACTTCCCCCGGATGATAGCGGAGGTAGAGGGGACCGTAGGGGGTGACAGCCGGAGGAAGCACCCCGAGGCCCGTCGCCTCGAACTGGCCCAGAGACACCGTGACGGCGAAGGCGCCGTACTCCTTTCCGACGAGCTTCACCCGGATGCCGACGGCGTCCAGATAGCGTACGAGCAGCTGGAGGGTGTCGAGGTACGGTCTACTACCGTAGCTGACGAAGTTCATGACCGTCTCCAGCCCCTGCGGATAGCCGGCCTCGGCCAGCAACCGTCCGGCCGTTCGCGGGTCGAATTCGTAGTTGCGGGCGCCCTCGCCCGGCTGGTCGATCGGCAGCGCCCACTCCGCCATGGCCGCCGCCAGCGGCGGATTGATCACGCCCGCTCCGTCCATGACGACATCGATCAGCTCCCGGCGATCGATGGCCATCGAGATCGCCCGGCGCACGCGGACATCGTTGAACGGGGGCCGATCGGTTCTCATGTAGATGACCGGCACGGCGCTGTCGAGCAGATCGATCTGCTTCGTCCGAGGCCGGCGCACCTTGACGGTCTCCCGGATCTGGAGCCAGTCGCTCCGTGAGATCATGCCTCCGTACTTCCAGCCGATGTCGTAGTGGCCGGCAATGAAGGCGCCCATGACGCGCGTGTTGTCATCATCGAGCGTGAGCTCCACCCGGTCGATATAGGGCAGGCCTTTCCGGAAGTAGTCCGGATGCCGGATCAGCGTGATACCGACGCCGCGGCGGTAGGTATCGAGCATCCAGGGTCCTGTCCCTACCACCGCTTCCGGCCTCCTGAGATCGCCGAAGCTCTCGACGCATTCGCGGGCCACGATGGGCAGCGTCATGGCACTCGCGATGATGCGGCCGAGCCAGACGAAGGGCGACCTCAACACGAGTCGGGCCGTGTAGCGGTCGCGCACCTCGATCCGGTCCAGCGCGGCCAGTACCGCGCGCGAGGAGTTGCTCTTCTCGGTGGCAACGCGCTCGAAGCAGTACTTGACGTCTTCGGCCGTGAGCTCCCGGCCGTTGACGGCTGGGCGGTTGTGCCAGCGGACGCCCTTGCGCGGCCTGAAGACGTAGACGGTGTCGCTCGGATGACTCCAGGACTCGGCCAGGTCACCCTCGATGACGTGCAGCCCCGGCGGAACCTCGAGGCCGGACTTGAACTTGAGCAGACGGCGCCCGCCGCATGCCCCGGCTCACGAGCCAGCAGGCCGGCGGCAAGCCCGCTGATTCCAGCCTGGAGGAGCGGCGCCGGGTCAGGTCCGCCTCAGACATGGCCCGAGCGCGCTCCGCGCGCCTCCGCGATGGCCGGGAGCCAGTGGGTCATGTCCATCTCTCGGAGAAGCCTTTCGGCGGCGATCAGGTGGGCTTCGGCCTCGGCCCACTGCCCGACTCCGCGACAGGCTCGGCCGATGACGAGGTGGCAGTGTGCCACGAGGGGCCGCATGCCCAGCGCCGTGGAGAGGGCGAGCGCCTGTTGGCCGCGGGACAGTGCCTCCGAGCTGTCGGGCGGCTCACAGCGCAGGGCGATCAACGCCAGGATGTGGAGCGCCCGGGGTTCGACAGGTCGCAATTTGTAGGGCTGGGCTCGTTCCAGCGCCCGTTCCGTCGCCCGCCGGGCGTCCTCGAGGCGACCAGCCGCCGCGTACCCGGAGGCAAGCGGCAGGAGCCGCAGTGCCTCCCACGGGGAGCCGCGGCCGAACGGATGCTCGAGGGCCTCCTCGAGAAGGGGGATCGCTCGGTCGACCCGGCCGGCCAGGACGTAGGCCCGCCCGAGCAAGGACGCGAATTCGGCTCGATGAAACCCGATTCTCGTACGGTTGAGATCGAGTCCACGCTCGAGCTGTGGGAAGGCCTTGTCCAGGTCGCCCTTGGCAAGGTACGCGCCACCCAAGATCTGGCAGGCGGCACTGAGGCTGAGTGGCCGGTCGCCCGATTCGGCGATGCTCATGGCCTCATGGGCATACCTGAGGGCTGCGGCGAATTCACCCCTCCGGACGAGGCTCCACCCGAGATGCATCCGCGAGAAGACCGAGGGAAGGCCGGCGAGGCCGAAGTAGCGGGTGATGGGGTCGCCGCTCAAGGCTTCGATGTTCTCTCGGCAGATCGCGATGACCTGTTCGTCATCGCCTTCCAAGGAGAGGATCTCGCCGAGCACGATCCTCGCCAGGACGGGGCCGGTTCGATCGCCAGCGGCCAGGCCCAGCGCAACCGAGCGACGGGCGTACTCGGGGGCGCGCTCGGCCTGCCCGGCCGCGTAGAGGCTGCGGGCGAGTCTGGCGTCGACGCGCGCCAGACGCGCCTGATCGTGGAGAGATTCGGCCAGCGACTGGGCCCGACGAAGATCGTCGAGACTGCCCTCGGGGAGGCCGAGCGGCAGGCGCGCGGCGTAAAGCTCCAGGACGAGGTCGATGTATAGCTTCTGGCTCTCCGCGCCGTCGGGCAAGTGCCGGAGCGCCTCCAGCGCGCCCTCGATGAACGTAACCGCTCCCTCAGAGCGGAGCGCCCGGCGGCCTGGTCACCGGCGCGGCGGAGATAGGACACCGCCTTGTCCCACACCTCCGCGTGCCGGTAGTGCGTCGCGAGCGTGGAGAAATGGGCTTCGAGATCTCCGCTCTCGAGCGCCTCCAGTGCCTCCCCGACGGCCCGGTGGAGGGCTCGACGGCGGGGAGGAATCAACTCCCCGTGGGCCACCTCCCGGAGCCGCTCGTGCACGAAGTCGAACCGGTCGCCGACCTGGCACAGGATCTGCCGCCGGACCAGCTGCTCCAGGGCATCCGCGGCTTCGCTCTCGCCAAGCCCGGCGGCTCGCTGGACCAGATCAAAGTCGAAGTCCCGCCCGGCCACGGCGGCGACGGCCACGATCTGGCGAACCCGGTCGCTGAGCCTCGACAGGCGCCCGGCGATAAGATCCCGGACCCGGCCGGGCAGGGAGAGCCGCATGCCCGACTCGGCCGGCTCGTCCGGCAGCGCCCGCATCGTCTCGACGATCATGAACGGGTTCCCCCGGCTCAGCTCCCACACCTGGTCGGCCAGGTGGTCGAGGGTCGCGGACGACGCATCCGTCTTGGCGGCCGCCCGGACCAGCACGCCGGCCTCGAGCTTGGACAGGGGCGAGAGGCCGATGCGAGCCCCCGGCCACTCTCGCTCCACGTCCTCCAGCATCCGGCGCGCAACGGACCCTTCGGCCAGCTCGTCGTCCCGCACGGTGACCGTCAGAAGGACGCGCGAAGCCTTCAGGCGGCGTCCGAGGTAGAAAAGCAGGCGGGCACTCATCTCGTCGGCCCAGTGGAGGTCTTCCAGCATCAGCAGGAGCGGCCGCCTTGACGCGAGCCCCTCCAGCAGATGGGCCATGGCCTCGAAGAGTCTCAGATGGTCCTCGGGACGCTCCGGAGGCTGAACGCCGGGCGGGCCCAGCTCCGGGAGCAGACGGGAGATCTCCACGCGGTCGGTCAAGCCCAGCCGGTCCACGAGATCCCGATCCTCCACGATGCTCGCCCCCCGGATCGCTTCCACCCAGGGGCCGAAGGCCAGGACGCGGGTGAGATCGTAGCAGCGACCGAGGAGAGGCTGAAGCCCGAACGCGCGGGATTCGGTCTCGAATTCCTGGAGAAGACGACTCTTGCCGATCCCTGCCCCGCCCGCGATGACGACGAGGCGGCCGCGGCCGCCCACGGCGTCCTCCGCGGCGGCCCGAAGGCGCTCGAGCTCGGCGTGGCGGCCCACGAGCGGGATGTCGCCGCCCTCCCTGGGTGGTGGCTCCCGCCTGGCACGGCTTCGCGGCGCCCGCCTCGGATGAGCGCCGACCAGCGGCCTCGGCGCCAGGGCCTCCCAGAGACGCGTCGTCTCTGGCTCCGGCGCGATGCCGAGCTCTCGCCGGAGCAGGTCGGCGCAGAGGTGATATTGACGGAGGGCGGCCGGGCGCCGCCCCAGGCGATCGTAGAGCCGCATCAGCGTCCGATGGACCGGCTCCTGGAGTGGATCGATCGCGAGGAGCCGGATCGCGGTCTGGACGGCAGACTCGAGCTGACGCCTCGCGCTCTGCGCGGCCAGAAGTCGCTGGAACACGCCGAGGGCGGCCTCGCGAAACCGATTGCGCTCCGCTCGCAGCCACTCCTCGAACGCCGGCTCGCGGAGCGTCATCCCTGCGAGCAGCTCGCCCCTATAGAGGCCAGCCGCCCGCTCGAGGGCTCCACGCGTCCGCTGGGCCGCGAAGCGCTCGAAGGCCCCCACATCCACCTGCACGCGGCGCGGGTTCAGCCCAATGCGGTCACGCTCGACGACCACCGTCGGCGGCTTCCCGTCCGGTAGGGCGTGACGGACCTCGAGAAGCGTCTGCCGCAGGCTGTGACGGGCTTGGTCCTCGGGCAGGTCGCCCCAGAGGAGCGCCGCGAGCGTATCTCGCGGGCAGGGCTGCCCGCACCGCAGTGCGAGATAGGCGAGCAAGGCCTGCGCTTTCCTTCGCGGCAGTAGGACCTGCCGTCCAGAACAGCGGACCTGGAACCCCCCGAGGAGATCGATGCCCAGCTGCGTCATGAGGGTGACCGTGGAGCCAGCCTATAGCAGCCCCTCCTGGTGGGGTCAACAGGCCCGGGAAGCCGCGGTGCCCTTACTGGCCCTCATTTGTGACGACGCCGGTGACAGGGCTGTGACGCTGCTCATCGAAAGTGTCTGCACAGGGAGGTAGCGCCGGGCGCCCGGTTGATGCCTCTCGGGCAATTCACCGTTTCGGCTTGCCGGTGCCGGCTGCGAGAGCCGCGATCGCGGCCCGGCCCGGAGGGGAGGCCACCATGCACCTGTCCCGACTACGGGTCACATGCGTCGCTCTTCTGTTGGCTGGCACGTCGGCCGCCGTTGCCCAGGCGGATGATTCCCAACGTGCCCTCAACCTCCTGCTGAGGGGCGACTACGCCAGCTCGTCGACGCGAGACTGCGTGGAAAGTTCGGGCGGATTCGACCCCACGACCTTCCAGCTCCTGCCATTGCCCGCACCGCCGGCAAACTTCTTCCGGCGAACATTCAACTCCGACGCGGGCGTCACTCACTACAACGGTGACGGAACGGGGACCTTGACGAGCCACGGCATCGTCATTGATATCGGTGTCGGCCCGGGTGGCGTTCCCGTGACTTCCAGCGACTCGATCTGCGACGTGACCTATACCGTGCACCGCGATCTCACGTTCGACAGCGGCCTCTCCTGCACGTTCCAGTCCCTCTCCGGAGGCGTGGTGTTCACCGGCACCGCCAATGTCCCGGCCGTCGGCCACCAGATCGTCGACGGGGGAGGCTCGTACTCATCTCTTCTGTGCGGCCTCCCGTCATCGAGACCTACACCGTCAACGGCGTCGCTTCCTCGCCCCGGCAGCGAATCTGCACCCGGGCGGGGACGTCATCGCGCCTGCCGCGCTAGACAACGTCCGCACGAGCGCCGAGGTTCGCTCGGCGCTCGCCGTCACATGCGTAAACGCTATGCCGCGGGCATCACAGCCCTCCTGTTGGCGGGCGGAACACCGGCCGCGGCCGACAGCGCCTCGCGCCTCGTCGGCGCCGACGGCGTCGTCCACTTCACCAATGTGCCGGCCGATCCGCGCTACCGTAGCCTCGCCAGCGCGTCCGGCACGAGCGCAGGGTGGCTGCGGCTGTCCACGCGCCCATGGACGCGCTACGCGGTCGACATCCAGGAGATCGCGGGGGAGTACGGCGTGAGCGCGGCCCTGGTCGAGGCCGTGGTGTGCACGGAGTCGGGCTTCGATCCGACCGCGGTCTCGCCAAAGGGCGCGGGCGGGCTGATGCAGCTCATGCCGAAGACGGCCTCGGCCCTCGGCGTGCTCGACCGCTTCGACCCGCGCGAGAACATCCGCGGCGGTGTCCGCCACCTGCGCTACCTGCTGGAGCGCTACCAGGGCAGCGTGATACTGGCGCTCGCGGCCTACAACGCGGGCGAAGTCGCCGTCGACGCCCATCGCGGCATCCCTCCCTCCCCCGAGACGCAACAGTACGTTCAGCGGGTGCTGCGCCGGGCGGGCCTGGACGATCCGCTCGCGCGCGCGGGCGCGCTCTACCGCTACGCGGGGCCGGACGACGTCCTGACGTACAGCAACCGGCCGTATCGCCCCCGACACTGAGACCCTGACGACACGGTGTCGACTTAGAGGGACGATTGACGACCGGTCGAGCCGACCACCATAATCCCGCCGCCGTGAATAACCTCTCGGCGCAGCCGCTCCGTCTGGGCCAGATCCTCGTGCAGGCGCGCGTCATCACCGACGACGTCCTCGAGGAAGCGCTCGCGCTCGCGACACGGGACCGGCAGCGGTTGGGCGAGGCGCTGGTGGCCCTGGGCGCCGCCACCGTCGAGGACGTGCTGAAGGCGGTGGCGGCCCAACAGGACCTGCCCTATCTCTCCGCCGAGGAGCTACCCTCGACGCCGCCGGTGCTCAAGGAGCTGTCGCCGCGGTACCTGCGCCAGTCCCTCGCCTGCCCGATCGCGGTCGAGGGCGCGACGGTCACGGTGGCGACGGCCGATCCCACCGATCCCCTGCTGCTCGACGAGCTCCAGCAGACCCTGCCGCTCGCCATCCGGCTCTGCGTGGCGCCCGGGCCGGCCATCCTCGACGCCATCGAGCGGGCCTACGGGGCCAGCACCGCGCTGCAGAAGATCGTGGAGGGCATGGGCTCCGCCACCGAGCGGGATGCCGAGCCCGAGGACGACGTCGGTCACCTCCGCGACATGGCCTTCGAGGCCCCGGTCGTGCGGCTGGTGAACCTGCTCATCGAGGGGGCGCTCGCGGCCGACGCCTCCGACATCCACATCGAGCCGTTCGAGGACAGCCTGCGCGTGCGCTACCGCATCGACGGGCTGCTCTACGACCAGGAGGCGCCGCCGCGGCGGCTGCAGGCCGCGCTCACCTCGCGCATCAAGATCATGGCCGAGATGAACATCGCGGAGCGGCGCCTGCCCCAGGACGGGCGCATCCGGGTCACCGCGCCCGGCGGCCGCCGCGTGGACATCCGCGTCTCCACCGTGCCCACCATCCACGGCGAGTCCATCGTCATGCGGCTGCTGGATCGGTCCTCGGTCTTCCTGCCGTTCGACCGGCTGGGCTTCGCGCGGGCCGCCGCCCGCGCCTTCGAGGTGCTGATCCGCCGGCCCCACGGCATCGTGCTCGTCACCGGGCCCACCGGCTCCGGCAAGACCACCACGCTCTACGCCGCGCTCGA
>JBGOVO010000080.1:0-12201 GCA_041478145.1 Methylomirabilia bacterium
ACCCCGATGCTCGTCTCCTACGACATGCCGGCCCGCCCGGAGTTCTGGAAGAACCTCGGCGACAAGGGCAACTACGTCTCCTTCATGGTCTACTACCACCCCACCATGAAGCTCACGCCGCGCGGGGAGGCCTTCCGCACCAAGTACCGGGAGCAGTTCAAGGAGGATCCGGTCTACGCGTCGCTGAACGGCTACGCGCAGGTGGCCCTCATCGCCGACGCCCTCGACGCGGCCAAGAGCGACACCAGCGAGGCGCTCGTGCGCTCGCTGCTCGCCAACAAGTTCCAGGGCTGGAACGCGACGATCAGCTTCCCCCGCGGTGAAGGCCCCTACTGGCAGCAGTGGACCCCACCGATGCTGGTGCTGCAGTACACGCGTCCCGAGATGCCCTTCACCGAGGCCAAGATCATCTACCCGGCCGAGTTCAAGACCGGCGACCTGGCCGTTCCGCGCTGACCGGCTTCGGGTCGGGGCCGGGGGCGACGCTCCCGGGCCCGGCCCGGGCCATCACCGATGGACCTCCACCTGTTCTCGCAGTACCTCCTCTCCGGCGTCGTCATCGGTGTCATTTACAGCCTGATGGCTCTCGGCATCACGTTCATCTACTCGGTCATGAAGATGATCAACTGGTCGATGGGCGAGTTCTACATGATCGGCAGCTACGTGCAGTACGCGCTCCTCGCCTCTCTCCTCGGCTGGGACCGCTGGTACCTGGCCCTGCCGCTGGCCATGGCAGGGGTGTTCCTGCTCGGGCTCGTCGTCCAGCGCTTCCTCCTGCGGCCGATGTACGTGGGCGGCGTGGAGCGGCGCGACGAGTACGCCACCGTCATGACGATCGCGCTGATGGTCCTCTTCCGGAACCTGGCCATCGTGCTAGGCGGTCCGAACCAGTACGCGCCGCGCGACTACGCGAAGCCCACCACGCTGCTGACCCTTCCGCTGTCCGGCAACCGCTTGGTGGCTCTCATCGGCGCGCTGGTGCTGCTCTCACTCTTCTACCTGCTCGTCACGCGGACCTGGGTCGGGCGCGCGCTGCGGGGCGCCGCCCAGAACCGGATCGGCATCCAGACCGCCGGCATCGACGTGCTGCGGCTCGACATGCTGGCCTTCGGGGTCGGCGTGGCGATGGCCGCCGCGGCCGGAGCCCTGCTCGCGCCCGACTTCCTCGTCTACCCGGAGAATGGGGCCATCTCGACCTTCAAGGGCTTCGAGATCATCGTGATCGGCGGGCTCGGCTCGATCCTGGGCAGCGTGGTGGGCGGCGTGCTGCTGGGCGTGATCGAGGCCCTGGGCTCGGTGTTCATCTCGCCCGCCTACAAGGACCTCTACGGCTTCGTGCTGCTCATCGTCCTGCTGGTGCTGAGGCCCACCGGGCTCTTCGGGGAGCGCGAGCGGACGGTCTGATGGAGCCCCGCCCGCGTCAGTCGGCTGGCCTCCGGACTCCGAGCAGTGGCGCCAGGGCGGGCAGCCGCGTCCCGACGCGCTCTCCCGCCGTGCGCAGCAGCCCCACCAGCCCCGCCGGGTAGAGCCGGACCACCGCGATCACGAGGAGCGCGAAGAGCACCATCCGGATCTCTCCCCAGCCCCGCAGCAGCTCGGAGAGCACCTCGATGAAGACCGCGCCGAGGGCCGGCCCCGCGAAGGTGCGCAGGCCGCCCGTGATGACCATGATGATGACGGTGGCCATCTCGTTGAACTTCATCGGGGTGGGCGAGAGCAGGCCGATGTAGTGCCCCTGGAAGGCGCCCGCCACCGCCGCGAACACCGCGGAGACGACGAACGCGAAGCGCTTCCACTTGAAGGTATCCACGCCCATGGTTGCGGCCGCCTCCTCGTCGTCGCGGATGGCCCGCAGGTAGGCGCCGATCCGTGAGTGGACGATCTGCCAGGCCGCGAGCAGGGAGACGAGCGCCAGCCCCAGGAACAGGTAGTAGTAGGGCGTCGCGCGCGGGGTCCCGAAGAGCAGCGGCGCGGCCAGTCCCAGGTCCCCGCGCGTGATCTGGTACTCGACGGTGACGAGCAGCCGGACGGACTCGGCGAACGCCCAGGTGGCCAGGGCCAGGTAGATCGCGCGCATCCGGAGGCAGAGGCTGCCGAGTCCGAAGCCGACGGCGGCCGCCACCACCGCCCCGGCTACCACTCCGGCCAGGATCGGGATCCCCGCCCGCTGGACGAGCAGCGCCGAGGTGTAGGCGCCGATCCCGGCGAACGTGTGGTGGGCCAGCGAGAACTGGCCGGTGAAGCCCGCGAGCAGATTCCAGCCCACCGCGAGGATCACGTAGTAGAGGCTGATGACGAGGATGTGGGTGTGGTACTCGGAGGTGACGAGCGGTACCCACGCGACGGCGGCGTAGGCGACGAGGCAGAGGCCCACGCGCCGGAGGAACCCCGCCATGCCGTCAGGTCCCGAGGAGCGAGTCACGGATCAGCTCGGGGAGGTGGTCCGCGAAGTCGGCCTGCGGACCCTGGCGGCGCACCTGCCCGCTCTCGATCACGTAGAGATAATCCGACACCTCCACCGCCTTGGTGATGTTCTGGTCTACGAGGAGGATGGTGACGCCAGACGCGCGCGCCTCCACGAGCCGCGCGTACACCTCGCGCGAGACGCGGGGGGCGAGCCCGGCGGAGGGCTCGTCCACGAGCAGCAGCTTGGGATCCGTCACCAGCTCCTTGGCGAGGGAGAGCATCTTGGCCTCGCCGCCGCTCAGGGAGGTGGCGCGGTGGCGCCGCTTCTCCCGGAGCCGGGGGAACGTCGTGTAGGCGCGCTCCAGCATCCGGCCCACCCGCGCGCGGTCGCGGCGCTCCACCCAGGCGCCCAGGAGCAGGTTCTCCTCGACGGTGAGCTGGGGGAAGACGTTGGCGCCCTGGGGTACGTAGCTCACCCCGAGCCGCTTGACCTCGTGCGGCGCCGACCGCTGGATCTCACGGCCGTCGTGCACGATGCGGCCCTGACGGGGATGGAGGAAGCCGAAGATGGTCTTCAGCAGCGTCGACTTCCCCGCCCCATTGGGCCCGATGATGCCGGTCACGCTTCCCGCCTCCACGCGCAGGCTGATGCCGGCCAGGATGTCGATGCCCTCCACGTAGCCGGCCGCGACCTCGTCCACCTCGAGCAGCGCCATCTACTTGCCCAGATAGGCTTCGAGGACGAGGGGGTCGTTGGCCACCTGGGCGAGCGGCCCCTCGGCGATGAGCCGTCCGTCGTGCATGACCGAGACCCGGGCGCAGAGTCGCCGCACCTCGGCCATCTCGTGGGAGACGATCAGGAAGGTCACGTCGTGCTCCCGGTTCATCCGGAGGATGGCCTCCATGATGACTTCCCGGATGGTCGGATGCACGCCCGCGAACGGCTCGTCCATGAGCACGACGTGGAGCGGGTGGATCATCAGCGCTCGGGCGATCTGCACCAGCATGGCCTGCCCGCCGGAGAGCTGCTTGGCCAGCGCGTGGCGCTGCCGGTCCATGGTGACGAAGTCGAGCAGGCGGCGGGCGCGCTCGGAGATCTCGGCCATCGGGCGCGCCCCCGCGCGGGCCCGCTCCGCGTGCCCCGGGAGCAGCACGTTCTCCAGCACCGTCATGTTGCCGAAGAGCTTCGGGATCTGGAAGGTGCGGGCCACGCCCTGCGCCGCGATCTCGTGGGGCCGGAGCCGGTCCACGCGACGGCCGTCGAGATGGATCTCGCCTCCGTCCAGGCGGTGGAGCCCGGAGAGGACGTTGACGGTGGTGGTCTTGCCGGAGCCGTTGGGCCCGATCAGCCCGCGGATCTCGCCGCGGCCGACGGCCAGCGAGAGCCCGTCCACCGCGATCAGGCCGCCGAAGCGCTTGACGATGCCGCGGGTCTCGAGCATCGGCCCGGGTCCCGCAGAGCCGCGGTCCGGTGCGGCTAGCTTCGGCGCGTCCATCGAGCGAGCGCCGTCTCGTCGACCTCTACGCCCCAGCCGGGCCCGTCCAGCGAGAGGATGTAGCCGTCGGCGTACTGGACCGGCTGCCGCGTGACGTCGGCGGCGAGCAGGAGCGGCCCGAAGAGCTCGCAGCCCCAGGTGACCGGGGCGGTGGCGAGGGCCAGGTGCAGGTATGCGGCGGTGCCGAGCGAGGTCTCGATCATGCAGCCCACGTAGCAGCCCATGCCGGCGGCCTCGGCGACGCGCGCGATGGCGAGGCTGCCGAGGAGGCCGCCCGACTTGGTGAGCTTGAGGCTCAGGATGGAGATCGAGCCGAGCCGGGCGAGCGCGAGCGCGTCGTGCGTGGTGAAGCAGGACTCGTCGGCCATGATCGGCACCGCCGAGCGCTGGGCGATCAGGGCCAGCCCTTCGAGATCCCAGCGCGGCACCGGCTGCTCGACGAAGTCGAGGTCGTAGGGCTCGAGCGCCCGGACTGCCTTCAACGCGGTCGGCCGGTCCCACCCCTGGTTGGCGTCCACCCGGAGCGAGACCGCGGGGCCCAGGGCCTCCCGGAGCCGCCGGACCCGAAGGACGTCGTCGCCCAGCGTGCCCGCGGCGGTCTTGATCTTGAAGATGCGGTGCCCGAGCGCGACCTTGGCCTCCGCCTCCTCGATCTCGGCGCGCGGGTCCGCCACCGCGAGCGACCACGACAGCGGCACCCGATCCCGCACTCGCCCGCCGAGCAGCCGGTGCACCGGTACGCCCAGCGCCCGTCCGGCGAGATCCCAGAGCGCCATCTCGACCGCCGCGCGCGCGAAGGGATTGCCCTGCACCCGCCGCGCCATCTCGATCCGCAGCGCCTCGATCGCGGTCGGGTCGCGGCCGATGAGCCACGGGGCGATGTAGCGCTCGATGGTCGCGGCCACCGATTCGGCCGACTCCTCGCTCCACGTCGGCCCGCCCAGGCAGGCGGCTTCCCCCCAGCCGACGTGGCCGTCGGAGGTCTCGAGGCGGACGAAGACGAAGTTCACCGCCTCGAGCGTGGTGAAGGACATCTTGTGCGGGCGCTTCACCGGGATGTCGGCCAGCACCACGCGAAGGTCGGCGATCTTCATGGCCTAGAACATGTTGGCTTCGGCGCGCAGTCGTCCCGCGGCAAAGCGGTCGAGCGATAGTGCCTCGAGCATCACCACCCGCAGGCGCGGATCGCGCTCGAGCCGGTGGAAGGCCACCGAGCCGCCGATGATGCCGGCCCCCACGATGACGACGTCCGGGGTCTGGCTCACGCGGGCGGCGGGCTCAGGCGGGGCGCGGGGGCAGCCCGTGGCGCACCGCCTCGTGCACCATGCGGACCAGCGTCGTGATGTCGAAGACGGGCAGACCGGTGGCGGCCTGGATGTCGGCGCGATAGGGCGGCATGTTGGTGCACTCGAGCACGAGCGCGCCGATCTCGGGGTGCGCCGCCACCATCCGCCGCGCCACCGTGAGGTGCTCCCGGCGCGCCGTCTCCACGTCGAGGGTCAGCAGATCGTCGAGGAGCACGCGGGTGAACTCCTTCTCGGTCTCGAGCCCGGCCACCACGAGCGGGGTGTCCGGGGAGATGCCCGCGCCCGCCATGTGCTCGGCGTGGAGCGACGCGGCGTCGACCGTGAGGATGCCCACCGCGCGGCCGAGCGGGAGCATCCGCTGCACCAGCGGCACCAGCATGAGGCTCGAGGTGAAGACGGGGATCGAGACCGCCGCGGCGAGCTCCGGCTGGAACTTGGCCAGGAAGCCGCAGTTGGTGGTGACGGCGCGGACGCCTTCGCGCTCGAGCAATCGCGCGCCCTCCACGAAGGCGGGCAGCAGCTCCCGCTGGCCCTGGCGCACGACCCGGTCCGGCGAGGCCCCGGTGACGCGGTGGTAGCGCACCGGGAAGTCGAAGGTGGTCGCGTTGCCCATGTCGCCCGGGATGCGCGGAAACCGGGTGTCGAGCATGAGGATGCCGACGGAGAAGCCGTAGAGGTTGGTCCCGCCCTGCACCCGCATGGAAGGCGGCTAGTTGAGCTGCGCGAGCTTCTGGCGGACGCGGCGGAGCTGGCCGCGCACCTGCTCGTGATCGGCCGCGTGGGGGAACTCGGTCAGGTAGCGCTCCCAGTCCGCCACCCCGCGCTCGAGCCGGCCCATGTTGCTCCAGGCCGCGCCGCGGTCGCGCCGCTCCCCGCCCGCGGCGGGATTCAGCGCGAGCATGCGGTCGATCACGCGCACCACCTTGTCCCACGCTTCCTGCCGCCAGTAGATCCCCTTCAGGTTGGCGAGCATACGGGTGAGGAACTGCCGGTTGTCCACCGGCGCGAAGTGCTCGGGCCGGAGGCGCACCGGGCGGCCGAGCGCGCGCTTCACCACCTGCCCGCAGGCCTCCATCGTCAGCACCGCGCCGCGATTGAAGGGATCGAGGAGCACGTGCTCGCCCGCGATGCGGGCCCCGGTGATGAAGTGGCCGGGCAGCCCGATTCCCTCCATCTCGAGGCCGAGTCGCCGGCCCACCTCGATCAGGACGAGCGAGAGCGTGATCGGGATGCCGAGCCGCCGGTCGAGCACTTCGTTGAGATGGCTGTTGCGGGGATCGAAGTAGTCGGAGCGGTCGCCCGCGAACCCCAGCTCTTCGAACAGGAACTCGCGCAGCCGGTGCAGGCGCGAGAGGGCGTCGGCGGCGCGGCGGGCGGGCAGAGCCGCGTCGGCCAGGTCCTCGAGCCGCGCCAGGTACTTGTCCACGTCGAGGTCGGGCCGCTCGGCGGCCGGGATCAGCAGCGCGGCGCGCGCCAGCCGGATCTCGCCGTCGGGACGTCCCACCGCGGCGGTGAACTCGGCCAGCGAGGGGTCGGGGTCCATCAACAGCCGGGCGCGTGGTGGATGCCGGCGGTCCGCAGCGCGGCGCCTTGCAGCTCTTCGGCCAGCGTCAGGGTGCGCGCCGCCGCCCGGCGCGCGAGCTCCTGCGCGTCCGGGGTCGTCGCCAGCTTGAGCAGCAGCGAGCGCCCGAGCTCATGATGGAAGCGCTCGTCCGGCTCGATGACGTCGCGGTAGAGCGTGGCGGTGATCCGGTCGCCCGCGCGATCGCAGAACTCGATGAACTGGCGGTTCTTCACGACCGCGATGGCCTCCCGGGTGAACTGCCCGGCGGCCACGCGCTCCACCGTGGTCTCGAGCGAGTCGAGGTACTTGAAGAGCGGCCCGAAGCCCTGGGCGAGCGGGTCGAAGCCGCGCGCGTCGAAGCCCAGCTCGCCGAGCCGGTCGGCGATCATGCGGTAGTGCTTGGCCTCGTCCCCGGCCTGACGGGCGAAGGCCATCTTCACCTCGACGTCGGAGGTGGACACGAGCCAGCGCGCCGCGATCTCGGTGGCCTCGATCTCGTTCTTCAGGGCGACCTTGAGCAGGTTGGTGACGTTGAGCGCGCCGCTCACCTCCGGCTTGAGGGTGGCGTCCGGCTCGAGGCGGCGGAGCACCGCCCGGTTGGTCTCGTCGAGGCCGGCCACGAACTCGGCGGCGGTCATGCCGCGAGGCCGTGCTGCAGCAGCGCGGGCAGCTCCTGGGTCAGCGTCTCCTTCGTCACCACGCGTCGGCAGCGCGCGTGCAGCGGCTGGGTCTCCCGGGCGAGCGCGTGGGTGGTGAAGCCGAGCACGGGGAGATCGGGGGCGGCGGAGAGGGCGCCGAAGATGGCGTCGTAGTCCCAGCCACCGGTGGTGAGGTCCACGATGGCGAGCGCCGGAGTCTCCGCGCTCAGGGCGGCGGTGATCTCCTCGGGCGTGCGGGCGAAGCGGAGCGGGGTTCCCACCAGGCGGGCGGTCTCCCGGATACGGGCGACGAAGAAGAGGTCCCGGACGACGGCCACGACCGTCATCGCCCGAGGGCCCCTAGTCGTCCTGCTCCTGGACGCCGAGCCAGTACTTGTTCCATTCGGCCAGGTGCGTGAGCGTCGAGAGGTCGCGCATGCGATCGAGGTACACCATGCCGTTCAGGTGATCGGTCTCGTGCTGGATCACCCGGGCGAAGAACTCCTTGGCCACCACGTCGATCGGGGCCCCCTCCCGGTCGCGGGCCTCGATCCTCACGCTGCCGTAGCGCGGGACCACCCCGCGCATGTCGGGGACGGACAGGCAGCCCTCCCAGCCGTTCTCCATCTCCTCGGTCAGCGGCGTGACCACCGGATTGATGAGCACGGTGAGCGGAATGCTGGGAGCGTCGGGATAGCGAGGGTTGCCGTTGACCTCGATCACGCAGATCTGCTTGAGCACGTGAATCTGGGTGGCGGCCAGCCCGGCCCCGTTGTACTCGCGCATGGTCTCCACCATGTCGTCGATCAGCCCCTGCGTCTCCGCCGAGCGGATCTCGTTCGCCGGCACCGGAGCCGCGATCTTCCGAAGCACGGGGTGTCCCAGGCGCGCGACCTTCAGGATGGCCATGCCGATCTCCTCTCGCGGTCGGATTGTAGCACAAGCCCTCACGCGCTCCGGAAGGCGGCGAGGACCGCGGGCCAGCGGGGATCGTCGAGGGAGGGCTGGAAGGACGGGTAGAGCTGCGTGCGATCGTAGAGACCGCGATACCGCTCGCGGATCAGCTCCCCGATGCTCTCGAAGCTGCCGCTCACCGCGAAGAGATCCAGCATCTCGTCGGTGATGAGATCGGCCATCCCCTCCCAGTCGCCCGCCAGCGATCGGGCGTGGAGGCGCGGAGCCAGATCCTCGAGGCCGTGGATGGCGAGCACGGACTGGTAGGTGCGCGTGGAGGCGTAGAAGGCGATCTGCTGCTTCACGGCGCGTGCGCGCCGCCGCCGCTCTTCCTCGGTGTCGCCCAGCACCACCATGGTGGAGGCGCGAAAGGTGAAGTCGGCGCGCGAGCGGCCGGCGCGCGCGAGGCCCTCCTGCACCGCGGGATGCACGCACTCGCGGAGATAGCGCGCGCTGTGGAAGGAGTGGATGTGGAGGCCGTCGCCGACTTCGCCCGCGACGCGGCACATCTGGGGATTGACCCCGGCCAGGTAGACCGGGATGCGCGGCTCCTCGATCGGCCCCGGGTTGAAGAAGGGCGTCATGAGATCGAAGCGGTAGGAGCGGCCGTGATAGGCGAGCGGGGTCCCCTGCTGCCAGGAGCCCCAGATCGCCCGCAGGGCCAGCACGACCTCTCGCATGCGCGGGGCGGGAGGCTCCCAGGCCACCGAGAAGCGGCGCTCGTTGTGGGCTTTCACCTGCGAGCCCAGGCCGAGGACGAAGCGCCCGCCGGAGGCCTTCTGGAGGTCCCACGCGATGTGGGCCAGGATCATGGGGCTGCGCGCGAAGGCGATCGCGATCGCGGTGCCGAGGCCGATCCGCGAGGTCGTGGTCGAGGCCACCGCGAGAGGCAGGAACGGATCGTGGCGGGTCTCGGCGGACCAGATCGCGCCGAAGCCCAGCGCCTCGGCCCGGCCCGCGTAGGCGGCCACCGCCGACAGGTCGAAGGTCATGAGCCCGAGGTCGAGCCTCACGTCTCGTTCTCCAGGTAGATCACAGCGTTGCGTCTCAGCCCTGAAGTCTTGGCTCGAAGGAGCGCCGTCCCCTGGAAGCCGTGCCGGATGGCCTCGTCGTCCATCCTTGAAATGGCCGCCGCTCCCGGGTAGGCGGCGCGTGGATGCAAGTCGGCCTCCCGGGTCACCGGGGCCTTCCGGTTCCACGGGCAGACGTCCTGACAAACGTCGCAGCCGAATTGCCAGCCCGTCATCCCCGCGTGCAGGGCCGGGTCGATCTCACCGCGGTGCTCGATCGTGAGGTAGGAAATGCAGCGGCGCGCGTCGAGCACGTAGGGCGCGGCGAAGGCGCCGGTCGGGCAGGCGTCGAGGCAGGCCCGGCAGGATCCGCAGCGGTCGGAAAGCGGCGCGTCGTGGGCCAGGTCGGCGGTGGTCAGGAGCACCCCGATGAAGAACCACGAGCCGAGGCGCGGGTGGAGCAGCATGGTGTTCTTGCCGATCCAGCCGAGACCGGCTCGCGCGGCCAGGTCGCGCTCGAGCACCGGGCCCGTATCGACGTACCCGCGACTGCGCGCCCCGCCGGCCTCGGCCAGATGGGTCGCGAGCCGCTCGAGTCGGGGGCCGATCACGTCGTGATAGTCACGTCCCCACGCGTAGCGGGCCACGGGCTGCCAGGAGGGATCGGTCGCCTCGCCCTGGTGGTAGTTCAGCGCCACGCAGACCACGGCGCGCGCGCCCGGCAGCACCCGCTGCGGATCGAGCCGCTCCTCGATCCGCCGCTCGAGATAGCCCATGGTGCCGGCGTGGCCCGCCTCGATCCAGCGCCGGAAGGCCGCGCCGTGCTCGGGCGGATCGGCGGCGCCGACGGCCACCAGATCGAAGCCCAGCTCGAGGGCGAGCGCCTTGACCGACTCGGTGAGCGCCGCCGCCGCGAGGGTCACGTCCGACGCGCCTTGACTAGGAGGTGGCTACGCGTCAGCGTCCGTCCGCCCGATTCGAGGAAGGCGATGTACCGGAACCAGCGCCCGTCGGCCCGCCACCGATCCTCGAGACCCACCGCGGCGGCGAGCCCCTCCTCGACGGAGGCGAAGTGCCGCACGTCCCGCTCCACCTCGAGCACCTCGACCGCGAACCCCCGCCCTTCCAGGGAGCGACGCATCCCGGGTTCGTCGTAGGCGAAGCGAGAGACCCGGCCCGTCTCCTTCCACTGGTCCACGTGGAAGGAGACCATGGCCAGGCACGCACCCGGCCGCAGGGCTGAGGCCGCACGCTCGATGATGGTATCCGAGGCGCAGAGGTGCGCCGTGACGAGGTCGGGCCGCCAGGGCTCGTACGGCGCGCTCTCGACGTCGGACTCGTGGAACTCGACGTTGGCGAGGCCGGCGGTCGAGGCGCGGCGGCGCGCCTCCTGGATCAGGTTTCCTTCGCGGTCGAGCCCGACCACCCAGCGGGCAGCGGGGGCGAGCGCCAGCGCGAGGCGGCCCGCGCCGCAGCCCACGTCGAGGATACGGCTCCGGCCGAGCGGCTCCGGGGCGAGCAGATCGAGGAAGCGGGGGCTGACGCCGGGGGCCTGCAGCAGGCTCGGCATGCGGACGAGCGCCCGTCTACTCGGCCTTGAAGTACTTGGCCTCGGGGTGGTGGAAGACGAGCGCGGAGACCGAGGCCTCGGGGTCCATCATGAAGCCCTCGGTCAGCGTGAGCCCGACCTGCTCGGGCCGCAGCAGATCGAACAGGATGCGCTGATCCGCCAGGTTCGGGCAGGCCGGATAGCCGAAGGACACGCGGAGGCCGCGATAGTGCGCCTTCAGCTTGTCTTGCAGGGCGAGCCCGGGCGGATCCGGGAAGCCCCACTGGGTCCGCAGCCGGGCGTGCAGCATCTCGGCGAACGCCTCCGCGGTCTCGATGGCCAGCGACTGCAGCGCGTGCGAGCGCAGGTACTGGCCGTCCTCTTTCCAGCGCTCGGCCAGGTCGCGCACGCCCGCGCCGCAGGTGACCGCGAAGAGCGCGACGTAGTCCTTCTCGCCGCTGCCCTGCTCGCGCACGTAGTCGGAGAGGCACAGCCGCTCGCCCGCGGCCTGGCGCGGGAAGCGGAAGCGCGCGACCTCCGCGCCGCGCTCGAAGAGCAGCAGGTCGTCGCCCGCGGCGGCCGCCTCGTAGAACCGGTAGAGGCCGCTCGCTCGCAGGAGTTGCTGCTCCACCGCCTCCCGCTCGAGCTGCTCCACGGTCTCGTAGACCTCGACGGTCTTGGCGTCCCTCTGCTCGAGCAGCCGGGCCACCGGGCCCTTCACGCCCAGATGGCGGCCCAGCAGCATCTGGAGGTTCAGGTACGGAAAGACGTGGGTCAGCGGGACATCCCGGAGCAGGTGCGGCGCGAGATCGGGCGGCGCGGGCACGGGCACCCGGCGCGAGACCGCCGAGCGGCTCGGCCCCGCCGCCGGCGGGGCCGCCGCCGGCGCCTCCGCGCGGTCCGACCCGGCGCGGAGCGACTCCTGCTCGGCGCGCAGCCGTTCGACGAGCGCGTCCCGGGTGGTGGCGCTGAAGAGCCGGTTGGCCAGGTCGAGGCCGTCCATGGCGTCCTTGGCGTAGAGCGTGAGCCCGCCGTACTCCCGGGCGATCCGGGTCGCGGTGAACTTGCGGGTCAGCGCCGCGCCTCCCACGAAGAGAGGAACCTCGACCCCCGCCGCCCGCAGGTCCTGGGCGGTGATGACCATCTGCTGGGCGGACTTGACCAGGAGCCCGGAGAGGCCGATCGCGTCGGGCTTGTGGCTGTGGTTCGCGGCGATCAGGTCCTCGGGCGGCACCTTGATGCCGAGGTTGTCGATCCGGTAGCCGTTGTTCTTGAGG
>JBGOVO010000146.1:0-8754 GCA_041478145.1 Methylomirabilia bacterium
GGGAAGCCGCAGTAGATCAGAGGGTTAACGCGCAAGCGCGTGAAGAGACATCGGGACCGGCATCGCTGCCGATCCCGACGAATAGTCGCGTGCTACACTTGGGCGTCTTCGAGGACGCCCATGCGACGTGCCGCCCTCAGTTGGATCGAGCCGGGAGCGAGCGCCACCCTCATCTGGCACGGCGCGGCCGCCTCCCGACCCGACGGCGGCCGCCTCT
Source organism: Methylomirabilia bacterium (assembly GCA_041478145.1). Taxonomy (GTDB): domain Bacteria; phylum Methylomirabilota; class Methylomirabilia; order Rokubacteriales; family CSP1-6; genus CAMLFJ01. Next base: position 218 of record JBGOVO010000146.1, read on the forward strand.
ATTCCGTCTCCGGCCCCGCGCTCGAGCAGCCGCCCGCCTTCCCGTACTTCATCCTCGCGTCGGTGGAGGACGGCGACTTCGCGGGCCGGCTCTACCGCGGCCAGGTGACGCTCCGCGACCTGCGCGTCTTCCTGTCCCGCTGCCGGATTGCCCACGGCGCGCTGGTGGACGAGATGCAGTACGTGGCGACGGGTGACGAGGCGCCGGTGCTGCCGCTGCTCGACGGCTGGCGGGACGAGGTTCTCGCTCCGGTGCTGCCCTACCTCGACGACATCAACGCCTTCATGCCCGCGGGGGCCCCGCTCTACGTGACGGCGGATGCGCACGCGATCGCCCAGCGCGAGCCGGAGCAGTTCGCCACCGCGTGGGTGTGCGACGAGTGCGGGGAGGCGGAGGACGCGGGCGTCTTCTTCTGGACCGCGCACCGCGGGATGGCGGTGCGCGTCTGCTTCCTCATCCACAACGACGCCGGGATCTGGACGTGCCGGCTCCACCCGTTCGAGTTCGCGAAGGAGACCGCATGATCCGCTCCACGCTCTCCGTGACCAAGCACACGCCGGTGACGGCCCGGGCCATGGTGGCCGCGGAGCACCCGCTCGGCGCCGAGGTGGGCGCGGGCATTCTCGCCCGTGGCGGCAATGCGGTGGACGCGGCGGTGGCGACCGCGTTCGCGATGACGGTAGTGGAGCCGTTCATGTCCTCGGTGGCGGGCGGCGGCACCATGCTCGTGCACATGGCCAAGCGGGGCGAAACCGTCGCGATCGACTTCAACGTACAGGCCCCCGCGGCCTGCCACGAGAGCTGCTTCGAGCTGGCCGACGGCGTGGCCCAGGCCCTGTTCCCGTGGCGCCGCGTGGTGGACGAGGCCAACAACTTCGGCCCGAAGTCGGTGGCGATCCCGGGCTCGGTGGCCGGGCTCTGTCTGGCCCTCGAGCGCTTCGGCACCATGGATCTGGCCGACGTGATGGCCCCCGCGATCAAGCTGGCCGAGCAGGGCTTCGAGGTGGACTGGTACGTGACGCTGACGATCGCGCCGCACTGCCAGGAGCTGGCCGCCTTCCCGGAGACCGCGCGCGCCTATCTGCGCGACGGCCACTACGTCCATCGCCCGGCGGGGCTGGCGGCCGCCGACGTGCTGCGCCAGCCGGATCTCGCGCGGAGCCTGCGCCTCATCGCCAAGGACGGGCCGGCCGTCTTCTACCGGGGCGCGATCGCGCAGGCCATCCACGAGGAGATGGTCGCGACCGGCGGCTTTCTCCGGAAGAGCGATCTCGCCGGCTACGCGCCCCGCGTGGTCGAGCCCCTGACCACCCGGTACCGCGGTCTCGATCTGGCTTTCTCGCCCGGCGCCACCGGCGGGCCGACCGCCGTGGAGATGCTGAACATCCTCGCTCAGTTTCCGTCCGCGAAGGTGGGCTACGAGAGACCGGGCGGGCTTCACCTGCGGGCCGAGGCGGTGCGCTACGCGTTCCTGGACCGGCTGCGCCACCTCGGCGATCCGCTCGCGGTGCGGGTGCCGTGGCGGGGCCTGGCCTCGCGCGAGCACGCCGCGGAGGTGGCGGCGGCCCTCCGCGTCGCGGGCCCGCGCAGCGACGCCAAGCTGCCCGACGCGTGGGCGCACGACGCGGCGGTGGGCGGTCTCGGGCGCGGCAAGGCGCGGCCCCCGCGCGGCCGGCACCGGATCGCCACCGAGGGCGGCGACTGCACGACGCACGTCTGCGCGGTGGACCGACAGCGCAACATGGTCTCGCTCACCAACACCGCGGTCTCGCTCTTCGGCTCGCGCCTGATGGTGCCGGGGACGGGCATCCTGCTCCAGAACGGCATGCTCTGGTTCGATCCCGAGCCGGGTCGCGCGAACTCGGTGGCCGCCGGCAAGCGGCCGGTGGTGAACATGGTGCCCGCGCTCGGCTTCAAGCACGGCGAGCCCTATCTCACGGTCGGCGCCCCGGGCGGCCGCAAGATCGTCTCGGCCATCCCGCAGGTGATCGCGAACATCGCGGACGGGGGCGCCACCCCGCAGGCGGCCATCGAGGCGCCGCGGCTTCACAGCGAGGGGGGCGAGCTCTGGGTGGACGATCGCGTGGGCGAGCGGCCGCTGGCCGCCCTGCGCAAGATGGGCCATGACGTGGTCCCCAAGCACCAGACCTACGGCACGTTCTACTTCTCGCGGCCGGTGGCCATCCGGATCGGCAAGCGCGGGCTCGAGGCCGGCCTCGACCATCTCAACGCGGCCGCGGCGGCGGGGATCTAGGACATGGCCGAGATCAGCCTGACCGCCGCATTTTCCACCGTGCCCGCCCCCGAGCAGGAGGCGATCAAGCGCCTGCTCACCGAGACCATCGAGCAGCTCGCCCAGGAGGACAGGGCCTTCTCGCGGGCGCGCGTCGTGTTCACGGAGTCGGACGAGCGGTGCGGGCTCACCGCGGAGCTGGACGGCGTCAAGAAGGAAGGCGTGCCGCTGTCGCTCGACATCGAGCAGCTCGAGGACGCGCAGACCGGCGCGGGGGCCCGCGCCCAGTTGAAGGAAGCGCTCCGGCTCTACTTCCGGCGGGTGAAGCCGTGACCGAGGGGCCGGGCGTCCTCCTCTTCGTCTACGGGGGCTGCACCTTCACAGTGACCGACGGCGTGCAGCCGCCCAAGGCGGGCTCGGTGCTGTTCTGCCGCCACCTGCCCGTCCGGCCGGATGACCGGGTGCTCGAGATCGGGACGGGCATCGGCCTCGCCGCGGTGCTGGCGGCGCGCGCGGGGGCCCGCGTGGTCGCCACCGACGTGGTGGACGGGGCGGTGCGGTGCGCGCGCGCCAACGCGGTGCTGAACGGCGTCGCGGATCGGGTGGACGTCCGCCTCGGGGACGGCTTCGCGCCGGTGCGCGGCCTCACCTTCGACCTCGTCTGCACGAGCCCGCCCCAGATGCCCACGCCCCCCGGGCGCGAGCGGACCGATGCCGCGGCGGCGGCCGACAACGGCGGGCGGGACGGCTGGAGCCTGCTGGATCGAGTGATCGCGGGCGCCCCGGCCCATCTCCGCCCCGGAGGGCGGCTCGTGTTCACGCTCTTCGCGTTCCTCGGCGTCAAGGCCGCGCTCGCCAAGCTCGCCGAGGCGGGCTTCGAGCCGACGATCCTCGGACAGGAGACGCAGGCCTTCCCGCGCATCGGCTACGAGCGGCTCGAGCACATCCGCGCGCTCGATGCCGAGGCCACGCTGCCCCAGCGCGGGCTGCCCGACACCGTCGAGCGCTACGTCATTCAGGGAGTGAGATCGTGACGAAGCCGGCCCGGAGCCTGATCGTCAATGCCGATGACTACGGCCTCACCGCCGGTGTGAGCCGCGGCATCCTCGACGCGAACCGCCGCGGCATCGTGACGAGCACCACCTTGCTCGTGAATCGCCCGGTGGCCCCGGCGCTGATCGAGGAGCTGAAGGCCTCGGGGATGGGTGTCGGCCTGCACATGAACCTCACCCTGGGCCCGCCGGTGGCGCCGGCCCGGCGCGTGGGCTCGCTGGTGGACGGCGAGGGACGGTTCATCCGGGACGCCCGCGAGGCCGCGCAGCGGGCGCGCCCGGACGAGGCGCGGATCGAGCTCGGGATGCAGATCGACGAGTTCCGGAAGATCATGGGGCGGTTTCCCACTCATCTCGACTCGCATCATCATGTCGGGCGGCACGAGCCCATCCTGGAGCTGGTGCTGGACTTCGCCCGCGCCATCAAGGTGCCGATCCGGACTCAGGACGCCGAGGTGCGGGCGGCGGCCCGGCGCCTGTCGCTCAAGACCCCCGATCACTTCATGGGCGAGTCGGGTCCGGACGCCTACTGGTCGTCGGAGCGCGTGCTCACGCACCTGCGCGAGCTGCCGGGCGGCGTGACCGAGTTCATGACCCACCCCGGCTACTACGACGACGACCTCGCCTATAGCCGCTACGGGCGCCAGCGGGACACGGAGCTGGCCGGCCTCACCGATCCGGAGGTGCGTGCTCTCATCGAGCGGGAGGGTATCCGGCTCATCCATTTCGGGAACCTGTAGGGGGCGCGTGAAGAACGAGGACCCCTCACCCTGGCCCTCTCCCCAGGGGGGAGAGGGGGCTCCCGAGGGTGAGGGGGTGACGATCGGGGTGGACGTGGGCGGCACCACGGTGGCCGCCGGCCTCGTCGATGCGGACGGGCAGGTGCTCGAGCATGCCCAGGCGCCGACGCACGCGCGCGGCGCGGGCACCGCGCTCGACACCATCGTGGAGCTGCTCGATCGGCTTCACGACACCGCGCGGGCGCGTGGGGTCGCGGTCGCGGGCGTCGGGATCGGCGTGCCGGGCATCGCGGATGCCGAGCGCGGGGCGGTGGGGGTCGACATCCACTACGCGCCCGAGCTGGCCCGCGCGCCGCTCGCCGAGATGCTGAGCGGCCGCCTGGGCGCGCCGGTCTACGTCGACAACGACGTCAACGCGCTCTCGCTGGCCGAGTGGAGGTGGGGCGCCGGCCGCGGCGCGCGGTCGCTCGTCATGCTGGCGCTCGGCACCGGGGTCGGCGGCGGCATCATCCTCGAGGGCCGCCTGCACCGCGGCCACGCCGGCTTCGGCGGGGAGCTGGGGCACGTGCCCATCGCCTTCGACGGACCTCCCTGCATCTGCGGCGGCCGCGGCTGCCTCAAGGCCTACGTCTCCGGCACCGACATCGGGCGACGGGCCAGTGAGCGGCTCGGCCGCCCGACGAGCGCGGCGGAGGTCTTCCGCCTCGCGGCCGACGGCGACACGGTGGCGGACGGAGTCGTGGACGAGGTCTGCCGCGCGCTCGGAGCCGGGCTCGCCATCATCGTGAACGGGCTCAACCCCGAGCGGCTCCTGCTCGCGGGCAGCGTCGCCAAGTCGCTCCGGCCGCTCGAGGCCCGGCTTCGCGCGAGCCTCGCCCGCTACGCATTCGCGGAAGCGCTCGCCTCGACCCATCTCGAGATCCTGAGCCTCGACAAGGACGCGACCGTGCGGGGCGGCGCGGCGCTGGTTCACTACGAGACCGAGCGACGGAGGACGACGACGCCCTGACCCTGGCACACCCCTTGCTCCTCTCCATCCGCAGGCCCGCCCGGGGGCTGGTTCGGTCTCGATCCGGACACGTCTGACACCGATCGTGACGGAGGAGCGTACATGGACTCGACGCACAGCGGCACGACCGAGGGCGCCGGCAGTCCCTTCCGGCGGCCGCCTCGCCCGGTGGCCTCCGTTCCCCGGCCGCTCGCGCCGGCCTATGGACCGATGCCGGCGGCGGCACCGGCCGCCGCGACGCCGAGCACTCCATCGGCCACCCGGACCGCGGCCGGCGCCGCGCGCGAGACGCTCGAGCGGCGGCGCAAGAGCGGCGCGCTCTGGTTCTACTGGGTGGCCGCGTTGTCGCTCGTCAACTCCCTCGTCGCGCTCGGCGGGCAGGAGTGGCGCTTCATCATCGGACTCGGCATCACCCAGTTCGCGGATGCTCTCGCGGCCCGGAGCGGACACGGCGTGGCGGTCGTGGCCCTGGTGGACGCGGCGCTCGTCGGCGGCTTCGCGCTGCTCGGTCGCCTCGCACAGCAGGGGCGGCTCTGGGCCTTCGGGGTGGGCGCGGCCTTCTACGCGCTCGACGGGCTCATCGTCCTCGCGGCTCGCGACTGGATCGGCGTGGCCTTCCACGCCTTCGTCGTGGTCATGACCGTCCGCGGCCTCGACGCCGCGCGCCGCCTCTCGTAGCGCCGGCTACTGCAATCGGGCCGGGGGCTTGCGCACCGGCGCCGGCTTCACGAGCGGATCCAGGATCTTCGTGAGCCGCGCCTCGTCGATCCGGCCGTGGATGCGCGCCACCATCTCCCCACGCTTGTTGACGATCACGGTGTAGGGAGTGCCCCGGAAGCCGAAGCGGTTCGCGATCTTGAGCCGCGGATCGAGCCCGGCCGGGAAGCTCGCCTTGTTGGCTTCGAGGAAGTGCCGCGCGTCCGCCTCGGTATCCTGCACCTGCACGCTGATCAGCTCCACCCCGAGCGTCCGGTACTTCTGATAGATCCGCTCGACGCCGGCCGCCTCCTCGTTGCACACCTTGCACCAGGACGCCTGAAAGCGCACGACGAGGACGTGCTTGCCGATGTGCGAGCGCGAATCGAAGTGGCCGGAGCCGTCCAGGAGCGTGACCGTGAACGCGGGCGCCGCGGGCGCCGCCGCGGCCGGCGCGGCGAGCAGGAGCCAGCCGAAGGTGATCAGGAGCCGTCGCACCGTCCCAGTATAATCCCGCGCCGTCAGATCGGCCCGAAGCCGGGCTTCGGGGCGGGGGGCGGGGCCGGCCGGCGAAAGGCGGACCGCGAGTCGAGCAGCTGCCGCACCATATTGAGCAGGTCGCCCGTCCGGAACGGCTTCGAGAGGAGCGGCCGCCCCGAGCCCTTGACCGCGGCGGTGACATAGCCCGACATCAGGAGCACCTTCGTCTTCGGGCTGACCGCCTCCACCCGCGTGGCCAGCTCGAGCCCGTTCATGATCGGCATCACCACGTCCGTCAGGAGGAGCTCGATCGGCTGGGCCTCCACCAGGCGGCGCGCCTCGAAGGGGTCGCCGGTATCGAGCACGGTGTAGCCATTGACGGTCAGCACCTCGCGGACGAGGGCGCGCACCTCGGGCTCGTCGTCGACCACGAGGATGGTCTCAGCCTTCGGCGCGTCGCTGGTATCCGCCACGATCTCCATCCTCCGGCAGGGAGCCCGACCATGAGCCGGTGCCAGGGGCTCCGCCATTGTAACCCATTGGGTTTGCGGGTACAGGCCATGCCTCGAGCCGTCGAGCACGCGGAGGGTCCGCGAAGTTGCGGACGTCGCGGGCTTGGCCCCATAATCGCCGCCATGAACGAGCTCGAGCACGAGCTGCGCCGGCGCGTCGAGGGCGACGTCCGCTTCGATACCTACTCCCGCCTGCTCTACTCCACCGACGCGTCCATGTACCAGATGGAGCCGATCGGGGTCGTCATCCCCCGGCACGCCGACGACGTGCAGGCGGTGATCGAGATCGCCAACCGGCACGGGGCGCCGCTCCTGCCGCGCGGCGGCGGCACCTCGCTCACCGGCCAGACGGTCAACCGCGCGGTGGTGCTCGACTTCTCGCGCCACATGGCGGGAGTCCTCGAGGTCAATCGGGAGGAGCTGTGGGCGCGCGTGCAGCCCGGACTGGTCCAGGACGAGCTGAACCATCACGTGCGGCCCCTCGGACTGCTCTTCGGCCCCGACACCTCCACCTCCAACCGGGCCACCATCGGCGGCATGATCGGCAACAACTCCGGCGGCTCGCACTCCATCGCCTACGGGCTCACCGTGGAGCACGTGATCGAGCTGACCGCCATCCTGGCCGACGGCAGCCGCGCGACGTTCGGCGAGGTGAGCCCCGAGCAGTTCGCGGCCAAGGCGCGCCTCGGAGGCCTCGAGGGTCAGATCTACCGGGAGATCGCCCGCATCCGCACCCAGTACGACGCGGAGCTGCGGACGCGCTATCCCAAGCACTGGCGCCGGGTCTGCGGCTACAACCTCGACGAGCTGGTGAAGGACCGGCCGCTCAACATGGCGCGGCTCATTGTGGGCTCGGAGGGCACCTTCCTCACGGTGGTGGAGGCGAAGGTGCGCCTCGTGAGGAAGCCGAAGGCGACCGCGCTCGACGTGATCCACTATCACGACATGCAGGAGGCGCTCGAGTCCTCCCAGGCCATCCTGGAGACCGGACCGTACGCGGTCGAGCTGACCGACAAGATGATCCTCGACCTGGCGCGCAAGAACATCGAGCAGTCCAAGCGGATGGGGTTCGTCCAGGGCGACCCCGCCGCGATCCTCATCGTCGAGTACGCGGGGGAGACCGAGCAGGAGGTCAAGGCCAAGGTGGCGGAGCTCGAGGCCGTTCGGAGCCGGAGCCGCTTCGGCTACGCCTCCCACATCGCGGCCGACTCCGCCGAGCAGCAGTCCATCTGGAAGCTGCGCAAGGCCGGGCTCGGGCTCCTCCTCGGCACGCGCGGCGAGTCGAAGCCCATCGCCTTCATCGAGGACACCGCGGTGGATCCCAAGCACCTGCCCGAGTTCGTGCCGCGCTTCACCGAGATCATGGCCAAGCACGGGGCCGACGCGGCGTACTACGGCCACTGCTCGGTGGGATGTCTCCACATCCGCCCGCTCATCAACCTGAAGACCGAGCGCGGGCTCACGCAGGTGCGGGTGATGGCCGAGGAGATCTTCGATCTCGTCCTCTCCTTCGGCGGCGCGATCTCGAGCGAGCACGGTGACGGCCGCGCGCGCAGCCCCTTCCTCGAGCGGGTGTTCGGTCCCACCATGTTCCAGGCCTTCCGGGAGACGAAGGCCGCCTTCGATCCCCGCGGGCTCATGAACCCCGGGAACATCGTGGGCAGCCCGGGGGTCACCGAGCACCTGCGCTACGGCCCCCACTACACGACGTGGCAGCCGAAGACGCTGCTCGATTTCTCGGCCCAGGGGGGCTTCGCGGCGGCGGTGGAGATGTGCAACGGGGTCGGCGTCTGCCGCAAGAAGCTCGAGGGCACC
>JBGOVO010000044.1:0-15432 GCA_041478145.1 Methylomirabilia bacterium
CGCCCAACACCACGAACGCGATGCTCGCGATCGCGATGGTGATCATTCCCGGCAACTCGCGCATCGTGCGCGGCGCGGTGCTGGCCGCGAAGCAGAACCGCTACGTGGAGGCCGCGCAGGCCATCGGCTGCCGGCACCCGCGGATCATCCTGACTCACATCCTGCCCAACGTGACCGCGCCTATCCTGGTCATCGCGTCGATCTGGCTGGGCAACGCCATCCTGATCGAGGCCTCGCTCTCCTTTCTCGGCGTGGGCACCCAGCCGCCGACTCCCTCGTGGGGCCTGATGCTCAGCAGCACCGGCCGCGCCTTCATGGAGCAGGCCCCGTGGCTCGCGCTCTTCCCCGGCCTGGCGATCAGCCTGGCCGTCCTGGGGTTCAACCTCTTCGGCGACACGCTGCGGGACGCGTGGGACCCGAAGCTCCGACGGAGCTGACCCGACGACATGAATGGCAAGCGAAGTCTCGCGGTGGGCGTGGTGATCCTCCTGGGCCTGCTGCTGGTGGGCGGCGGTCTCGACGCGGCAGGCGCCCAGGCGAAGCCGGAAGGAGAGATGCGCTGGGCGCTGTACGTGACGCTCTCCCCGGCCTGGTTCGATCCCGCGGAGGTGGTGGGCGTGCTCACCCCCTTCTGGGTGCTCTACGCCATGCACGATGCCCTCGTGAAGCCCATGCCCGGCACCATGCTGGCCCCGAGCCTCGCCGAATCGTGGAAGGTGAGCGCGGACCAGCGGGTGTACGAGTTCAAGCTGCGCGAGGGGCTGAAGTTCCACAACGGCGACCCCTTCACCGCCGAGGACGTGAAGTTCAGCTTCCATCGCGCCAAGGGCGCCAAGGTCCTCCACGAGAAAGTGCGGGACGTCGAGATCGTCGGTCCCTACCGGGTGCGGTTCCATCTCCACGAGCCCTGGCCGGACTTCATGACCTTCTACGGGACGTTCGCGACCGGGGCGGGCTGGATCGCGCCCAAGAAGTACATGGAGCAGGTCGGCCCCGACGGGTTCAAGAAGAACCCGGTCGGGCTCGGGCCGTACAAGTTCGTGAGCCATACCCCGGGCGTCGAGCTGGTCATGGAGGCCTACGAGGGCTACTGGCGCAAGACGCCCGCGGTCAAACGGCTCGTCTACAAGAGCGTGATCGAAGCGACCACGCGCATGGCCATGCTCAAGCGGGGCGAAGTCGATCTCGCGTACCTGCTGGACGCGCCGCAGGCGCAGGATGTGAAGCGGGATCCCACGCTCAAGCTGGCCTTCTCCGGAGGCATCGGGACGTTCTATCTCGATTTCTTCGATCAGTGGGACCCGAAATCCCCGTGGCACGATCGGCGGGTGCGGCTGGCCGCCAATCATGCGATCGATCGCCAGGCGCTGAGCGACGCGGAGACGCTGGGCGCGTCGCGGGTGACCGGAAACCTGATTCCCCCCAAGTTCGAGTTCGCGCTGCCGCTGGAGCCCTATCCGTACAATCCGGCGCGGGCGAAGCAGCTTCTCGCCGAAGCGGGGTATCCCAACGGGTTCGACGCGGGCGAGCTGTATCCGTGGCCCCCGTATTCGTCGATGGCGGAAGCGGTGGGCGGGTACCTCGGGGCGGTGGGGATCAAGGCGCGCCTGCGCACGATGGAGCGGGCCGCCTTCTACCAGGCGCTGGCGACGAAGAAGCTTCGCGGGCTTTGCGTCTGCATCAATGCGGTCTACGGCAACGCGGCCTCCCGGATGTCCGAGACCGTCCCGTCCGACGGCGCCTTCGCCTACGGCGGCTATCCCGACGTCGACGCCCTCTACAAGCAGCAGAGCCGGGAGACCGACCCGCGCAAGCGCGAAGCCATGCTGCACCAGATCCAGCGGCTCCTCCACGAGCGGGCGAGATTCGCGCCCATCATGGACTACATCTGGCCGAGCGGCGTGGGCCCGCGGGTGGCGGAGCCCGCGCTGATGCTGATCGATCCCTACCCCTGGTCGGCGCCCCTCGAGGACGTGCGGCTGAAGAAGTAGGGGTCCCTTACACCGTTCGCTCGCCCTGGCGGCGGCCCTCGTCGGCGAGCAGCTCGTTGGTGGCGACCAGCTTGCGCGAGAGGTCGCGGATGATGGCCACCGCCAGCCCGGGATTGGTCCGGACCAGGTGGTTGAGCCGCCTGCCGGGAATCACCACGAGCGTGACCGGCGCGGCGGCCACCGCGGTGGCCGAGCGGGGAGAGTTGCCGAACAGGCCCAGCTCCCCCAGCAGATCGCCCTTGACGAGCACGGCCAGCAGCCGGTCCTCGCCGCCAACCCGCTTGCGGACCTCGACCCGGCCGATGTGGACCATGAAGGCCTCGTCCCGGGGGTCGTCGCCCTCGCGAAAGATCACGTCGCCGGGCCCGAAGACCCTGGTCGGCACGTTGAGGAGCTTGCGGTTCATGGTCCTCCGGGCTCCTATAATAGCCGCCGGCACACGCCCAACGGGAGGAACGCATGCGGCTTTCGGGCAGGGTGGCGCTCGTCACGGGCGCGCAGCAGGGGATCGGACGGGCAATCGCGGTCGCGATGGCGCGGGAGGGCGCGGACGTCGGGATCAACTTCCTGGACGATCCCGGGGCGGCGGACCGGGTGGCCGGTGAGGTCCGCGGCCTCGGCCGCAAGGCGGTCACCGTGCGCGGCGACGTCGCCCAGCGCAAGGACGTCGAGGCCATGGTGGCCGCGGTCACGGCGGGCCTGGGGCCGCCCGACATCCTCGTCAACAATGCCGGCGTGTTCCCCCGCTCGGAGTTCCTCGAGCTGCCGGAGCGCGAGTGGGACCACGTGCTGGGGGTGAACCTCAAGGGTGGCTTCCTGTGCGCCCAGGCCACCGCGCGCGCGATGGTCGCGGCGGGCCGCCCGGGCGCCATCGTCAATATCTCGTCCTCCGCGATCCGGGGCGACGCCCGCGGCGTGCACTACTCGGCGAGCAAGGCCGGCGTGCTCGGCCTGACCCGGGCGATGGCCCTCGCGCTGGCGCCGCACCGCATCCGGGTCAACGCGATCGCCCCCGGGCTGACCGACACCCAGCAGCCGCGCGACGGCAATACGGAAGAGCAGATCGTCGCGCGCGCGCTCGAGATCCCGCTCGGCCGGATGGCGCAGCCCGAGGAGATCGCGCGGGTCGCGGTGTTCCTCGCCAGCGACGACGCGGGCTGGATCACCGGCGAGCTGATCCACGCCAACGGAGGCGCGTACCTGGCGTAGCCCGCGCGCCCGCCGCGGGCCTGATCGATTTTGCGCTGAAGTTCCGAGGGGGGCCCGCGCTAGAATCCGCGCGGGATGTGTGAATCCGAGGGAGCCGCGCCGGGCCTGACGCGCCGGGCGTTTCTCGGGACCGTCGTGCTGGCGGGCTGCGCCGGCGTCCGCGGCCGGCGACCGGAGGACCTGGATCCTCGCGTGCCCGCCCTGCTCGAGCGCACCATCTCGGTGGACATCCACACCCACGCGGCGGGCGCCGGCTTCGCGCGCGCCCCGCGCTTCGATCTGGCCGAGCACATGCGGCGCGGCCGCCTGTCCGCGGTGTGCCTCTGCCACTCCGCCGACGGCCCCGTGATCCGCCGCCCGGTGGGCGGCGGGCGCATCCGCCAGTACCGCGACCCCTCGCCGGGCGAGCTGTACGCGCACACCCAGCGCCGGCTCGCCTTCATGGACGCCATGGTCAGCCAGCACGGCATGACCCGCGTGCTCACCCCCGCGGACCTCGAGGCGGCCAAGGCGGCCGGGCGGCCCGCGCTGATCGGCACCATCGAGGGCTGCCACTTCATGGACGGGCGGCTCGAGCGGGTCAAGGAGGTGTACGACCGGGGCGTCCGTCATCTCCAGATCGTCCACTACATGCCCAGCGAGCTGGGGGACCAGCAGACCGAGGACCCGAAATGGGGCGGGCTGAGCCCGCTCGGGGCCGACGTCATTCGCGAGTGCAACCGGCTCGGGATCGTGGTGGACGTGGCCCACGCCACCCAGGCCCTCGTGGAGCAGGCGGCCGCGGTCAGCGCTACCCCGTTCGTCCTCTCCCACACCTCGCTCGCCCGAGGGCCGCTCAGCGCCCATACGCGCCTGATCTCGGCGGCGCACGCCCGGCTCATGGCCCAGGTCGGCGGCGTGATCGGGGTGTGGCCGAGCGGCTTCTCGTTCGTGGACGCCCGGGACTGGGTGGCCGGCATCGCCCGGATGGTGGACGCGGCGGGCGTGGACCACGTGGGGATCGGCACCGACATGGAGGGTGGCGTGAACGAGGTGTGGGACGACTACGCCGATCTGCCCGCGGTGGCCGACCTGCTGCTCCGGCAGGGGTTCAGCCCGGAGGAGGCCTCGAAGCTGATGGGCGGCAACTACGTGCGCGTCTTCCGACAGGCGGCGGCGACGCGCAGGGCCTGAGCCGCCGTTGACGCCCCCCGGGCCCTGTGGTACTTGAGGGGCCCATGATCACGGTCTACGGCGCTGGCGCGATCGGAGGCATCACCGGGGCCGCCCTCGCGCGCGCCGGCCACGACGTCCTCCTCGTGGACAGCCACGCACCCCACGTGGAGGCGATCAACCGCGACGGCATCACCGTCGAGCGGAAGGGCGCGGATACCACCACCCGGGTGCGCGCCGTCCTGCCGGCCGCGCTCGGGGACGGCCTCGAGCTTGTTCTCCTCGCGGTGAAGAGCCACCACACGCCGGACGCCCTCGCCGTCCTCGGATCGCGGCTCGCCCCCGGGGGCACCATCGTCTCGCTCCAGAACGGCCTCAGCGAGGAGCTGATCGCCCAGGCCGTTGGAGCGGAGCGGACCGTCGGCTGCCTGGTCAACTGGGCGGCGGACTGGGCCGCGCCGGGGCGCATCCTCCACGGCGGCCACGGGGCCTTCGTGCTCGGCGAGCTGGACGGGCGGATCACGCCGCGCGTGCGCGAGCTGGCCGCGCTCCTGAGCGCGGTCGAGGAGACGCCGGTCACCGACAATATCTGGGGCTACAAGTGGGCGAAGCTCATCTACGGCGTCCTGCTTTTCGCTACCGCGGTGGTCGACGCCCACGTATACGAGGTCGTCGAGCGGAATGACGGCGTGAAGCGCGCGCTGGTCGGCATCGTGGGGGAAGGGCTGGCGGTGGCCGACAAGGCCGGGGTGCGCGTCGAGCCCTTCGACGAGTTCGATCCGGCCTGGTATCGCGCCGCGCTCGCGGGCGACGCGGCGGCCCGGACGCGCGCGATGGCCGCCATCGCGGCCCACTATCGGCAGCACACCAAGACGAAGACCGGCATCTGGAGAGACCTCGCGGTGCGCAAGCGCAAGACCGAGGTGGACGGCCAGCTCGGCGTGCTCGTGCGCAAGGGCGAGGCGCTCGGGGTGGCGCTGCCGCTCACGCGGCGGCTCATCGAGCTGATCCGCGATCTCGAAGACGGTCGCCGCCAGATGGACTGGAGCAACCTCGACCCGCTCGTCGCCCTCGTGGAAAAGGAGAACCGCTCATGATGCGAGCCCGCATCGCGCTGGCCTTCTCGATCGTCTTCGCCCTCGCCGTCGCCGCCGGCCTCGTCGCGCCGCCCCCCGGGGAGGCCCAGAAGCCGGGAGGCACGCTCACGATCGTGCGGCCGACCGACCCGGTCTCGCTCGATCCCCAGCTCGAGACCACCGCGCCGGGCGCGTGGGTCTACTTCAACATGCTCGAGCCGCTGCTCACGATGGACGAGAAGATGCAGATCCGCCCGGCGCTCGCGACCTCCTACGAGGTGCTCTCGCCCACCAAGGTGCGCTTCAAGCTGCGGCCGGGGGTCAAGTTCCACGACGGCACGCCGCTGAACGCGGCCGCGGTGAAGTTCACCTTCGACCGCGCCCTGCGGGGCACCCCGCCCGCCCGCTGGGCCAGTCTCGCGGGCTCGCTCAGTGGCGCGGACGTCGTGGACGACCTCACGGTCGACGTGACGACCCGGGAGCCCTACGGACCGATCCTGCGAACGCTCGCGATGTACTGCACGGGCATCGTCTCCCCGACCGCGGTGCAGAAGATGGGGGAGAGCTTCAGCCGGGCGCCCGTCGGCACCGGGCCCTTCCGCTTCGTGGAGTGGAAGACCAATAACCACGTGATCCTCGAGCGCAACCCGGACTACTGGGGCGACAAGGCCCTGCTCGACCGCGTGATCTTCAAGGTGGTGCCGGAAGAGGGCGCGCGCATGATCGCGCTCCAGACCGGCGACGCGGACATGGTGCTGCTGCCCGCCCCGGCCCAGCTTCCCGCGCTCAGGCGCGATCCCAAGTTCGTGGTGCACGAAGTGGTGGGAGGCCGCGTGGTCTTCGCGGGTATGAACGCGAGCACGCCGCCGCTCGACGACGTGCGCGTGCGCACCGCCCTGCTCCACGCGGTCGACCGGAAGGCGATCCTCGAGAACATCCTGGAGGGCTCGGCGGTGGCGGCCCGCGGCGTGCTGGCCCCGAGCGTGTTCGGCTTCAAGGACATGCAGCTCGAGCGGCTGTACCCCTTCGACCGCGCGAAGGCCAAGGCCCTCCTGGCCCAGGCCGGCTGGACGCCCGGGTCCGACGGCGTGCTCCAGAAGGGCGGGCAGCGCCTCTCGCTCTCGTGGCTCGCCGCGCGCGGCCGCTATCCCAAGGACGGCGAGATCACCGAGGCCATCCAGGCCATGTTCAAGGAGGTCGGGGTCGAGGCCAAGGTGCAGTTCCTCGAGTGGGCGACCGTCTTCACCCAGTTCCGCTCCGCCTCGTTCAAGGACCACATGTTCACGCTCGGGTGGGTGACGTCGAACGCGGACGCCGACTACTCGCTGTACGCGCTCTTCCACAGCAAGCAGGTCCCGCCCACGGGCTGGAACACCTCGCGCTACGCCAACCCGAAGGTCGACGCCCTCGTCGAGCAGGCGCGCCGGAGCCTCAACCAGACCGAGCGCGAGAAGCTCTACGGGGAAGCCCAGGACATCCTCGCCCGGGAGATGGTGTGGATCCCGGTGTACAACACCAAGGAGATCGTGGTCACGCGCGCCGGCGTCAAGGGGTTCACGGTGCACCCGGTCGAGTACAACCTCTGGCTCGGCAAGGTCTGGCTGGACAAGTAGCGCCGCGGCGGCCGTGCTGACGTTCATCGCGCGCCGCCTGCTGCTGGCGGTGCCCGTGCTGCTGGGGGTGGTGTTCGTGGTCATGCTCACGGTCGAGCTGATCCCGGGCGACGCGGTGGCCCTCATGCTGGGTGAGCACGCCACTCCGGAGGCGGTGGCCCGGCTGCGCGCCTACCTGGGCCTCGACAAGCCGCTGGCCGTCCGGTACGCCGCCTACGTGGGGCGGGTCGCGCGCGGCGACCTCGGCCGCTCCATCCAGCAGAACCGTCCCGTCGTCGACGAGCTGGCCGACGCCTGGCCGGCCACCCTCGAGCTGACCGTCGCCGCCCTCGTGCTCGCGGCGGCCGCCGGGGTGGGCGCGGGCGTGGTCTCCGCGGTCTGGCCCGACTCGCTCTTCGACGCGGCCGCCCGCGTGGGCTCGCTGTTCGGCCTGTCCATGCCCGTGTTCTGGACCGGGCTCGTGCTGATCGTCGTCTTCGCGCTTTGGCTGCCGTGGCTGCCGGTCGGCGGCATGGGCTCGCCGAGCCACCTCGTGCTCCCCGCGGTGACGCTCGCCCTGCCGTCGGTGGCGATGGTGGCGCGGATGACCCGCTCGAGCGTGCTCGAGGTGCTCCGCGAGGACTACGTGCGCACCGCGCGCGCCAAGGGCGTGGCCGAGCGGCTGGTGGTGGCCAAGCACGCCCTGCGCAACGCGGCGATCCCGATCCTGACGCTGCTGGGCCTGCAGGCGGGCCAGCTCATGGGCGGCGCCGTGCTCACCGAGACGGTCTTCTCCTGGCCCGGGCTCGGGCGTCTCATGGTCAAGGCCATCTTCGCCCGCGACTACGTGCTGCTGCAGGGCGCGGTGCTCGTCTTCGCGCTGGCCTTCGTGGTGATCAACCTGGTGGTCGACCTCGCCTACGGGGCGCTCGATCCGCGCATCGCGCGGCAGGGCTAGGTCCTCCATGGCGATCGGCGCGGTTTCGATCAGGACGATGGCGGCGCCCTCGCCCGCGACGCTCTCCGCCGATGCCTGGCAGCGCTTCCGGCGCAGCCGGCTCGCCATGGCGGGGCTCGCCCTGGTGGCGCTGCTGGTCGTGGCGGCGGCCGGCGCGCCGTGGCTGGCGCCCGCCGATCCCACCAAGCAGAGCTTGGTCGAGAAGCGGACGCGCCCGGGGGGCAAGTTCCTCCTGGGGGCGGACGAGTTCGGGCGGGACATTCTCTCGCGCGTGATCCACGGCAGCCGCGTGGCGCTCCTGGTCGGGCTCGTGTCGGTCGCGATCGCCCTCGGGCTGGCCCTGACGCTCGGCTGCGTGGCCGGCTTCGCGGGCGGCTGGATCGACGTCGTCATCATGCGGATCGTCGAGGTGCTGCTCGCCTTTCCCTATCTGCTGCTGGCCATCGCGGTGGTCTCCGCCCTCGGGCCCGGCGTGCTGAACACCACGATCGCGGTGGGCATCTGGGGCACGCCCACCGCCACCCGCCTCGTGCGCGGCGCGGTGCTCACCGCGCGGGAGGCCGAGTACGTGCGGGCGGCATGGGCCCTCGGGGCCTCCGCCGGCCGCGTGCTCACCCGGCACGTGCTGCGCAATATCCTGCCCACCGTGATCGTCTACTCCACGCTCTTCATGGCCAATGCGATCCTGGTCGAGGCGGCGCTGTCGTTCCTGGGCCTGGGGGTGCAGCCGCCGACGCCGTCCTGGGGGCTCATGGTCTCGAGCGGGCGCGACTTCCTTCTCGTCGCGCCCCACATCGCCACCGTGCCGGGCCTCGCCATCATGGTCGCGGTGCTCGGCTTCAACCTGCTCGGCGACGGGCTCCGCGACGCGCTCGACCCGCGCCTGCGCGGCCAGCTCTAGCCGTGCGGCTCGACGGGCGGGTGGCCATCGTGACCGGCGCCGCGCACGGCATCGGCCGCGCGATCTGTGTCGAGCTGGCTCGCGAGGGCGCCCTCGTGTGGGCCTGCGACGTGCGCGCGGAGTCGCTCGAGGCGACGCGCGGCGCGGTGGACGCGGTGACGGCCGGGGCGGGCCACGCCGCGGTGGTGGACGTCCGGGACGCCACGGCGGTCGCCGCCTTCGTGGCCCGCGTCGAGGGGGCGGCCGGACGTATCGACGCGCTCGTCAACACCGCGGGCGGCGTGGCGGGCCAGACGATGCGCCCCGTCGAGGAGGTGCCCGACGCGGACTGGCGCGAGATCTTCGCGATCAACCTGGACGGGGCCTTCCACTTCACGCGCGCGGTGGCGCCGGTGATGAAGCGCGCGGGGCGCGGCGCCATCGTCAACATCTCCTCCGGCGCGGGGCGCTCCTACAGCCTCACCGGCATCCAGGCCTACGCCGCCGCCAAGGCCGGGCTGATCGGCTTCACCCGGCAGACCGCGCGGGAGCTGGGGCGCCACGGCATCCGGGTGAACTCGGTGGCCCCGGGCTTCCTGCGCTCGAATCCGGCCTCGGAGACGCAGTGGGAGGCCATGGGCGCGGCCGGCCAGGCGAGCCTGCTCGACTCGATCGCGCTCGGCCGCCTCGGCACCCCCGAGGAGATCGCCCGCGCGGTGCTGTTCTTCGTCTCGGACGACGCCGCCTACGTGACCGGGCAGACCATCAGCGCCGACGGCGGCCACTGGATGCTCGGCTGAGCAGAGCCGGCCCTCCGCACGGCGGCTCGGGCGCGCTACTTGTGGGCGCGGCCGAACTCCAGGATGCGGTCGCGCACCCGATCGGGCGTCTGCTCGGGCGGCATGACCGGCCAGAACTCCGGGTGCGGCAGCAGCTCGCGCAGATAGAAAGCCCCCGAGGCGGCGTGCGCCGGATCGTCGCCCGGCAGGATCAGCGCGGGCACCTTCATCGCCAGGATCTCCTCCGGCTCGGCGCCGGGCGGCATATCACGATCGAAGAGGGTGCGCCCGCTCGCCGCCACGAGGCCCACGTATCGCTCGGCGTCCTGCTGCGCGAACGCCCCCGCGAAGCGCTCGTCGTGGACGATGACCGAGGCCCACGGGCCCGCCTCCGGGTCTTGCCAGAACGACCGGCCTTCGTGCGCGCGCTTGACCACGCCGGCCGGCCCGTTGTCCCGGGCGAAGCGCGCGTGCCGCGCAAAGCGGTCCCCGCCGTTCAGCCTCCAGCGGTACCCGCCCACCGGCCAGTGCAGGATGAGGGCGCGGGTGGCTTCCGGGTAGCGCGCCGCGAACGCCAGCGCGACCGAGCAGCCCATGCAGCCGCCGAGGACATAGGCCTCGCGGATCCCCAGATGATCGAGCAGGGCCTTGGCCTGGTCGGCGAACAGCGCCCACGTGAGCCGCTCCACGCGCCCGCCGGAGGTGCCCGACTCGCGGCGGTCGTAGGCGACCAGCGTGAACTGGCTCGACAGCGTGTCGAGCGGCCGCATCCCCTTCCAGACCCCCGCCGTCGTCCACTTCTCCATGGTGGCGTCGAAGCCGCCGGGCGCCAGCATGAGCAGGGCGGGGCCGGAGCCGTGGGTGACGTAGTTGACCTCGATCCCGTCGATCAGCGCCGTGGGCATGGTCTCCTCCTGGCCGAAACCACGGTTCCTCTATCACGGCGGGGTGCGCTGGGCAACACTCCTGCGCTAGAATCCGCTCCGAGGAGGCACCCCCCATGAGCGAGCCCCGCGTGGTCCGACTCGAGGAGACCGAGCAGGTCAGCTTCGGCCCGCTGTCCCACTACCAGCCGATCATCGGCGACGACGCCGGCAGCACGCCCGTGCGCACCGGGATCCAGACCGCCCGGCCCGGCTACGTGGCCCCCGTGCACTCGCACCCGTATCTCGAGATCCTGCACATCCTGGACGGCGAGGCCGAGGCGTGGATCGATGGGCAGGAAGACCGCGCGGTCCGGCTCGGCAAGGGCGACACCATCGCGCTCCCGCCGGACACGCCGCACTCGTTCCGCGTGGTGGGGGATCAGGTGCTCCGGCTGCTCGGGACGCACGCCTCGCCGACGCGCATCGTCGCCTACAAGGACGGCGGAGCGAGCGACACGCGCGGCTATCGGGTGCCGAAGGAGAGCGCGTGAGGCTCGGAGTCTGCCTGCCCACCGCCGGGCCGAACGGCTCGCCCCTCACCGGAGAGTCGCTGGTCGCCGGGCCGCGGACCATCGAGCAGGTGGGATTCGACAGCGTCTGGTTCTTCGATGCGATGAACCGAGGCTTCATCCTGCCCGATCCCCTGATCGGCGTCTCGGTCGCCGCCGCCGTCACCAGGCGAATCGAGATCGGCACCTGCGTGCTGCAGGTCCCGCTGCGCAACCCGGTGGAGCTGGCGCATCGCATCCTCACCGCGCACCTGGTCTGCGAGGGGCGGCTCCTGCTCGGCGTGGGCGCGGGGTCGACCCCGGCGGACTTCGACGCGGTCGGCCTCGACTTCAGCCGGCGGATGCGCGCCCTCGAGGAGGCTCTCCCGCTGATGCGCCGGCTGTGGCGCGGAGAGAAGGTCGGCCCGGCCGCCCTCACCCCGTGGCCGGCCGCCCTCGGCGGCCCGTCGGTGCTGATCGGGAGCTGGAAGGGTGAGCGCTGGATCCCGCGGGCGGCGCGGGAGTTCGACGGCTGGATCGCCTCGGCGGCCAAGACCAGCCTGAACACGCTCACCGAGGGCATCGGGCGCTATCGCGCCGCGGGCGGGAAGCGGGCGGTCGTCACGAACATCGTCATCGATCTCTCGGCGCCGACCGAGGTCTGTGACGACGACGCCCCGTTCCACCTGCGCTGCGCCCCCGCGGCGGCCGCCCAGCGCCTCCAGCAGCTCCGCGACCTCGGTTTCGACGACGCGGTGCTGGTGCTCAAGACCCCCACCGAAGCGAACCTGGCCGCGACGCGGGCGCTGGTGCGGTAGGCGCGCGCGCCGCGCGACCGATGAGCGACACGGCGGAGGTGGTGGTGGTCGGCGGGGGCGTCAACGGCGCGAGCATCACGTACGCGCTGGCCGCGAAGGGCGTCAAGGTCGTGCTCGTGGAGAAGGGCGCGCTCGCGGGGGGCGCCTCGGGGCGGTCGAGCGCGCTCGTGCGCATGCACTACACCAACGAGTGGGACGCGCGGCTGGCCTGGTCCAGCTTCCCGATGTTCCGCCACTGGGCCGAGCTGATGGGCGGGCCGCCCGTGTTCACCCATACCGGCTTCGTCAACGTGGTGGCGCCGCAATTCGTGGACAACCTGCGGCGGAACGTGGAGATGCTCAAGCGCATCGGGGTCCCGACGAGCGCGATCACGCCCGCCGAGCTCCGCGACCTGCAGCCCTTCGCCCACGTGGACGACGTAGGGGCGGCCGCCTACGAGCCCGACAGCGGCTACGCGAATCCCGCCGAGACGGTGGAGGGCTTCCGCCGCCGGGCCGTCGAGCTGGGCGCGCGCGTCCTGCAGTGGACCGCGGTGACGCGGATCGATCGCCGCGAGAGCCGCGTGCTGGGCGTCGAGACCTCGGCCGGCCGCATCGACGCGGGCAGCGTCGTGGTCGCGGCAGGCGCCTGGTCGCGACGGCTCTGCGAGGAGATCGGCCTCCCTCTGCCGGCGCGGCCGAAGGCCATCGATACGGTGGCGGTGACGCGGCCCGCGGAGCTGCGGGACCCGCACATGGTCTTCATCGACAACGTGCAGGGGAACTACTTTCGGCCGGAGGCCGGGGGCCTGACCCTCGTCGGGGTGCCGTGCCAGGAGTGGGACATCGATCCGGACACGCTCGGGACCGGGCTGCCGCCGCACGCGGCCGGGCTCGGGGCCGGGCTGCTCACCCATCGCATTCCCGCCATGGAGCGCGCGACCCTCGCCCGCGGCTATCGCGCCTTCGACGGCTACAGCCCGGACCACCACGCCATCCTGGGGCGCGTGGACGGGATCGACGGGCTGTATCTCGCCACCGCCTTCAGCGGCTCCGGCTTCAAGATCGCCCCCGCGGTCGGCGCGTGCATGGCGGAGCTGATCACCGACGGGCGCGCGAAGACCGTCGACCTGGACGCGTTCCGTCTCGGGCGATTCGCCGAGGGCAAGACGGTCGAGGGCCCCTATCCCTACGCCGTCCGGCCCGACTACGTCGATCCGGCGGCGGTGGGCCGGGCGTGACGTCTCCCGTGTCCGCGCGCCGGCCGCCCGGCGTCGAGTTCCATACCTTCACGGTGGTCGGGCGGTGCGCGCGGACGGGCCGGCTGGGCATCGGCACCGCGACCCGGTCGCGATCATGGCCATCGCGGATGCGCGGCTCGGCTACATGGCTCTCCGGCTCCTCGGGGTGGGCTACAAGGCGCCCGCGGTGGTCGAGGAGCTGGTCAAGGGCGATCCGTACGCGGAGTACCGGCAGCTCGGCGTCATCGACGCCGACGGCTTCGCGGCGGCCCGCAGCGGCACGATGAATCGGGACTGGGCCGGCCACCGCGCGCGCGACGGCTACATCGTGCTCGGCAACTATCTCACCGGCGAGCACATCCTCGAGGCCATGGAAGGCGCGTTCACCGCGGATCCGGGCGAGGATCTGGAAGAGCGGCTGATGCGCGCGATCGAGGCGGGGCGGGATGCGGGCGGCCAGCACGGGGGCCAGCAATCCGCCGCGCTGCTCGTCTACGAGGACCGGCCCTTCGCCCACGTGGATCTCCGGGTCGACGTGCACCCGGAGCCGATCGGCGAGCTGCGCCGCGTGTTCGACGCCTACCGCCCCGCGATCGCCTACTACAACCTGCGTCAGGTCGACGCGCGGGTGCCTCCGCTGCCGGACTGGCTGCGCGACCGGACGCGCTGAGGCGGGCGCCGGTCAGCCGGCCGCCGCCGACCGGATCGCGGTCCAGACGCGCTCCGGCGTCACCGGCATCTCGAGGTGCTCCACGCCGAGCGGGGCGAGGGCGTCCACGACCGCGTTGACCACCGCGCCGAGGGCCGGGGTCGTCCCGCCTTCGCCCCCGCCCCGGAGGCCGAGCGGGTTCGACGTCGACTCCACCTCGCTGATCTCGGTGGTGAAGGCCGGCAGCATGTCCGCGCGCGGCATCGCGTACTCCATGAACGTCGCGGAGCGGAGCTGGCCGGTCTCGGCGTCGTAGTCGCAGTGCTCCCAGAGCGCCTGCCCCACGCCCTGGGCGATCCCGCCGTGGGTCTGGCCGTGCACGATCATGGGATTGATGGCGCGGCCCACGTCGTCCACCGACGTGTAGCGGACGATCTCGACCGCGCCGGTGTCCGGATCCACCTCGACCTCGCACACCGCGGAGCCGTAGGGGAACGAGGGCGTGCTCGCCGTCTCGTCGCACTCCCCATCGAGCGGCCCCCGCAGCGGCTCCGGCGCGTCGCTCCGCCGGGCGGCGGCCGCGACCTCGAACAGGTCGACGGCGCGATCGGTGCCCCGCACCCCGAAGCGCCGCCCGGAGAATTCCAGATCGGCCACCGCCGACTCGAGCAGCCACGCCGCGATGCGCGCGCCCTTCTCGACGAGCCGGTCCGCCGCCTTCGCCATCACCACGCCCCCCAGCCGCATGGAGCGGCCGGAATGCGAGCCGCCGCCGACCGGGACGAGATCGGTGTCGCCCGTGATCAGCCGCACGCGATCGGGCTCCACCCCGAGCCACTCGGCGATGAGCTGGGCGAAGGCGGTCTCGTGGCCCTGCCCGGCCGACAGGGTGCCGATGACCACGTCGATCCATCCGTCGGGGCGCGCGGTGACGTGCGCGCGCTCGCGCGGCGCGCCGGTCGCGATCTCGATGTAGTTGGCGAGGCCGATGCCGCGGTAGCGGCCCCGGTGCCGGGCCTCCTGGCGGCGCGTCTCGAAGCCGGCCCAGTCGGCCAGCGCCAGCGCGCGGTCCTGGGCGGCCAGGTAGTCGCCGCTGTCGTAGACGATGCCGAACGGGTTGGTGTACGGCATCGCGCGGGCGGGCACGAGATTACGCCGCCGCAGCGCCACCCGGTCGAAGCCGTGCCGCCGCGCGGCCAGGTCGATCAGCCGCTCGATCACGAACATCACCTGGGGGCGGCCCGCGCTCCGGTAGGCGGAGAGCGGCGACGTGTTGCTGTGCACGGCGCGCCCGCGGACGGCGGCGACGGGAAGCCGATACACGCTGGTGGCCAGCTCGCGCCCCTTGTTCAGCGGCACGAAGGTGACCGCGTGCGCGCCGACATTGCTGGTGTTCACCCCCCGCAGCGCGAGGAAGTTGCCCTGCGCGTCGAGCGCCAGCTCCATCCCGGACACGAGGTCGCGGGCCTGGTAGTCGGTGAGGAAGGCCTCGCGCCGGTCGCCCGTCCACTTGACGGGCCGGCCGAGGCGCTTCGCCGCCCAGACCACCAGCGCGAACTCGGGGTAGGAGCTGTTGCGGGTGCCGTAGTTGCCGCCCACGTCGTGGGCGACCACGCGCACCGCCGTCTCCGGCACGCCCAGGACCTCCGCGAGATCGCTCTTGAGACGTACCGAGCCGCCCGAGCCCCGGGTAG
>JBGOVO010000378.1:0-3807 GCA_041478145.1 Methylomirabilia bacterium
ATCCCGTGGGCGGTCGCCATCGCGCTCGGCGCGATCGTCGCGCCGCCCGACGAGATCGCGGCCACCGCGATCGCGGCCCGCCTCGCGGTGCCGCGACGGAGCGTCACGCTCCTCGAGGGCGAGAGCCTCCTGAACGACGCGACCGCGCTGACGATCTACAGCATCGCGATCGCGGTCGCCGTCGGGGGCTCGTTCAAGCCGTCCACCGGCGTCGCGACCTTCGCGGGCGCCATGGCCGGCGGCTCCGCGATCGGCCTGGCGGTGGGCTGGATCATCGGGCAGATCCGCGCGCGCATCGAGGACACCCCGGTCGAGATCACGATCTCGCTGCTGACGCCCTACGCCGCCTTCCTCCCGGCCCAGGCGCTGGGCGCCTCCGGGGTGATCGCGACGGTGGCCGCCGGGCTCTACCTCGGCCGTCGCAGCTCGCGCATCATGGGGCCCGACGCCCGCCTGACCGGCCGCGCGGTGTGGGAGACGATCACCTTCTTGCTGAACGGGATGGTCTTCATCATCACCGGACTCGAGGTACCCCTGCTCCTGCGCGCGCTCGCGCCCGCGACCGCGATCGAGCTGGTGGGCATCGGCATCGTGGTGAGCGTGGTCCTGGTCGTGGTCCGCGCGCTCTGGATCTTCCCGACCGAGCTCCTGGCGCCCCTCGTGCGTCGCGAGCCCCGCCCGCCCCGACTGCTCGCCCACTCGCTGGTGCTGTCCTGGGCCGGGATGCGCGGCGTCGTCTCCCTCGCGGTCGCGCTGGCCCTCCCGCTGACCCTGCCCGGCGGCGGGCCGTTCCCCGCCCGCGAAGCGCTCCTGATCGTAACCCTGACCGTCATCGTGTTCACGCTCCTGGGCCAGGGGCTCACCCTGCCGTGGCTGATCCGGCGGCTCCGCCTCGGCACCGACTCCGAGCTGCGCGAGGAAGAGGCCCGTGCGCGCCAGGAGCTGGTGGAGGCCGCCACGCGGCGGATCGATCAGCTCTACCCGGTGTGGCCGGGCCACCGCCCGCTGCTCGACCGGCTGCGCGACACGTACCAGCACCGGTCCGAGCACGTCGAGCGGCAGCGCGACGCGTCGGGCTCCGGCGAAGAGGACCGGGAGATCATCGAGCACCACGAGATCCACCGCACCGTCATCGACTCGGAGCGCGAGGCCCTCCTGCGCCTGCGGGCGGAGGGTGCGATCGACGACGACGTGCTGCGGAGGCTGGAACGGGAGCTGGACCTCGAGGAGCGCCGGATGGACGCCTGAGGGCAGCTTTGAACGGCCGGCAGGCCTCGGTTGAAGCGCGGTTGGTGCTGGGGTATCGTGACCTCGCCCGACCGGCGCCCCAGTGGCGGGCGGACAGTCTCTCAAAGGAGCGGCGATGGCGAATTCGGCGGGATATCACGAATCGGAAAACAAGCTGCGGCCGGAGACCCTGGACAACCACCGGGCGCTCACCTCCATGCAGGAAGAGCTGGAGGCGGCCGACTGGTACGATCAGCGCGTCGACGCGGCGACCGATCAAGAGCTGAAGGAGATCCTGGCCCACAACCGCGACGAGGAGAAGGAGCACTTCGCCATGCTGCTCGAGTGGTACCGGCGGCGTGACGCCACGATGGGCGCGCGCCTCAAGGAGTACCTCTTCACGAGCGGCTCGCTCGTGGCCCGGGAGCAGGCCGGCGCCGGCGGTGGTGACGGAGGCGCTGACGCGGCGGCCGGAGGCGGAGGCTCGCTCGGCATCGGCAGTCTGAAGGGGGGGCAGGGGCTGTGAACAACCTGAAGCGGGAGCTCGCGCCCATCTCGACCGCGGCGTGGAAGGAGATCGACGCTGAGGCCACCCGCGTCCTCAAGCTGAAGCTCGCCGGCCGGAAGCTCGTGGACTTCGACGGGCCGCTGGGTCCCACCGCCGCCGCCGTGAGCACCGGGCGCCGGGAGGCGCTCGGCAGCGCGCCGGTCGCCGACATCGAGGCCTCCCGGCGCCAGGTGCTGCCCCTCGTCGAGCTGCGCTCGTACTTCGACCTGTCGCGCGAGGAGATGGACGCGGTCGAGCGCGGATCGGAGGACCCCGAGCTCCAGCC
Source organism: Methylomirabilia bacterium (assembly GCA_041478145.1). Classification (GTDB taxonomy): domain Bacteria; phylum Methylomirabilota; class Methylomirabilia; order Rokubacteriales; family CSP1-6; genus CAMLFJ01. The sequence goes on from JBGOVO010000378.1 coordinate 2,061, forward strand.
CCTGATCGACGCCGCCACCCGCATCGCCTACGCCGAGGACACCGCGATCTTCCACGGCTACGCGGCCGGCGGCATCAAGGGCATCGACCAGGCCTCCGCCCATCCCATCCTGCCGATTCCCGACGACTACCAGGCGTATCCGCACAGCATCGCTGAGGCGACGCGGCTCTTGCGGCTAGCCGGCGTGGACGGGCCCTACGCCATCGCCATGGGGCCCCGCTACTACACCGGGCTCACCCAGGCGGTGGGCGACGGCGGCTACCCGGTGCTGAACGTCGTCCGGAAGCTGGTGGACGGCCCGCTCGTGTGGGCGCCGGCGGTCAACGGCGCGGTGGTGCTGAGCCTCCGCAAGGGGGACTTCGAGCTCACGATCGGGAGCGACCTGTCGATCGCCTACCAGAGCCACACCGACAAGGTCGTGCGGCTCTACCTCGTCGAGACCATGGCCTTCCGCGTGCTCACGCCCGAGGCCGCGGTCGCGCTGGCCCACAAGGACGGCAAGGGGTCCCGGAAGGGCTGATCGCGTCAGCCCCTGGCCTTCTTCACCGCCACGATGGTGAGCGCGATGAAGAGCGCCAGGACCACGAGCTGCGTGACCACGAATGGCGGCTCGGTCTGCTTCGGAGCCATCGCGGCCAGGGCCGGCACCTTCAGGAACGCCTGCACGACCCCGACGAAGACGTTCAGATAGAGCGCGACGGCGGCGCAGACCACGTAGATCCGCCGCCATGCACCGGCGAGGTGAAGCCCGTAGCGCGCGACGATCGCCACCGCCAGGATCACCAACGATATGATGCCGACCTTGTGCGAGGGCAGCAAGTGATCGAACGGAAAGCCGAAGCCGGTCACGCTCGTGGCCACCGTCATCACCAGGAACAAGGTGTTCCAGCGGCCGAGCAGTTTGCCGGTGAGCAGACCGACCATGACGATCAGTCCCGCGCCGATCCCGATCAAGCTCAGCAACACGTGCACAAAGGTAAATGTCGATGTCGTCATTCCCCAGATCACGATGCGCCTCCTCGCTTGGTCTCTTGCGTCTCAGGAACGTTAGCAGATCCGCGTTCTCGATAGGCGCTTGACGCAGGGCGTCACCAGATCCCCTTGACGAGCAGCCCGGGTTCTTCCACCATCGCCAGGCCATGCTCGCCCTCGGTCGGGCCGCGCTGCTGCTGCTCGTCGCCGCCACGCTCGTGGTCGCCGGCATCCCGCCGACGCTTGACGAGGACCGGAGCGTCCCCGGATTCTGCAGCCCCGACTGTCCCCTCCAGCAGGACGCCGCCCACTCCGTGGCGGTGACGTCACCGCCTTCGCGCCACGACTGTTCGGCGGCACCGACGCGAGAGCGGCCGCAGGCAGCCCCGCCCCTGGCAGTTCTCATCGCCCCGGCATCACCCGACGCTCCACGCGCCCCACCTCAAGCGTAGTCGCCTGGTCGACCTGAATCGGCGGCCGTCGCGGCCGCACCGGCAACTCACGCCGTGCTCCCAGGGGAACGACGCTCATGCGCTTGTGGCTCACTTCAACGATCGCCCTGTTGCTCGTCATGGGCCCCGTGGCGGGGGGGGCCGCGCCGCCCCCCGGTGTCGTGACCGGCGTCGTCAAGGACGCGCTGGAGCGCCCGCTACCAGCGGCACGCCTGCGACTCGAGACCACCGACGGCCGGGTCGCGGGCCGGACGACCGCGGACGATCAGGGGCGCTTCACCTTCACCCTGGTCGCACCGGGCACCTATGCCGTCGTCGCCGAG
>JBGOVO010000386.1:0-3699 GCA_041478145.1 Methylomirabilia bacterium
CAGGACGACGAGCTGCTCGCGCTCATGAAGCGGGCCCACTTCGCGACGATCTTCGTGGGCATCGAGTCACCCCGGAAGGCGAGCCTCGCCGAGTCCAACAAGTCCCAGAACATGCGCGAGGACATCGTGGCCGCCGTCCACCGGATCCAGGCCGCCGGGATCGAGGTGATGGCCGGCATGATCGTCGGGTTCGACAACGACGATCCGTCCATCTTCGAGGAGCAGTTCCAGTTCATCCAGCGGGCCCGTATCCCCATCTCCATGACCGGCATGCTGAACGCGGTGCCGAAGACGCCCCTCCACGCGCGACTCAAGGCCACCGGGCGGCTGATCGCCGAGTCGGTGGGCGACCAGTTCGTCTTCACCAATATCGTTCCGGCCGGCATGTCGCGCCGGGAGCTCTACGAGGGGTACCGGACGCTCCTGCGCCGCCTGTACGGCTACCGCAACTACCGCCGGCGGGCGATGGCGCTCATTCTCAACCGTGGCGGCCTCCGCGAGTCGAGGCTGGTGGCCAGGCGCGACGACCTGGCGGTCTTCCGGCGCATCCTGTGGACCTGTCTGCTGCGCGCCTCGCCGCGGCGGGCATGGCTGACCCTCGCGATGTGTCTCGAGACCGCGTGCCGACGGCCGCGGGCCCTTCGGCAGGCCCTCACGCTGGCCCTCATGCACAAGCACCTCTACGAGTACGTGCGCGACACCTCGCGGCGGCTCGAGGCGGTGATCCGTGAGCTGGAGAAGTCGGAGCCGGCTACCTGAAGAGCGACCGGCCGAGCAGGACGATCACCGGGATCACGAGCCCGAGCTTCCAGTGAAAGCGCGGGGAGGAGAGCAGGACGGGATGCATCCACCGGTTGAGCAGGCCCGTGACGACGAGCGCCCCGAGCGCGATCCAACCGACCGTCCGGAAGCGCAGCCCGGTCTCCCTGACGAGCCGCGCGCGCAGGGTCTGGTCTTCAGGTCGGGGGGTGCCTGCCGGCCGCGTCCCGACGCGCCGCGATCGGCGTTCTGGACCGACCGGACGGTGGCCTGGTACCGGCGGGCCGCCGAGCGCGGTGACTACGCCGCGCGCGTTCTCGAAGCGATCGGCCCCGGCCTCGACGCCTGCCGGACCGCGCTCGATGTGGGCGCCGGGTGCGGGGCCCTGGCGGTGCCGCTTGCCCGCCGCCTGCCCGAGGTGACCGCGCTGGAGCCGTCGTCCGCCATGGCCCATGGGCTGCGGCGGTGGGCGGGCGAGGCCGGACTCGGCAATCTCACGGTGGTGGAGGCGGCGTGGGGCGAGGTTCCGGTGCGCCCCCACGATCTGGTGCTCTGCGCCCACGTCGGGGGCCTGCTGCGCGCGGACTCCGTCTTTCTTCGGGAAGTGGGACGGGTGGCGCGGCGCCTCGTCGTCCTGGTGCGGGACATCACGGCCTCTCAGGGTGAGGACAAGTTCTTCTTCCGCGAGCTGTACCCGGCCCTGCTGCGCCGTCCGTACGGGCACCGCTGCGAGGACGATGACACCGCGGCGGCTCTCCGGGCTCTGGGGCTCCGTCCCCACGTCACGGAGATCACGTACCACTCCGACCAGCCGTTCACGGACCTGGCCGAAGCCTGCGACTTCTGGATGACCTATCTCGGACTTTCGGATCCGGGATCCCGCACCTATCTCGCCACGTTTCTCCGCGAGCGGCTCGTACGCCGCGACGGAGGGTGGATCGCCCCCTTCCGGAAGACGGCGGCGGTGATCACCTGGGGAGGGGAACCATGACCACTACGCCGTCGATCATCCGAGAAGAGCACCGATCGCTGTGGGCGGTCACCCAAAGCCTCGGCTTCCTGGCCCGGGATGCCCGCGACCGTGGGCTTGGACCGGACTACGATCTCTTCACCCTGATCCTCGACTATATCGAGGGCTTCTCGAACCGCTTTCACCACCCGAAGGAAGACGAGCACCTCTTCTCGGCGCTCCGTCGCCGCTGCACGGAGGCGGACGAAGCGCTCGACGTCCTGGAGCGCGATCACGCGCGAGGCGAGGAGCTGATCCGGGACCTCCGCTACCTGCTCTCGCGGTGCCGGGTGGGTGGGGCGGTGGCCATCGACGCGTTTGCGGCGGCCGTCACGGAGTACGTCGACTTTCACTGGCGGCACATGCGGCTGGAAGAGGACGTCGTCCTCCCGCTGGCGGAACAGAGGCTCACCGAGGCGGACTGGCAGCCGATCGACGCCGCCTTTCAGGCGAACGACGATCCGCTCTTCGGCGCGCGGCCCACGGAGGAATTCAAGAGGCTGTTCGGGCTCATCCTCAACCGGGCTCCGGCGCCGGTTGGCGTGGGCCCGAGCCACGGGGCGCTCGAGCCACGGAAATGAAGTCCCCGTGCCACCGCGCCACCAACGCTCACGCGAGACTGACGGCCAACAGGAGAGAGTTCGATGCCGAATGGTGGTGAGATCATCGTCGAGTACCTGGCCCGCGAGAAGGTTCCGTACGTCTTCGGCCTCTGCGGCCACGGCAACGTGGGGCTGCTCGACGCCCTCTACGACCGCACGGACGCCATCCGGACCATCTCGACGCGCCACGAGCAGACGGCCGGGCACATGGCCGATGCATATTTCCGGGTGGCGCACCGACCGGTCGCGACGCTGACCTCGTGCGGCCCGGGGTCGGCGAACATGCCCATCGCGCTCGCCTGCGCCTTCATGGACTCGTCCGCGTTCCTCGCCATCACCGCCAATATCCCCACCTCCCAGTTCAACCGGGCGGCGTTCCAGGAGACGTACCGGCACTTCCAGGCGGACTTCCCGTCGGTCATCCGCCCGTACGTGAAGCGGAGCTGGCAGCCCACGCGGACCGACATGCTGCCGACCGCGCTCCGGCAGGCGTTCGCCACCATGCTGGGCGGGCGGCCCGGCCCCGTGAACCTCGACGTGCCGTTCAACGTGTTCAAGGAGGAGGCGGAGGTCGACGTCCCGGAGCCCGGGGCCTGGCGGATGGGGATCAGCTCCCGGAGCGGCGGCGACCCGGGCGCGATCCAGCGGGTGGTCGAGCTCTTGCGCACGGCGCGGCGCCCTCTCATCTACGTCGGCCACGGAGTGACGCTCTCGGAAGCGGGGGACGAGCTGACCGCCTTCGCCCGCCGCCTGCGGATCCCGGTGATCTTCTCGCCCAACGGCTTCGGCGCGCTGGACATGGCGGATCCTCTGGCGGTGGGCTTCGTCGGGCGCAATGGTGTCTTCCATGCCAACGAGGCCGCGCGGACGTGTGACGTGCTGCTCGCGCTCGGCGTCCGCTTCGACGATCGCTCCAGCAGCTCCTGGATCCCGGGCTACTCGTTCAACATTCCCCCGACCCGCCTCATCCACGTGGACATCGACGGCGAGGAGATCGGCCGCAACTACCCGGTCCACCTCGGCATCGTCGGAGACGCGCGGACGGTGCTGCGCCAGCTCCTGGCCGCCCCCGAGGGCCCCGGACCGGGGGCATCCGCGCACGACGCCTGGCGGGCGGACATCGCCAAGTGGCGCGCTCAGTGGGAGGAGTTCGTGCGCCCGCACGGGAGCAGTGAGGCCGAGCCGATGCACCCGGTGCGGGTCGTCCAGGCGCTCCGGCAGGTGATGCCCGACGACGGGATCGTCCTGCCCGACGTGGGCGTGCACCACAACTGGGTGATCCAGTTCTGGCGGGCGCGCCGACCCCAGACGCTGCTCAACACCTGGGGC
>JBGOVO010000336.1:0-4523 GCA_041478145.1 Methylomirabilia bacterium
GCTCGACCGGGAACTCCCGCGTGTAGCCGTAGCCGCCGAAGATCTGCACCGCGTCCGTGGTCACCTTCATGGCCGCGTCGGAAGCCAGGCACTTGGCCGCCGAGGCCTCCAGCGCGGTGCCGGGAATCCCGTGGTCGATCAGGGCAGCGGCGTGGTGGACGACGAGGCGCGCGGCGTGCACCGCCATCGCCATGTCGGCCAGCATGAACTGGATGCCCTGGAAGGCGGCGATGGGCTGGTCGAAGGCCCGGCGGTCCCTGGCATAGGCCACCGACGCGTCGAGGCCGGCCTGGGCGATGCCGACGGCCTGGGCCCCGATGGTGGGGCGCGACTGCTCGAGGGTGCGCATCGCGACCTCGAAGCCCTCCCCGTCCTTCCCGAGCCGGTTCTCCACCGGCACTTCACAGTCGCTGAAGTGCAGCGCCACCGTGGGCGAGCCGTGGATGCCGAGCTTGCGCTCCGGCTTGCCCACCGTGAAGCCCTTCATGCCCGGCTCCACCAGGAGCGCGGTCACGCCCTTGGCCCGCTTGCCCGGGTCGGCGGTGACGAACACGGTGATGACGCCCGCGTGCGAGCCGTTCGTCACCCACATCTTGGAGCCGTTCAGCACGTAGCGGTCGCCCTTGCGCACGGCCCGGCACTGCATCGCGGCCGCGTCGGAGCCCGAGCCGGCCTCGGAGAGCGAGAAGGCGGCCGTCATCTCCCCGGAGGCCAGGCGCGGCAGGTAGCGGCGCTTCTGCTCCTCGCTGCCCGCGAAGATGATCGGGTAGCCGCCCAGATTCTGGACCAGGAAAACGGTCGAGGTCGAGCCGCAGGCCCAGGCGACTTCCTCCGCGGCCAGACAGAACGCGAGCGACCCCGCCGCGCTGCCTCCGTAGGGCTCCGGGATGTGCAGCCCCATGAGCCCCTGCTGGCCCAGCAGCTTGAGCTGCTCGTGCGGGTACTCCCCGGTCTCGTCCACGTGGGCCGCGAGCGGCGCGATGCGCTCGCGCGCGATCTCCCGCGCGAGGTCTCGGATCGCCCGCTGATCGTCGTTCAGATAGTAAAGATGGTCCATGCCGCGCGGACTCACACCTACTTCTTCGAGTAGTCGTAGAAGCCCTTGCCCGACTTGCGACCGAGCTGTCCCGCCATCACCATGCGCTTGAGCAACGGCGGGGGGGCGTAGCGGGGTTCCCGGTACTCGTCGAACATGACCTCGGCCACGTACATGGTGGTGTCGAGCCCCACCAGGTCGAGCAGCGTGAACGGCCCCATCGGGTAGCCGCAGCCGAGCTTCATGGCCTGGTCGATGTCCTCGAGCGTGGCCAGGCCGCCTTCGTAGGCCCGGATGGCGTCGAGCAGGTACGGAACGAGCAGCCGGTTCACGATGAACGCGGTGGAGTCCTTGGCGCGCACCGGCACCTTGCCGACCGCCTGCACCCATTCATAGGCCGCGAGCACGCTCTTCTCGTCGGTGAGGATGGTCTGGACCACCTCGACCAGCTTCATCAGCGGCACCGGGTTGAAGAAGTGCAGGCCGAGCACCTGGCCGGGCCGCTTGGTGGCCGCCGCCATCGCGGTGACGTTGCAGGACGAGGTGTTCGACGCCAGCAGCGCGTGCGGCGGGCAGATCCGGTCGAGCTTCGCGAAGGTCTCGTTCTTGAGCGGCTGGCTCTCGGTGATGGCCTCGACCACGAGGTCGCACTCGCGAAATCCCTCGAGGCCGACCACGCCCTTGATGCGCCCCAGGATCTCGTCCCGCGCCCGCTCGTCGAGCTTGGCCTTGGCGACCAGGGCGTCGAGGCCCTTGCGGAGCCCGCCCAGCCCACGGTCGAGCAGCTCCTGGCTGGCCTCGGCCACCACGGTGGGGAAGCCCGCCTGCGCCGCCACCTGCGCGATGCCCGAGCCCATCAGCCCGCAGCCCAGCACGCCGACGTTTCGAATCGCCATGCCCGGAGTCTCCTGATCGCAGCCGTCGCCGGTTGGACCGGGACGGCATCAGCCGCGAATGGAAGGGAGCTGCTCGGCGGTCAGCGGCGGGACTTCGCCCGGTTGTAGGCGGCCAGCGCGAACTCGTGCTCCATGTCGCCGGCCGGGCACGGGTTCCGCACGGTGACACTGATCCCGGTCTTCCGGTTGCGCATGGAGCCGTCCGGCTGAGCCTCCCACTCGTCGATGGCCGACGGTCTCGGGGCCAGCGCGTCGCGCTTGATGTCCTCGTTGAAGGCCCGCTCGCGGGATTCGATCGGCCGGTTGATCAGGTTCAGGATGATCGGCTGAGCCGATTTCGGCGACGTCTCTCCGGCCCCCACGACAACGGGCAGCATGAGCCCCGCGACCACCGCCAGCACGCCCCCCACCCACGCTCGCTCGGTCATGTCCGGCCTCCGGGCCCATCATACAACTACTTCCGCCCGCCTACTCGTAGACGATCAGGGAGTCGATCCGGTGGCCGGCGAGCCGTTCGCGTCCCTTGAGGAATGCCAACTCGATCAGGAACGCGGCGCCCACCACCGTCGCTCCGAGACGGCCCAGGAGCCGGAGCGTCGCCGCCATGGTCCCACCGGTGGCGAGGAGGTCGTCCACCACGAGGACCCGCTGGCCCTTCTGCACCGCGTCCTCGTGGATGGCCAGCACGTCGCGGCCGTACTCGAGCTCGTACTCCTCCTCGATCGTGCGCGCCGGCAGCTTGCCCCGCTTGCGCACCGGGACGAACCCCGCCTTGAGTTGATGTGCGAGCGCGCCGCCGAAGATGAAGCCGCGCGACTCCACGCCGACCACGAGTTCCACCCGGGCGGTGTGGTACCGGGCCGCCAGATGGTCGATGACGGAGGCCCACGCCGGACCGTCGCGGAGCAGCGTGGTGATGTCCTTGAAGAGGATGCCCTCCGTGGGAAAGTCCTTGATATCGCGGATCTTTGCGCGCAGCTCGGAGACGTTCATCGCGGCAGGATCTTACTCGCCGGCCGGTTTCGAGGCAACACGAAAAACCTCGTCCGGCAGCATGCCGAGGTCGGGAATGATGAGATCCGCCTGCGCGGCGGGCGGGCGGAAGCCCGCCGTGTAGTGCGCCGCCCGCATCCCGATGGACCGCGCCCCCACCACGTCGGCGTCGGGATTGTCGCCGATGTGGACGGCCTCCGACGCTTCCACGCCCGCGCGCGCGAGGGTGACCCGGAAGATCTCCGCGTCGGGCTTGCGGACGCCGACCTCGTCGGAGTACGAGATGGCGCCGAAGTAGCCGAGCAGCCCGTAGCGCTCGAGCACCTTCCGCAAGATGACCCCGGGCGTGCGGCCGGTATTGGACACGATACCCAGGCGCACCCCGCGCGAGGCCAGCTCCCGCACCGCGCGCGCGGCGCCCGGGCTCAGATCGGGCGGGTGGGCCAGCACCGGCGAGATGTAGGCGTCGAGCGCGGCCTCGAACGCGGCCGGCGTCAGGCGGGCGGCGATGCCGGGCGCGCTGGTGTCCAGCACGATCCGCAGCTGCTCCTCGCGGCTCGGGTCGCGATTCTGGCTCCAGAAGCGCTCGGCCAGCAGCACGCCCGAGCGCTCGTGGACCTCTTCCGCCTCCACCTCGGTCACCGCCGCGCCCGCCGCGTGCAGGGCCCGCCGGATGGCGGTGACGCGCAGCGCCCGCTGGGCGCGCAGGTTGTCGGCGGAGTCGGTGACGAGGGTGTCCCAGAAGTCGAAGGTGACGAGGCGGATCACGAGGCGAAGCGGGGCTTGCGCTTGCCGAGGTAGGCGTCCATGGCCTCGCGGGGCTCGCCGGTCGCGAACGACTGGCCGAAGGCGTTGACGCCGTACTCCACCGCCGTCCGCTGATCGGTGTTGCGCCAGCGGACGATCAGCTCCTTCTGCAGGCGAACCGCGGTGGGGGCGCACGCGAGCACGCGTGCCGCCAGCTCCGCGGTGACCGCGCGCAGCTCGGCCGCGGGCACCACGCGGTTGACGAGCCCCCAGTCGAGCGCCTGGCGCGCGGTGACGGGCTCTCCGGTCAGCAGAATCTCCGCGGCGCGCCCGGGACCAACGAAGCCGGGCAGCAGGGCCGCCTCGATCACCGACGGGATGCCGACCCGGATCTCGGGCAGCCCCATGATCGCCTCGGCGGCGGCCGTGCGCAGGTCGCAGGCCATGGCCAGCTCGAACCCGGCCCCGAGGCACGCGCCGTTGATCATGCAGACGGTGGGAAAGGGCGCGTCGTGCACCAGGTTGATCGCCTCGTGCAGGCTCGCGATGAAAGCCTTCGCGGTAGCCGGGGTGAAGTCCCGCAGGACCTGGAGCTGCATGCCGCCGGTGGTCGCGCGGCCGGCACCCGTGATGACGGCGACGCCGACGGTGTGGTCGCGGCGGAGCGCCTCGAACGCGCGGCGGATCCCCTCCACCATCTCGGGCACGATCAGGTTGAGCGGCGGCCGATCGAGGGTGACCCAGGCCAGCGCGCCTTCGCGGTCGGTCTTCACAAAATCACCCTTTACTTGCATATCTCCCTTGCTTCTCTCTTGTATTCGCTCGGCTCGCCTTCGGCTGCACCTCGCCCA
>JBGOVO010000286.1:0-5391 GCA_041478145.1 Methylomirabilia bacterium
CGCGGAGCTCGCCCGGCGCGGCGTCTTGGTGCTGGTCGACGGCGCGCACGCCCCCGGCATGGTGTCGCTCGATCTCCGGGCGCTCGGCGCCGCCTACTACAGCGGCAACTGCCACAAGTGGCTCTGCACGCCGAAGGGCTCGGCGTTTCTCTGGGTGCGCCGCGATCGCCAGGCCGACGTCCATCCCCTGACGATCAGCCACGGCGCCAAGGGCGAGCGACCCGGCCGCTCGCGCTTCCGGCTCGAGTTCGACTGGACGGGCACCCAGGATCCGACCGCGTGGCTGACCGTGCCGATGGCGATCGAGTACCTGGCGGGACTGGTGCCCGGCGGGTGGCCCGCCTTGATGGCCCGCAACCGGGCCCTCGCGCTGGACGCGCGGCGCCGGCTCTGCGCCGCCGCCGGCACGCCGCCGGCGTGTCCGGACGAGATGATCGGCTCGCTCGCCGGCGTCCTCCTGCCCGACAGCGTGGCGGTGGAGACGGGATGGCGGATTCCCGATCCGCTCCAGGCGCGGCTCTTCGGCGGCTGGGGCATCGAGGTGCCGATCATGCGCTGGCCCGCCCCGCCGCGACGCCTGATCAGGATCTCCGCGCAGCTCTACAACCGCGCCGACCAGTACGTGCGGCTGGCCGACGCGCTCCGCAAGGAGCTGGCCGCCGAGCGCGGCTAGTCGGTGAGGGAGCGGTAGATCTCGACCTCGGCGGGGCCCTGGGTCAGGCCTTCCTTCTCGCACCGCTCGCGATAGGCGGCCAGGTACGGCGCCTTGCGGTGCAGGTCGAACGCGGCGTCGTCCGTGTACTGCTCGTAGAAGATGAAGAGATCGGGGTCCTTGGTGGACCGGTGCGGGCGATAGATGAGGCAGCCCGGCTCCGCCTTGCGCACCACCGCCACCTGCTCCTTGAGCAGCGCGGCCAGCGCGTCGCCCTTGCCCTTCGCGGCCCGGATCTTCGCCACCACCGTGAGCACGTCGGCCATGACTCGCCCTCCTTGGTCAGCATGAGCGCGCTCGCGATTATAGCAGCCGGAGCCGCCGCGAGGCGAGCAGGACGAGCGCGTTCGCGGCCACCATGGCCCCGCCCACCAGCACCGCGAAGCGCGCGTCCACCGCCGTCGCGAGCACGCCGCCCAGCAGGCCGCCGATCGGCAGGAGGTTCCAGCAGAGCGCGTAGAGGCTCATCACGCGGCCGCGGAGCTGATCGGGGACGGTCTGCTGCAGGTGCGTGCTGACCTGGGTGAGATAGAAGGTGTTGCTGAAGCCCACGCACGCGAGCATCGGCATCGCGAGCGCGAGCCCCGGCGAGCGGGAGAAGACCACGAGCCCCAGGCCCATGCCCGCCGCCCCCAGCAGGATGATGACGCCGCGGTGCCGCATGCGCGCCGCGATGCTGGCCACGATGAGCGTGCCGGTGAGGGCGCCGATGCCGTGGGCAGCGCTGAGCAGGCCGTACCCCGCCGAGCCGGTCTGGAAGTACACGTCCGCGAAGATCGGCAGCAGGGTCACGTAGGATAGGCCGAAGACCGCGTTGAAGAGGGCCAGGGTGATGAGCGCGGCGAACACGAAGTTGTGGCCGACGAAGTGGAGGCCGTCATAGAGCTGGCGGAAGGCGTGGTGGCCGCTGGGGGCGGGGGCGTCCGAGTTCACGCGCAGCCGGGCGTACATGGCGAGCGCCAGGCCCGAGGAGGCCGCGGCCAGGCCAAAGCCCACCGTGCCCCCGAAGGCCGCGATGAGGATGCCGGTGATGGACGGGCCGATCATCCGGCCGGCCTGCCAGGGAATCGAGCCGAGCGCGATGGCGTTCGCCAGCCGGTCGCGCCCGACCATCTGGGGCACGAGCGACATCCGGCTCGGCTCGTCGAAGGCGCGGAACGTGTTGCTGAGCGCGGCCAGCACCAGCAGGGGGCCGACGTGGACGACGCCCAGGAAGGAGAGGGTGAAGGCCGCGAGCAGGACGGCGGTCGTGAAGATCTGGGTGCCGAGCAGCAGGCGCACGCGATTGACGCGATCGGCGAGGACGCCGCCCCAGAGCTGGAAGACGACCAGCGGCACGCCCTGGGCGAGCCCGAGATAACCCAGGTAGAGCGCGTCGTGGGTGACCTCCCAGACCATCCAGGCGAAGGTGACGTACTCGGCGCGGTGGCCGAGGACGTAGAAGACGAGGCCGATCCAGTAGAGGCGGTAGTTCCGCTCCCGGAGGGCGGCGAACGTGGAGCCGGTGGAGACGACGATGGGGGTCAGGCCCGCCAGGGCTCGACGAGGATCTTGGCGTGGTGCTCGGGCGACGCGAGCGCCTCGAACGCGCCGGCCACGCCCTCGACGCCGACCGTGCCGGTGATGAGGGGCGTGGTGGGAATCCGGCCGTCGGCGATGTGGCGCAAGGTCGCCGCGAACTCGTCGGGGGTGTAGCCCAGGACGAACTGGAGGTTCAGCTCCTTGCTGATGCCGAGCATCGGATAGATGGTGTCGGGCTCCATGCACACCCCCACCACCACGATGCGCGAGCCCCTCGGCGCGGCGGCCATGATCTGATCGAGCACCCCCGGCACGCCCACGCACTCGAAGACGACGGCGGGGCGGAGCGGCGGCCCCACGATCCACGGGGGCAGCGTGGGCGCGCGGCTCGCGTCGCGCCACACCGCGGCCTCGCGCCAGCTCTGCCACGGCGTGGTCTTCGCCGGATCGACCACGACGTCGGCGCCCAGGGCGATGGCGAGCTCGCGGCGGCGCGCGGAGAAGTCGGCCGCGACGACGGGCCGCGCCCCGGCAAGCCGCAGCGCCGCGATCACCGCGAGGCCGACCGGGCCGCAGCCGATCACGAGCGGGGCGTCGTCGGGCTCGAGGCGCGCCTTGGCCACCGCGTGGAGCCCGACCGCCATCGGCTCGGTGAGCGCGGCCTGCTCGGTCGGCAGCCCGTCCGGCACCGGGAGCAGGAGCGCCTCGGTGAGCCGCATGTACTCGGCGTAGCCCCCGGGCGTGTCGTTGGAGTAGCCGACGGTGCGCGGGCCGTCGGGGCGGATGATGGTCGGCCGCGAGCAGACGCGCGTGCCGGCCTTGAGCGTCTTGCTCGTGCCCGGGCCGTGGTCGACGATCTCGGCGCAGAACTCGTGGCCCATCACCACGTCGCGCGAGAGATCCATGGTGAACACGCTGCCCGCGCGGCGGGAGGCCTCGACGAAGCGCTCGGCGTGCTTGAGCGCGTGGAGATCGGAGCCGCAGATGCCGCAGGCGAGGGTCTTGACGAGCACCTCGCCCGGCCCCGGCTCGGGCCGGGGCAGGTCGGCGACGACGAGGCGCTGGCTCCGCATCACGGCGGCCCGCATGGCGGCAGCATCGTAACCCGTCTCGCGCCGAGGGTCGAGAGGTGCGGTATGCTCGCCCCGGAGGAGGCTCGCGATGGCTCATCGGAAGGCCGCGCTCGCGCTGATGACCGGGGTCCTGGCCCTCGTGACGGCGGGCGCGGCGGCCGCGCAGACCGTCACCTGGGGCATGGCGAACGAGTACCCCGCCACCTCGATCCAGGGCGAGGCCGACGCGCGCTTCGCGCGCGAGACCGCCAACCGCACCGGCGGCCGCATCGAGATCGCGCACCAGTACGACGCCTCGAGCGGCTTCCGGTCGAAGGAGATGGTCGACGCCATCGCCCGCGGCGACCTGCCGATCGGCAACACGTACATGGGCGCGCTGGGCGGCCTCGACCCCGTGTTCCTGCTGCCGTCGCTCCCCTTCCTCGCCACCACACCCGAGCAGGCACAGGTGCTCGCCGCGGTGGCGCGGCCGGCCTACGCGCGCGCGCTCGCCAAGCACAACCAGGTCCTGCTGTTCCTCTCCCCCTGGCCGGCGGCGGGGATCTGGGCGAGCCGGCCGGTGGATTCGGCGGATGCCCTCAAGGGCCTGCGCATCCGCACCGCGGACGCCAACGGCGTGCTCGCCTTCAAGGCGGCGGGCGCGGTGCCGGTTGCCGTGTCGTTCGCCGACGCGCTGCCGCAGCTCAAGGCGGGCCAGCTCGATGCGGCGCTCTCCTCGGGCGACGGCGGGGCGGGCGCCCGGCTGATGGAGACGCTGCGCCACTTCACCGCCATCGAGTACGCGGTGACCCTGAGCATGGTCACCGTCAACGCGGACGCCTGGCGCGCCCTCGACCCGTGGCTGCAGCAGGCGGTGCGGGAGGCGGCGGCCGAGACGGAGGCGCGCCAGTGGGAGGTCATGAAGACGCGCGTCGCGGCCAACTACGTCCAGATGCGGGCGGCCGGCGTGACCCTCACCACCACGCTCTCCGCCGAGTACCGGCAGGCGCTGCGCGCGGCCGGGAAGGTCGCGGTGGACGACTGGCTGCGCCAGATGGGCCCGCCCGGCGCGAAGATCCTCGACGCCTACCGGGCGCGGCTCGGCGGGCGCTGACGCCCGCTACGTCACCTCGACCACCAGCTCCACCTCGACCGAGACGTTCGAGGGGAGCGAGGCGAGGCCCACCGCGGCCCGCGCGTGGCGTCCCGATGCGCCGAACAGCTTCTGCAGCAGATCCGACGCTCCGTCGATGACGGCCGGCTGCCCGGCGAAGTCGTCCACCGCGTTGACGAAGCCGACCACCTTGACCACGCGCGTGACCCGATCGAGCGAGCCCACCGCCTGCTTCACGCACGCCAGGCAGTTCAGCGTGGCGTCACGGGCGGAGAGATACGCGTTCTCCGGGCTCACCTCCTGGCCGACCACGCCCACGTAGCGCCGCTCGCCGTCGATCCGGGCGGTCTGCCCGGAGGTGAAGACCAGCTTGCCCACGCGCACGGCGGGCAGGTAGTTGTCCACCGGCACCGGCGGCTGCGGCAGCGTGAGTCCGAGCGCGGCCAGGCGCTGCTCGATGGTCACGGCATCAGCCGATCGTCTCGTAGCGCGCCTCGAGCAGGCTCCCGCACGTCGGGCGCAGGAGCAGGTCCCGGCCGGGTGGATACACGGCGCGGCACCCGAGGCAGTCGAAGCCGGTGAAGTACATCGAGCGTCCTCTCCCGGGCGATAGTATGCTCCCGTCATGGCCCGCCTCAAGCTCGTCCTCGCGATGATGATGCACGAGACCAATACGTTCTCGCCGGTGCCCACGCCGCTGGTCTCCTTCCGGCCGCTCACCGGGGAGGCGGCCATCGCGGAGTACAAGGACACCAATACCCAGCGCGCCGGCTTGCTCCACGTCGCCCAGCAGGCCGGCGCGGAGATCGTGCTGCCGGTGGCAGGCGGGGCCCATCCGTCGGGCTACGTGGAGAAGGCCGCCTACGAGGACATGGTCGAGGCCATCGTGGGCGCCGTCCGCGGCGGCTGCGACGCGGTGTTCCTGGCGCTCCACGGGGCGATGGTGGCCGAGCACGTGGACGACGGCGAGGGCGAGCTGCTGCGCCGCATCC
>JBGOVO010000374.1:0-3854 GCA_041478145.1 Methylomirabilia bacterium
AGCTGCCCGGCGCGAGATCGGGCGCGCGGCGTGCCGCCGCCGCGTCGAGGGCGACGTTCGCGGTCTCCAGGGCGAGCCGGCCGCCTTGCGGCATGGCGTCGCGCGCGTTCACGGACAGGTTGAGGATCACCTGCTCGAGCTGGCCCGGGTCGGCCTTCACCCGCCCGAGCCCCGCCTCGCGCGCCACCACGATCTCGATGTGCTCGCCGATGAGGCGCCGCAGCAGCGGCTCGATCCCGGTGACCGTCTCGTTGAGGTCGAGCACGCGCGGCTCCAGCACCTGCTTGCGGCTGAAGGCGAGGAGCTGATGGGTGAGGCGGGCCGCGCGCTCCGCCGCGCCCCGGACCAGCTCGACTTCGCGACGCAGCGGATCGTCCGGGGGCAGCTTGCCCAGCATCAGGTAGCAGCGCCCCCCGATGACGGTGAGCAGGTTGTTGAAGTCGTGGGCCACCCCGCCCGCGAGCTGCCCGACCGCCTCCATCTTCTGGGCCTGGCGGAGCTGCGACTCGAGCTGCCTCCGCTCGGTGATGTCGGCGAGGCTCCACTCGTAGTGGAGGATGCGGCCCGCCGCGTTCTTCACCGGCCGCACGTTGACGCTCACCCAGATCAGGACGCCGTCCTGCCGCCGCCCCTGGATCTCGAGGTCGTGGAGCGTCTCCCCCCGCTCGAGCGCCCCCAGCAGGCGGGCCCGGTCGTTCAGGTCCGCGTAGAGGTCGGCCCCGTTCGCGTCGAGGAGCGCGGCCACGCCCGGGTAGCCGGTGATCCGGACCGCCGCCGCGTTGGCGGCCAGGATGCGGCCGTCGGGCAGCGAGCGGATGAGGCCGACCGGGGCCCCGTCGAACAGCTCGTGGTAGCGCAGCTCGGCGGCGTGGGCGGCCGCGCGCTGCCGGGCGTGGTCGATCGCGCCGCGGACCGCCGCGGGCAGCCGCATGAAGCGCTTGGGGTCCTTCAACACGTAGTCGTCGAGGCCCTTGCGCAGGGCCTCCACCGCGATCTCCTCGCTGAGCGAGCCGGTGCAGAGGATCACCGGGCACTCGGGCCACTGGGCTTTCAGGGTATCGAGCAGGGCGAGGCCGTCCGTGAAGCCCAGGCCGTAGTCGGTGATGACGAGGTCGAAGGGCCCGGCGTCGAGGGCCTGCGCGAGGGTGACCGGATCGCCCACCTCGGTGATCGCGAGGTCCGGGAACTCGCGCGTCAGGGCGCGCCGGATGAGCAGCCGATCGTCCGGATTGTCGTCCACGAGCAGGATCCGGAACTGGTCGTTCACGCTCGCTCGACCTCCGCCGCGTCCAGCTCGACCCAGAACCGGCTGCCCGGGCCCGGCCCGGATTCGACGCCGACGCGGCCGCCGAGCCGCGTCGCCCCTTTCTGGACGATGGCCAGCCCGATGCCGGTTCCCGGATACTGCTGCGCGCCGTGCAGGCGCTCGAAGGCCCGGAAGATGCGCTCGTGGTGCTCCGGCGCGACCCCGATGCCGTTGTCCTCCACCCACAGCCGCACCCGGCCGTCCCGGCTCTCGCTGCGAACGCGGACGCGCGGCGGCCGGCCGGGCTCGGCGAACTTCACCGCGTTGGCCAGCAGATTGGTGACGATCTGGCCGAGCACCGCCCGGTGGGCCATCACGCGGGCCAGGGGACGCTCCACCAGGATCTCTCCGTCGCGCTCCTTCACCTCCCGCTCGAGCGGCCCGACCGCCTCGTCCACCGCGGTCTCGAGGCTCACCGGCGCGAGCACGATCTCGGCGCGACTCAGCCGGCTGTAGGCCAGGAGATCCTGGATCAGCAGGTCCATCCGCCGGCTGGCGGCCACGATGCGCCGGGCGCATTCCTGGCCGTCGGCGTCCAGACGGTCTCCGTACTCCTCGAGGAGCACCTCCGAGAAGCCCTGCATGGCCCGCAGGGGCGCCCGCAGGTCGTGGGAGATCGAGTAGCTGAAGGCGTCCAGCTCCTTGTTGACCGCGTTCAGCTCCGCGAGCTGCCGCGCGAGCGTCGCGTTCAGCTCCTCGATCCGCTCGTGGGCCGTCTTGCGGTCCGTGACGTCGAGGATCACCGCCTCGAAGGACGCCTCGCCGTCCTCCTCGTGCTCGATGAAGGTCATCGAGACCCAGATCAGGTCGCCGTTCTTCCGGCGGAAGCGCACCTCTCGATCGACGACGCCCGCGCCCGGACCGAAGCCGGACACGAGGCGCTCCCGGTCCTCGGGATCGGCGTAGAACTGGCTCGCGTTCACTCCGAGCACTTCCTCCCGCGACCCGTAGCCCAGGAGCCGCACCATGGCCGCGTTGCACGCGAGCACCACGCCGTCCCGCCTCGTCCGCGCCATCGCGGCCAGGTTGCGGTCGAAGAGCCGCCGGTAGCGGGCCCCCGACGCGCGCCGCCCGCGGACGATCTCTCGCCGGATGAGCATTCTCGACGCGACGATGGAGGCGACCACCGCGAGGCCGCCGATCAGGAGGGTCCAGCGCCCGCCCCCGGTGAGACCGGCAACGCTCAGGTAGCAGCCGGCCGCGACGCCGAGCAGAACGGCCACGGCGAGGGTGGAGGCGAGATCGAATCTCGTCCGGATCGGAAGCCAGGTCCGACTCGGGCTGCCTTGCATACTGTCTTCAACGCTAGCACGCGGGGCCGTTAAGTCCGAATAACGCGATGCGCTACGGGTCGGCCGCCCCGACGGCGATTCCTCAGCGGCCGTCGCGATCCAGGATCTGGTCCAGCCGCTCCCGCGGGACCGCGATCTCGACGCCGGCCCGCTCCTCCTCGAGCAGCATGAAGGTGCTCGAGTCCCGCTCGCCCCAGCCTCGGTTGAGCGCCTCCGTGATCTCCTCGAGCGCGAGATTCGCCAGGCGCATCGGCACGCCCAGCTCACGCCCGAGCGCGGTGGCGAGCGAGACGTCCTTGTGGCCCAGGCGCAGCGCGAAGGACGGCGGCTCGAACTGGCCGGGCAGGAACTTGTCCACCAGCACGTCGAAGGTCCGGCGGCGCCCGGTCGCGCCCTGGCGCACCGCCTGCCACAGGCGATCGGGGGCCACCCCCGCCTTCACCCCCAGGCTGAACACCTCGGCCAGCACGGTCCGGATGGTGAAGCTCGCGCAGTTGTGCACGAGCTTGGCCACCGCGCCCGCCCCGACCGGCCCCACGTAGTACGGCTGATCGCCCATCGCCTCGAGCAGCGGCCGGTGGCGATCGAACACCGCGCGGTCGCCTCCGACCCAGATCGCGAGCCGGCGCGTCCGGGCGCCGACAGGACCGCCGCTCACCGGCGCGTCGAGCACCTGCGCGCCGCGGGCCGCGAACTCCCTGTGCAGCCGACGCACCAGCGCCGGCGCGTTGGTGGACAGATCGAAGAGCGCGGCGCCCGCGCGGATCGCGTGGACCAGCCCGTCCGCGCCGACCGCCACCTGCTCGACCTCGGGCGGGCCGGGGAGCGAGAGGAACACGACGTCCACCGCCTCGGCCACCGCGCGCGGGGTGTCCTTCCAGACCGCCCCCGCGGCCAGATGCGGCGCGGCCGCCGCGCGCCTCACGTCGTGCACGCACAGCTCGTGCCCGGCCGCCTGGAGATTGGACGCCATGCTGGCGCCCATGGTGCCCAGCCCGATGAATCCGACTCGCATGCCCGGGTTCCTCCCGCGGCATCTTGGCATGCGCGGCGGAGGCTTGTCGACGGGGCCGGCCGCGCGCGGACCGTTTGCTTGACTCCCCAGCCTGGTCGGCCTAGGCTCTCTGGCGGGAGGCGTGTCATGGCCCTGACATTCCGCAAGCTTCACCCGCACTTCGCCGCCGAGGTGAGCCCGGTGGATCTCCGTCGCGTGCAGGACCCGGAGACCCTCGCGGCGATCCGCGGGGGCATGGACG
>JBGOVO010000166.1:0-7914 GCA_041478145.1 Methylomirabilia bacterium
CCTACTACGGCTACTCGACCTTCTCGAAGCTCCTGGAGGAGGCGGCCAAGCAGAAGATCGTCACGCTGGAGCGCGACGCCAAGAGCGGCACCTACATCATCACCTCGATCGAGGCCGATCGCGCCGCCTAGCGCGGTTGTCCGCGGACTGGCGGTTGTCCGCGGACGGGGGGAGTGCGGGGGCCATTTCTAGGCCCCCGCAGATGAAGATGATCAAGAGCGCCGCGTGACCACCCGCACCCGCCCGCTGTCGCTGATCAGCGCGGTGAGGATCCAGCTCACGATGCTCACGAGCAGCGCGCCCCAGAACGCCGGCCAGAAGCCGGCCACGTGGAAGCCCGAGACGAACACGGAGACCAGCCATAGGCAGAAGGCGTTGAGGACCAGCAGGAAGAGGCCGAGGGTCAGGAGCGTGATCGGGAAGGTGAGGACGACCAGGATCGGCCGCACGATCGCGTTGATGAGACCCAGCAGCAATCCCGCCACCAGGGCCGACGTCAGGCTGTCGAGGCGAATCCCCGGAACGAGGTTCGCGGCCAGCAGCAAAGCCAGCGTGTACACGACGATCCGAATGATGAATCCCATGGCTCGCGTCCGAGTCTACACCCTGCGCGCGGCAGCGGCGCTGCTGCTGGCCGCGTGGGGCGGCGTGGCGTCCGCGCAGGAGGTCCCCCGCTTCATCGCGGACCCCGTGATGACCCGGGGTCCCGCGTCGGCGCCCGTCACCATCTTCGAGTGGAGCGATTACGAGTGCCCGTTCTGCCAGCGCGCCCAGGAGGTGCTGGCGCGCCTCCAGGCCGAGTTCCCGGACACGGTGCGGATCGTGTTCAAGGACTTCCCGCTGCGCTCCCACCCGCGCGCGTTCCCCGCCGCGCTGGCCGCGCGCTGCGCCGGCGCCCAGGGCCGGTACTGGGAGTATCACGACCTGCTCTTCGTGGCCCAGCCCGACCTCTCCCGCGACGATCTGCTGGGCTACGCGCGACGGCTCGGGCTAGAGGCGCAGCCGTTCGCCGAGTGCCTCGATGGCGCGCGCTTTCAGGACGCCGTCCGGGCCGACCAGGCCGAGGGACGCGAGGCGGGCGTGCGCGTCACCCCCACGTTCGTCATCAACGGCCGGAAGATCGAGGGCGCGCCCATCGACGAGCTCCGGGAAGCGATCCAGGAGGCTCTGCGCTCGGCGGGCGCCCCGCGCCGCTGACCCTCACTCGAGAAGGAGACTCCTCCCGTGCCGACCCCGCCCGTCAGCCTCTTCGTGCCCATCAGCCTCTTCGTGAATGTCAGCGACGTCCCGTGGGTCGAGCGCCGGCCCGGCGTCTTCTGGAAGACGCTGTGGGAGGACCCCGACGGCCGACACAAGGCCATCCTCATGCGTTACGAGCCGGGGGCCGTCATCCCGCTCCACCGGCACGTGGGCGACGAGCAGATCTACGTGCTCGAGGGCAGCGTGGCCGACGACACCGGGGCGTGCACCGCGGGCAACTACGCGCGGCGCCCGCCCGGCTGCGTGCACACCGTGACCAGCCCCGCCGGCGCCCTCGTCATCGCCATCACCTCCGGCCCCACCGAGCCTCTCTAGCCTCCGCGCATCGACTTAGGTCACGCCTCAAGTCGCAGCAGGGCGGCGGGGGCGGCGGGCCCTCCCCGGGGCACGCTGAGTCGCAGGCCCGGGAGGCGGTGGCCGGCGCAGGGGGCCCGGGGGTGGACCGGTTGACCCGTTCCTGCCGAGTAAGATGAGGACGGCAACAACCCGGATTGGGAACTACTGGCGGGAGTCCGGAGAAAAGCGCCTCGTGGTCAGAGGTCCATCCCCGGGCCCCCTGCGCCGGCCACCGCCTCCCGGGTCAACCGTCGATGTGGCCGAGGTCGAGCGCGTCGGTGAGCGTGCGCAGCATGAGGACGAAGCCGGCGCGCACCCGCTCATCGCAGCTCTCGCCCGCCTCGCCGTAGAACACGGAGATGATGTAGGCCGCGAGGGTCGGATGGCCCGGCGCGCCCACCGCCTCGAGCACCCGCTCCGGCTCCTCCCCCTCGAGCGTGGCCAGCCACTCCGTCGACGCGTCGTGGGCGGCGCGGAGGCGCGATTCGGCCAGGAACGGGAACGGCCGCCCGAGGCTCCGCTCGAGGATCTTGAAGAGGAGGAAACAGAGGCCGAGGGCCGCGCGCTGCACCACCTCATCCTGGTCGCGCGTCATCGCGTGGGCGAAGGCGGCCACGTGGGGCTGCCGGGCCAGGAAGTCGCGCGCCTCCTCGTCGATCCGCCCGGGCGGATACGACGTGGTCTCGCGCCACACCTCGTCCACCAGCGCCTGATCGATCCCTCGCACGGAACGCGAAACTCCTTGCGACCCCCCGGGCTTGTCCGATAATGTGGGTGGCTGGATTCTAGCACGGGGGGTCGAGCCATCGTGGAGACGGAGCGATGATGACGTCGGAGCACGTGTGGTTGTCCATCGGGTTCCTCGGCCAGGCGTTCTTCTCGATGCGCTTCCTGGTCCAGTGGATCGCCTCCGAGCGGAGGAAGGAGAGCGTGATCCCGGTCTCGTTCTGGTTCTTCTCCATCGGCGGCGGCCTCACCCTGTTCGTCTACGCGATCTACCGCGTGGACCCGGTCTTCATCCTGGGCCAGGGGGCGGGCCTCTTCGTGTACCTGCGCAACCTGTACCTGATCCGACGCAAGCAGAGCCGCCTGGCCGAGGCCAGCGCGTAGCCCGGCCTCCGGCCGCAAAGGAGTCTTCATGGATTCCACCATCCGGTGGGGAGCGACCCGTACCCAGCCGATCCTGATGATCCCCGGCCCGACGGAGCTCCCGTTCCCCGTCGTGCAGGCGATGAATCAGCCGGCCACCATCCAGTACGACCTGAACTTCGACCTCACGGTGCTGGAGCCGGTCACGCTCGCGCTGCGGGACATCTTCCAGACGAAGCGCGGCGAGGTCATCGCCATGCCCGGATCGGGCCGGACCGCCCTCGAGGCCTCCGCGATCTCCGTCATCGAGCCGGGCGACCGGGTGCTCGTGGTGGTCGCGGGTGTCTTCGGCTCCCTGATGCGGGAGATCATGACCCGCGCCGGCGCCGAGGTGGCCGAGCACGTGGTCGAATGGGGACACCCGCTGGATCTCGGGCGCCTCGAGAAGGACGTCGAGCGCGTGAAGCCCAAGGCCGTCTCCATGGTGCACAACGAGACCTCCACCGGCACCACCTACCCCGCCGCCGAGGTGGGACACATCGTGAAGCGTCACGGCGCGCTCTTCATGCTCGACACCGTGTCCTCGCTGGCCGGGCTCGACGTGCGCACCGACGACTGGGGCGTCGACTTCAACATGACGGGCTCGCAGAAGTGCCTGGCCGCGCCGCTCGGCATGGCCATCGTGTCGGTGAGCCCCGCCGCCTGGGAAGCGATGGAGCGGCGCAAGCACAAAGCGTCCTCGTGGGCGTACGACCTCCTGCGCTGGAAGGAGAACTGGATCCCCGCCTCGCGCGGCGGCCACATCCCCGACGGGAGCCCGCGGAGGCAGCCGGTCTCGATCCCGACGCATCTCACCCAGGCTCTGGGCGCGGCCAGCCGGCTCATCCTCGAGGAGGGGCTGGCGCACCGCTTCCGGCGCCATCGCGTCGCGGGGCGCGCGTTCCGCGCCGGCCTCGAGGCGATGCGTCTCCAGATGTTCCCCGACGCCTCGCTGCACTCCAACACGGTGTCGTGCTTCAAGACGCCGGCCGGGATCGATCCCGCCGCGGTGGTCACCCACATGCGCGACCGCCACGGCATCCTGATCGGCACCGGGCTCGACAAGATCCGGACCAGCACCCTGCGCGTCGGGCACATGGGCATCACCTCGAGCCCGATGTACGTGCTGCCCACGCTCTCCGCGATCGAGATGACCCTGCGCGATCTCGGCTATCGCAGCGAGTCGGGCGCCGGGGTGGCCGCGGCCCAGGCCGTGTTCGCGGATCCCCCCGCGTGATCGTCGCCCCGGACGACTTCCCGTCCGTCTTCGAGGGGAGCGAGGGCCACCAGCGCGCGAAGCGCCTGGGGGAGGTGCGCGTCTTCACCGAGCGCGGCGCCGACCGGGAAGCCGAGCTGATCCGGCGGATCGGCGACGCGGACGCGGCGCTGAACATCCGCGCGCACGCCCGGTTCAGCGAGGGCGTGTTCGCGGCCTGCCCGAAGCTCAAGATCGTCTCGGTGTGGGGCACCGGCACCGACAACATCGACCTCCATGCCGCGGGCATGCGCGGGGTGACGATCTGCAACACCCCCGGCATCAACGCCTTCGCGGTGGCCGAGCACGCGCTGACCCTGATGCTCACGGTGGCGCGTCGGGTGGTGACGCTCGACGCGGAGATGCGCAAGGGCCGCTGGCCGCGCGAGATGCTGACCCAGTGCGTGGGCAAGACGCTGGGCGTGTTCGGGATGGGGGCCATCGGCGGGCGGCTCGCCGTCATCGCGCGCGGCGTCGGCATGAACGTGCTGGGCTGGAGCGCGCTCGGCGACGAAGCGCGCATCCGGAAGACCGGCGCGAAGCCCGCAAGCAAGGAGGAGATCCTCTCCACCGCGGACGTGGTGAGCCTGCACGTGCGCCTCTCGACGGAGACCCGCAACTTCCTCGGCCGCAAGGAGCTGGCCCTGATGAAGCCCACCGCCATCCTGGTCAACACCGGCCGGGGCGCGCTGGTGGACCGCGAGGCGCTCCTCGCCGCCCTGAGCGAGCGGCGCATCCTGGGCGCCGGGCTCGACGTCTTCCATCACGAGCCGCTCGCCCCCGACGACCCCATCCTGAGCCTGCCCAACGTGGTCTGCTCGCCGCACAACGCGGGCCAGACGCCCGAGGTCATCCGCGACGGGCTGCTCGCCGCGGTGGCCAACATCGAGAGCTTCCACCAGGGCAAGCCGAGCAACCTGATCGTCTCTCCGGTCCGGTAGGGCGCTTCACTTCCTAACCCCCAACTCTCTCCAGAAGGAGGACCGTCATCATGGCGAAGGTTCTGCGATGCGGTGATCTGATGCCGGGATGCAATTTCGTGATGGAAGGCAAGGACCTGGCCGAGGTGATGGCCAAGGGGGCCGAGCACGCCAAGAAGGACCACGGGATGGCCGCGATCCCGCCCGACATGGTGGCGAAGGTGCAGGCCGCCATCAAGGACAAGTAGCCCGCAGCCGGGACCACCCACCCCCTCACCCTGCCCTCTCCCCCAAGGGGGAGAGGGAGCCCGTCTTCTCAACCCTCTCCCCGCCGGGGAGAGGGCAGGGTGAGGGGAGCTCGCGGGCGCGACTACGCGGTCAGGTCCACCAGCACCTTCATCACAGGACCCCCGCGCAGCGCCTCCTCCATCCCCTCCTGCAGGCCCTCGAGCGGGATCTTCCGGCTCACGAGCGGCGAGAGCGCGACCGCGCCCGAGGCCGCGAGGCGGATGGCCTCCTCCCAGTCGTCGCGGTTGTAGAGCCGGCTGCCGTGCATGGTGACCTCGCGCGCGAACATCGGATAGAGGTTCACCGGCGTGGGCTCCGAATGAATGGCCACGATGCTGACCGTGCCCCAGACCCGCACGGTCTCCGTCATCACGCGCGCCGCCGCGGGATGGCCGCTCACCTCGAAGGCGACGTCGACCCCCTGCCCCGCCGTCCACTCGTTCACGAAGCGCACCGGATCGGCGTCCACGCCGATCACCTCGAGGCCCAGCCCGCGCAGCAGCTCGACCCGGTACGGATTCACCTCGCTCACGATCACGCGCGCGCCCCGGTGGCGCGACACCATCGCGATGAGGGCGCCGATGGGGCCGCCGCCCAGCACCAGCACCGAGTCGCCCGCCTTGACCTCCGCGCGCCGCACGTCGTGGGTGGCCACCGCGAGCGGCTCGATCATGGCGGCCTGATCGTCGCCGAGCGAGGCCGGCACGTGCAGCATCCGTGAAGCCTCCACCGTCCAGTAGTCCTGCATGCCGCCCGGCAGCTCCACGCCGTAGATCTTGAGGCGATAGCAGAGATAGTAGCCGCCCATCCGGCAGGCGCGGCACTCCCCGCAGGCGTGGATCGGCTCAACCACCACGCGGTCGCCGGGCTCGAAGCCGCCGCCCGCGGGCGCCTCCACCACCTCGCCGAAGGTCTCGTGTCCGATGATGCCGCCCTTCGGGATCCGGTGATCGAGGTGGCCCTGGAAGATGTGCAGGTCGGTGCCGCAGATGCCGACGCGGCGGACCCGGACCAGCGCCTGATCCGGAGCCCGCGGCGGGCGGGCCACCGGCCCGGTGCGGAAGCGGCGGGAGCCTTCGTAGAACGAAGCCCTCATGCGAGTCTCCTTGTCGGGGGCGTGACGAGTGACGGCTCGACTATCTAGACGTCACGACCCGCCGGAGTCAAGAGGATCGGCGGGCGCGCGCGACCGCAGGCGCCACAGCGAGGCCGCCTGCACCAGCAGCGCGACCGCGATCGCGGTGGTGAAGCCGACCGCGATCCCGAGGGGGACGAGGAGCAGCGCGAGCACCAGGCAGAAGCCGGCGAAGGAGAAGAGCCCGAACAGCAGACCCCGGAGCACGTTGATCGCCGCGCCCACCCCCTGCAGACGGTGGCCGAAGGCGGTCAGGATGGCCGCGAAGAGCGGATAGGTGGCGAGCAGCCCGCTGAGCCGCGCCCCGAGCCGCGGCGCGAGCGCGGTGAGGACGAGG
This sequence comes from Methylomirabilia bacterium, assembly GCA_041478145.1. Taxonomy (GTDB): domain Bacteria; phylum Methylomirabilota; class Methylomirabilia; order Rokubacteriales; family CSP1-6; genus CAMLFJ01. The sequence continues at coordinate 6,660 of JBGOVO010000166.1, forward strand.
ACCACCGCGGTCGCGAGCACCATGCGGGCCGGCAGGTCCCAGCGGGGCGGCGGCACCGGCCTGCCACCGGGTACCGCGGCGGGCAGAAGCCGCAGCGAGAGCACCAGCGCGCCGATCGCCAGGACGAAGAGCCCGAAGGGCCCGAGCGCTACGCCCTGGAGCGCGGCGCCGACCGCCGCGAACGCGGCGGAGCCGGCCAGGAGGGCCCGCGGCCACCGACCCCGCATCGCGATCCAGCCATAGGCCAGGCTGAAGGCGGCCTCCGCGACGGCCCCGGCGAGCGAGCCCACGACCGCGGCGGCCGCGAAGGGCTCGCCGTGATCGAGCGCGATGAAGAACGCGACCGGCCCCGTCGTGAGGGGCAGGCCGACCAGCCAGCCTCCCACCGACTGTCCCCACCGACGGCCCGCGAGCGTGGCCGCCCCGATGAGCGCGGGCGTGACCACGAGCTTCAGCGTCAGGTTGTCCATCGGTCGGCGAGCGGCCGGCGGCCGCGGTCAGGAGCGGAGCGCGTCGCGGAGCACCTGCGCGGGATGCTTGGCGGGTCGCCCCGTCAGGTGCTCGATCTGCTGACGACACGAAACGCCCGGCGCCACGATCTCGGTCTCACCGGTTGCGGATCTCACGGCCGGCGCGAGCCGGCGGTTGCCGAGGCTCACCGAGATGTCGTAGTGCTCCTTCTCGAAGCCGAAGGAGCCGGCCATGCCGCAGCAGCCCGAGTCGACCTCCGCTACCTCGAAGCCGGCCCAGCGCAGGGCCGCCACGGTGGACGCGGTGCCGACCATCGCCTTCTGATGGCAGTGGCCGTGGAGCAGCGCATGCTTCGGGCCGCCGCCGTTGCGGAAGGGCAGCGACAGCCCGCGGCCGCGCTCGCGCAGGAGGAATTCTTCCAGGAGAAACGCGGAGGCGGCCACCTGGCGCGCTTCGTCGGTGCGCACCAGCTCGACCGTCTCGTCGCGCAACGTGAGCAGGCACGACGGCTCGAGGCCCACGACGGCGGCGCCGCGGGCCACCCACGGATGCAGGCGCGCCACGTTCCACTCGGCGTGCGCCTTCGCCTCGTCCAGCATGCCCTTGGAGATGAGGGGCCGCCCGCAGCACTTCTTGTCCACGAGCTGCACGCGGTACCCGGCCGCCTCGAGCAGCTCCACCGCCGCGTGCCCGATCTCGGGGGCATTGTAGGTGACGAAGGTGTCGTGGAAGAGCACCACGTCGCCGCGCGGCGCCTCGAGCGGCGCCCGGCGCCGGTCGAACC
>JBGOVO010000066.1:0-13785 GCA_041478145.1 Methylomirabilia bacterium
CGGTGATCACCCTGGTCGGCACCGAGTTCGCCTTCCTCATCGGGGGCCTCGTGGTCACCGAGGCCGTCTTCTCCCTCAACGGAGTGGGCCGCTTCGTGGTGGACGCGGTCGCGCACCGCGACTACCCGGTGGTGCAGGCCCTGGTGTTTCTCATCGCTTTCTGCTTCGTGATCGTGAACCTCCTCATCGACCTCACCTACGCGTGGCTCGACCCGCGGATCCGGTACCACTGAGATGAGCGTCAACTATCCGCTCGTCCGGGCTCCCGCGTCGGCGGCGCTGGCCGCGCGGCTCACCCTCGCGGAAGAGGTGGCCGGGTTCGTCCGGACCAAGCCGCTCGGCGCTGCCGGAGCGCTCATCATCCTGGCCATGCTCTTGGTGGCGGTCCTCGCGCCCGGGCTCGCTCCCTACGATCCGTACCTGGCCGACTACGGGGCCCAGTTCGCCCGGCCGGGCGGCGAGCACTGGATGGGAACCGATGAGTTCGGGCGCGACGTGCTGAGCCGCATCATGTACGGGGCGCGCATCGCCCTGTTCGTGGGCTTCGCCGCCTCGTTCGGCGGCTGCTCCATCGGCGCGGTGCTCGGGGTCGTGAGCGCCTACTGCGGTGGGAAGGTGGACCTGTTCCTCGAGCGGATGATGGACATCCTGCTCGCCTTTCCGCAGCTGATCCTGGCCCTCGCGGTGGCCTCGATCCTGGGCCCAGCGGTGCCCAACGTGGTGATCGCGGTGGCGATCCCGATCATCCCGCGGGCGGCCCGGGTCGTGCGCGCCACCGCGCTCTCCATCAAGGAGAACCAGTACGTCGAGGCCGCCCACGGGCTCGGGGCCTCGCACTACCGCGTGGTGCGGCAACACATCCTCCCCAACGTGCTCGCGCCCTACCTGATCATCGTGACCGCGCAGCTCGGCGCCGCGATCCTGGCCGAGGCTGCGCTGTCCTACCTGGGGCTGGGGGCCGCCGAGCCGACTCCCTCCTGGGGGCTGATGCTCTCGGGCTCGGCGCCGTCCTACGCGGAGAAGGCGCCGTGGATCGGCCTGTTCCCCGGCATCGCCATCAGCCTGGCGGTCTTCGGCTTCAGCCTCTTCGGGGATTCCCTGCGCGACGCCCTCGACCCGAAGCTGCGCGGGCGGTAGCCACGACGCGCTCGGTTCAGCGCGCCCGCGGCCTCGACCACGTCGCCTTCGTCGCCTACGCGGGAGTGATCCGGAACACGGGATGCCGGGGCGCGATGCGCGCGAGCTCGGCGTCCGGGGCGTCCGCGCCCACGCCGCCGAAGAACTGCTTCACCTCCCACGCCCATTCCTTCAGATACGCGCGCAGGATCGGCGGCTTGTCGCGGTCGGCCACCTCCTCGACCCACACCGTCTCGGTCCTCCCGCGGAAGGTGATGCGCCCGCTACGGCTGACGCGAATGTTGCGCACCCACTGGGTCTCGCCGCGCGGGGAAACCAGGTAGCGCTGACCCGCGAGGCTGAGCGGGTTGACCGGGGTACGGCGCCATTCGCCGGTCCTCCGACCCTGCACCGACAGCACGCGCGCGCCCGGGAGCCCCAGGCCAAGCCGGCCCGCGAGGAAGCCGATGACCGGATTGAAGACCCGGGTGGTGAAGAATCCCGGCCTGACGTACGCCTCCGCGGACATGGCCGCCGCTACTCGATGGTGAAGTGGGCGTCGGTGGTCCGCCCGGTGCGGCCATTGATGGGCAGGATGTCTTGCGGGCAGGCGGAGAAGGCGACCACCAGGTCCATCTCGGCACGGAGCACCGCGTAGCTGCCCGGCGTGGACAGGGGCTCGGCCCAGGCGAGCGTGCCGTCCGGCGTCCACGGAATGTTCATGAACAGGTTGAGCGGCGAGGGGGTGGTCGGGACCGTGATGCCGAGCGCGGCGAGCGCGGCGTGCAGGTTGTCCCGGCAGTTGTCGTGATGGCCCTCGACCCCGAGCAGGCGGTAGCGCGGGCCATCGCAGGCCGCCATCAGCGTATCGTGGGCGCCGCCCGACGTGTCCTCGACCAGAGTGAGGATCGGACGGCGCTGGTTGGTCAAGAACGTGTCGCCGAGGGCGGTCCGCAGCTTCATGAACCAGGCGCGGCTACACTCCATCGACATCCACTCGGTCACGTCGCCCGCGGTGAACGCCCAGGTGTCCACCACCTGCGTGCCGTGGGTGTTGATCACCTTGATGCGCTGGCCCTTCCCCACCCGTGCGGCCATGCCGCGCCGGGCGGGGATCGTGCGGATCTGCGTCGTCGCCATGGGCTCGCTCTCCGGGCCTCCTCGCGCTAGCCGCGCCGGAGGCCGTGGTCTCCGCGATAGTCCGACACGGCGGGGGGACGCCAGCCGGCGAGCAGCCCCGGGTCCGGCTGCCAGATCTCGACCCCGAGCGGCCGGCACGTGGTGAGCGGATCGCCCGCGTCGGCGCCCCACATCTGCACCGAGAGATCGCCGTGGGGACAGGTCGAGATCGCGCAGAGCACGTCGATCTCGGCGAAGAGCTCGATGAAGTCCCCCTGCTTCGCCGGGCTCGCCTTGACGAAATAGCGGTCGTCCGCGGTCAGGCCGGTCACTTGGAAGACGTTCAGCACGTCGTGGACGTCCAGCTCGGTCAGGCGGTAGGGCGCGACGGCGCGCACGAGGTTGGAATGGCAGCAGAGGTCGAAGTCCTCGCCGTTGAGCATCTTGTGGACATAGGGGTCGCACCGGGTGCCGAGCAGATCATGACAGCCCGCGCCGTCGGCGTCGCGGCCGTACCGGATCGTGTCGTTGGTGATCGTCAGCATGGGCCGGAGGTACGGCAGGCAGGACCAGAGCCGATCGTACGTGGTGACGTGCGCGCGGTGGAGCTGCTTGGTCCGCGCGGCCCAGAAGCGCTCGCGCGGGTTCGTGAGGCTCCAGGCGTTGAAGTCGGCGACCTGGGGCCCCTCCACCGCGACGATGCGGAAGAGCTGGCCCGCCCGCACCGGCCAGGCGCGGCCCGAGCGCATCGGGACGATGAACTGCTCGACCAGGGTCCGGGAGCCGGTCTGTCCCGCCAGGCGGTCGTAGAACGGGCGCTCGACCGCGATCGGCGAGCCCGGCTTCGATTCGTAGATGACCCGCGGTTGCGCCATGCCGTCTCCCTCCGTTCGATGCCCCGCCGCACAGGATAGCCCAGGATTCCTCCCAAGAAACCCCTTGACAGCCGGCGCCCGAGTCTCCAGCATCCGGCCAAGCTCGGGCTGATCGGTAGCCGCTGCTCACGCCGCAGTCACGCGGAAGGGGGACGCCATGCGCAGGTGGGGATGGGTCGGAATACTCTGGGGCGCAGTGCTCGCCGTAGTGGCCACGATCCCGGTAGTGGCCACGATCCCGATGGATGCCACCGCTCAGCAGTGTCCGAAGGGGAAGCTCCGCATCTACACCTCGTGGCCGATGCAGGGCGCGATGATCCCCGAGGGCACGGGAATGAAGAACGGCGTCGACCTGGCGGTGTCCGAGGCGGGCGGCGCGGTGGCCGGCTACTGTCTCGAGATCATCAACCTCGACGACGCCTCCCCGCAAACCGGCAAGTGGGACGGCGCGGTCGAGGCGGAAAACGCGAACAAGGCCGTCGGCGACCCGCTCGCCATCCTCTACATCGGCACCTACAATTCCGGCGCGGCCAAGGTGTCGATCCCGATCACCAACCGCGCGCACATGGCCCAGATCACCCCCGCCAACACCTATCCGGGTCTCACCAAGAAGCAGGGCGCCGCGCCGGGAGAGCCCGAGATCTATCGCCCGTTGGGGTTCGTCAACTACTTCCGGCCGATCCCGGCCGATGACATCCAGGGCGCGGTCGGCGCCAAGTGGGCCAAGCGCCTGGGCGTCAAGAAGGTGTTCATCCTCAACGACCAGGAGCTCTACGGCAAGGGGATCGCCGACGTCTTCGAGGCCACCGCCAAGAAGATCGGGCTCGCGGTGGTGGCCAACGAGGGCATCGACTGGAAGCAGCCCGACCAGAAGCCGGTCCTGACCAAGGTGCGCGCCTCCGGGGCGGACCTCGTCTACTTGGGCGGCGTCATCGAGACCGGCGCGCAGGTCATCATCCGCCAGATGAAGGAAGTGGGACTGGTGGCGCCCCGCGTGCGCTTCATGGGGCCCGACGGCCTCCTCGAGGAGGAGCTGCTGAAGGGGGCGACGTGCGAGGTGGCGATGGCCACCGAGATGCGGGTGACGTTCGCGGGCCTGCCCTTCGAGAAGATGAAGGGGGTCGGAGCCAAGACCTACGAGGAGTACAAGAAGCGGTTCGGCAAGGAGCCCACCTCCTACGCCCTCTACGCGGCGGAGGGCGGCCGGGTGGCGATGGACGCGATCAAGCGCGCGGCCCCGGCGCTCGACCGGGCCAAGGACATCACCGAGAAGCGCGAGGCGCTCCGCAAGGCGATCGCGACCACCAAGAACTTCGACGGGATCAACGGCAAGTGGAGCTTCGACGCCAACGGCGACGTCGACTACGACACGATGTCGGGCTTCAAGGTGGTGAAGGCCGACACCCCGATCGGCTGCAAGTTCCAGTTCGAAGCCATTCTCGAGTAGCGAGATCGATCGGACACAGATTGGCCGATGGCGCCACGGGCATGAAGAATGCGATGGGAGGGCATGGGGGAGGAGCGGCGCCGCTCCCCCCCATTTAGAACGAATCTGGACTGGCATGAGGTCCTGATCCAGCAGACGATCAACGGGGTCACCCGCGGGGCCGTCTTCGCGCTCATCGCGCTCGGCTACACGATGGTCTACGGGATCATCGGCCTGATCAACTTCGCCCACGGCGACGTCTTCATGCTGGGCCTCTTCATCTCGCTCAGCTACTTCACCCTGCTCGGCATGGCGGGCCCGCTGCACGGCTGGCAACTGGTCACCGTCCTGCCCCTCGTCTTCCTCCTCACCATGCTGACCACCGGGGTGATCAACGTCACCATCGACCGCGTGGCCTACCGGCCCCTCCGCCACGCGTTCCGGCTCGCGCCGCTCATCACCGCCATCGGCGTCTCGTTCATGCTCGAGAACCTGGCCCTGATCTGGAAGGGGCCGGCCCCGCTCGCCTACCCCGATGTGTTCCCCTCGGTGGACATCCTCCGCGAGTGGGTCGGCGTCGACTCGCTGCTCTTCATCACCACCAAGGACCTCCTGGTGCTGGGCACCACCATCCCGCTCATGATCGCGCTCCAGTACTTCGTGACCCGGACCACGTGGGGCAAGGCCATGCGGGCCACCGCCCACGACAAGGAGACCGCCCTCGCGATGGGGATCGACGTCGAGAAGACGATCATCCTGACCTTCTTCATCGGGGGCGCGCTCGCGGGGGCGGCCGGCCTCATCCAGGGGCTCTACTACAATATCGGGATGTGGTGGATGGGCTACCAGGCCGGCCTCCGCGCCTTCACCGCCGCGGTGCTGGGCGGCATCGGGAGCATGCCGGGGGCGGCCCTCGGCGGCCTCGTGATCGGCTTCCTGTCCGCGTGGAGCGACCAGTACATCTCGGCGCGCTGGACGAATGCCCTCGTCTTCTCGATCCTGATCCTGGTCCTGATCTTCCGGCCTCAGGGACTGCTGGGCGAGCGCGTTCCGGACAAGGCGTGACCGACTCCGGCCGGTGGCGTCCCCTCCCCGCGGCCCTCCTCGTCACCGCGCTCGTCGGCTACCCGTTCCTGGACCGCTGGCTGCAGGCCCAGACGGTTCACGCGGTCACCGACGCGATGATCTACGTCCTGCTCGCGCTGGGCCTGAACATCGTCGTCGGCTACGCGGGGCTCCTCGATCTGGGCTACGCCGCGTTCTTCGCGATCGGGGCCTACACCATGGGCCTGCTGAATTCCCCGGTGCTCGGCTCGCCGCTCTATGGGCACGCGTGGAGCTTCTGGGTCGTGATCTGGATCGCGGCGCTGGTGTCGGCGGGCCTGGGCGTCGTGATCGGCGCCCCGACCCTTCGCGTGAGGGGCGACTATCTCGCCATCATCACCCTCGCCTTCGGGGAGATCATCCCCGTCGCGATCCGGAACCTCGGCGACATCACGATCGACATCGGCGGCTGGCGCCCGGTCGAGCGGCTCAACCTGACCGGCGGCGAGAACGGGGTGAACCCGGTCGGGCGCCCGTACCTGCCCGGCGTGAATTTCGACACCGATTTCATTCCCTGGTACTTCCTCATCCTGGTCATCGGGGCGGGCTCCCTCTGGGCCATGAACCGGATGCGCGACTCGCGGCTGGGCCGGGCCTGGATGGCCATCCGGGAGGACGAGACCGCCGCCGACTGCACCGGGGTGAACCCGGTCAAGACGAAGCTCCTCGCCTTCGGGCTCGGCGCGTCGTTCTCCGGCTTCGCCGGCTCGTTCTACGCGGCGAAGCTCCAGGCGATCACGCCGGGAGCCTTCGAGTTCAACGTCTCGATCATGCTGCTGTGCATGATCGTGCTCGGCGGGATGGGCAGCCTCAAGGGCGTGATCCTGGGCGGCATGCTGATCACGCTCTTCGATCGGATCCTCCTCGCCCAGCTCACGTTCCTGGTGCGCTGGATCGGGCGGTCGCTCGGCAGCGGGATCCTCGCGAGCGTCGACCTCACGCTCTGGCGCTGGTTCTTCTTCGGCCTGGGCCTGGTGATCGTCATGCTGGTCAGGCCGGAGGGGCTGGTGGGGCGGCGGGTGCGCCCGCCCGCCGCCGACGTGGACGAGCGGGAAGAGGCGCTGGCGCTCGTGGCCGGGCCGCCCCGCCCGCGGGCGGAGGCGATCCCGGGGTGGCTGCGGGAGGCGGCCGCGCCGCCCGCCGCCTCGCCCACGACGCCGCCCGTCCTCGCGGTGCGAGGTCTCACGCGGCGCTTCGGAGGGCTGGTGGCGGTGAGCGAGGTGGACCTGGTGATCCCGGCGCGCGGCATCGTCGGGCTGATCGGGCCGAACGGCGCCGGGAAGACGACCTTCTTCAATCTCGTCACGGGCCTGCTGCGGCCGGATCACGGGGAGATCCGCCTCGGCGGCGAGAGCCTGGTCGGCCTCCGACCCCATGCGATCGTCGGGCGCGGGATCGCCCGTACCTTCCAGTCCATCCGGCTCTTCCAGAACATGAGCGTGCTGGATAACGTCTTGGTGGGCGAGCACTGCCGGCTCCACGCCTCGGTGGCCGGCGCCGTCTTCCGGCCACCCGCCGTCGTCACCGAGGAAGGGCGCGCGCGCGCCCGGGCGCGGGATCTCCTCGCCTTCGTGGGCCTGGGCGACAAGGACGGCGAGCTGGCCAAGAATCTCGCCTACGGCGACCAGCGGAGGCTCGAGATCGCGCGCGCCCTCGCCACCGAGCCCAGGCTGCTGCTGCTCGACGAGCCGACCGCCGGGATGAACCCGCGCGAGACCGACACCCTCACCGAGTTCATCGGGCTCCTGCGCCACGAGCTGGGACTCGCGGTCCTGCTCATCGAGCACCACATGGAGGTCGTCATGGGGATCTCCGACCGCATCACCGTGCTCGACTACGGGACCCGGATCGCGGAAGGAACGCCGACCGAGATCCGGCGGAACGCGAAGGTCATCGAGGCGTATCTGGGCACGGGCTACGAGCAGGAGCTCGTCTCCGGATGAGCGCGTCCGGCCTCCTGGCGCTGGATGACGTGCACGCCTACTACGGCAACATCCGCGCGCTCAAGGGCGTGTCCCTCACCGTGGACCGCGGAGAGATCGTCACCCTGATCGGGTCGAACGGCGCCGGCAAGACCACCACGCTCCGGACCGTGATCGGGACGGTGCGGCCGCTGCGGGGCACCGTGACCTTCGCCGGCCAGCGGATCGACCGGGTCCCCACCCACAAGATCGTCCGCCTCGGGATCGCCCAGTCTCCCGAGGGCCGCCGGATCTTCGCGCCCATGACCGTCCTCGAGAACCTGGAGCTCGGGGCCTTCTCGCGGACCGACCGCGAGGCGATCCCCCAGGATCTCGAGCGCGTGCTCGCCCTCTTCCCGCGGCTGCGCGACCGCCTGGGACAGAAGGGCGGCACCCTCTCGGGCGGGGAGCAGCAGATGCTGGCGATGGGGCGCGCGCTCATGGCCCGTCCCGACATGCTGCTGCTCGACGAGCCGTCGATGGGCCTCTCGCCGATCCTGGTGGAGACCATCTTCGCCATCATCCGGAACATCAACCAGCTCGGCACGACCATCCTGCTCGTCGAGCAGAACGCCCGGATGGCCCTGCGCGTGGCGCACCGGGGCTACGTCCTCCAGACGGGGCGCATCGTGCTCCAGGACGCGGCCGGCGCCCTGCTCCGCTCCGACGTGGTGCGCAAGGCCTACCTGGGCGAGAAGTAGACGGCGCGCGTCGGGTCACCGCCGCGGCGTCAGGCCCTCCAGATCCAGCTCCGGCATGCGCCCGGTCATGAGATCGGCGACGATGCGGGCGGTGCCACACGCCATCGTCCAGCCCATGTGGCCGTGCCCGCAGTTGAAGAAGAGGTTGCGGTAGCGGCCGAGACCCAGGATGGGCGGGCCGTCCGGCGTCATCGGCCGGAGGCACGCGCGGTACTGCCCCCGATCGTAGTCGGCCGCGTCGGGGAAGACGTCGCGGGCGAAGCTCAGGATGTTGTTGAAGTCGCGCGGCGTCCAGCCCCAGTCGTAGCCGGCGAACTCCGCGGTCGAGGTGAGGCGCAGCCGGTCGCCGAGCCGCGACCAGCCGACCAGCCACCGCTCGTCCACGCCGGGGATGGTGGGCGCGAGGCCGCCGGGCTTCAGGGGAAACGTCGAGGAGTAGCCCTTGGCCGGGTAGATGGGCAGGCTCACGCCCGCCGTCCGCGCGACGGCCGGACTCCCCACGCCGAGGGCCAGCACGTAGTGGTCGGCGGTCAGGACACCATCCCCGGTGACGACCCCATCGATCCGGTCGCCCCCGGCCCGCAGCGCGGTGGCGCGGGAGCCGAGCTTCACGGTGACGCCGAGCCGGTCGCGGCAGAGCGCGCCCAGGTTCTCGGTGAAGAGATGAGAGTCGCCGCTCGAGTCGCCGAGGTCCCGGATCGCGCCGGCGATCCGGCCCTGGACCGGCTCGAAGACCGGGTCGAGCTTCGCCACCCGGCTCGCGTCGAGGATCTCCTGCTTCTGCCCGTGCTCGGCCAGCAGCGCCATCTTCTTGATCCCGGCCTCGAGCTCGGCCGCGTCCCGGTACAGATAGAGGGCGCCCTTCGCCACCGCGTGGTACTCGAGCCCCTCCGCGCGCACCAGGTCGTTCATCACCCGCTGGCTGTACTGGCACAGGCGGAGCTTGACGAGCGTGTTGCGCCGCGCCCGCGCCGGCATGCACTCGCGCAGGAAGCGCAGCCCCCAGGTGTAGAGATGCGGGTCGGGCGCGAGCCGGACGCGAATGGCGGTCTCGTCGCCGCGCAGCGAGCGGAGCAGCATGGCCGGCGCGCGCGGCGAGGCCCAGGCGAAGGAATGCCCGGGCGCGATGATGCCGGCATTGCCGGCGCTGGCCTCCAGACCGAGGCCGTCCTTCTCCTCGAGGATCGTGACGTCGTGGCCGGCCTGGGCCAGGAAGTAGGCCGTGGTCACGCCGACGACCCCGCCCCCCAGCACCAGGGTCTTCATGCCCGCGCGATGCGGTCCGGGGACGACCGCCGGCTCAGCGCGCCCGGAGCGCGCCGTGGTCGGCGAGCACCTGCGCCACGCAGGCGGTCACCTTCACGCCGGTGGGCAGATCGATGAACTCGTTCGGCCCGTGGGCATTCGAGCCGGGGCCCATCACGCCGGTGACGAGGAATTGCGCCTGCGGGAAGCGCTCGCCGAGCATGCTCATGAACGGGATCGAGCCGCCGAGGCCGTCGAACATCGCGGGAGCGCCGAACTGCGCGGTCGACGCGCGCGCCACCGCGTCGCGGAGCCAGCCGGCCATCGCCGGCGCATTCCAGCCGGTGCCCGGCCGCTCGCCGGTCGCGTACGTCACCCGCGCGCCGTAGGGCGGCTCGGCCTCCAGCACCTCTTTCACGCGCCGAGCCGCCCGGGCCGCGTCGGCGGTGGGCGGCAGGCGCAGCGACAGCTTCACGGACGTCTTCGGGCGCAGCACGTTGCCCGCGTCGGCGAGCGCCGGGACCCCCTCGACGCCGGTCACCGCGAGCGCGGGGCGCCACGTATTGTTGAGCAGCGCCTCGACCGGGTCTCGCGTCACCGGGCTCATCCCGGACAGGAACGGGAAGCGGCTCCAGATCTCGTCGCCCAGGACGCCCGCGACCGCGCGCACCTCGGCCATCCGGTCGGGCGGGATCTCCGCGTGACACTCCGAGACGAGGATCTTCCCGGTGCGATCGTCCTCCAGCCGGTCCAGGAGCTGGCGCAGGATCCGGAAGCTCGAGGGCACGATGCCGCTGGCCGCGCCGGAGTGCACGCCCTCGCCGAGCACCTCCACCGTCAGCGTGCCGCTCAGGATCCCGCGCAGCGACGTGGTCGCCCACAGATGGTCGTAGTCGCCGCAGCCCGAGTCCAGGCAGACGACGAGATCGGGGCGGATGCGCTCGGCCAGCTTCTCCACGTAGGCGGGCAGGTCGGGACTGCCGCTCTCCTCGGAGGCCTCGATCAGCACCACGCACCGGGCGTGGGGAATGCCCTGGGCCTGGAGTGTCTCGATCGCGGTCAGCGCGGCGAACGAGGCGTAGCCGTCGTCCCCCGCACCGCGCCCGAAGAGCCGATCGCCGCGGCGGACGGGCGTCCACGGCCCGCCGTCGGCGGCCCAGCCGACCATCTCCGGCTGCTTGTCGCAGTGGCCGTAGAGCAGCACGGTCTCCCCGCCCGCTCCCGGCACTTCCATGAGGATGACCGGCGTCCGGCCCTCGAGCCGGGCGACCTCGATCGTCAGGCCCTCGAGCCGCCGCGTCCGGGCCCAGTCGGTGATGAGGGTCACCGCCCGGTCGATGTGCCCGTGCTCCGCCCACTTGGAATCGAACATGGGCGACTTGGCCGGGATCCGGATGTACGCGGTGAGGGCGGGAACGATCTCCTCGTCCCACGCCTTCTGAACCAGGGCGCGCGTGCGGTCGGAGCTCGTGGTCATGGCGGCAATACTATGCGGAATCCGGAGGCTGCGCCATCCCGCGCCGGACCCGCGGGTTTCTTCTTTCGAGGGGTCCGCGGAGTATGATGAGCCAGTCGATCGCGCATGATGCGGCGTGGCTCCGGGTTGCGAGGCGAGCGCGCGATATCGCTGGCGACGCTGCCGGCGGGCCGCGGCGAGCACCGCCTTGCCCTCGCGGTGGTGGTGGCGTCCGCCGCGATCTTTCTCGTGGCCGCCCCGTTGGCCAAGCGGCCGCTCACCCCGGTGTGGGCCTTCATCCCGATCTACGAATCCGCGCTCGTGATCAACGATGCGATCACCGCGGTGCTGCTCTTCGGTCAGTTCCGCATCCTGCGGTTGCGCGCGCTGCTCGTGCTGGCGAGCGGGTACCTGTTCACCGCCTTCATGACCATCGCGCACGCGCTCACCTTCCCCGGCCTCTTCGCGCCGAGCGGTCTCATCGGCGCCGGGCCTCAGTCCACCGCGTGGCTGTACATGTTCTGGCACGGCGGGTTCCCCCCGCTCGTCATCGCCTACACCCTGCTCGCGAACGTGCGGCCCGAGGCGGGCCGCCCGCCGGCCCGCACCGACCTCGCCATCCTGGCCAGCGTCGCGGCGGTGCTCGTCCCCGCGACCGGGCTCACCCTCCTCGCCACCGCCGGCCAGCGCGCCCTCCCCGGGATCATGGACGGCGGCCACTACACCCCGGTGATGCGCTTCGTCGTCTCGAGCGTCTGGGGCCTGAGCCTCCTGGCCCTGGTCATGCTGTGGCGGCGGCGGCCGCGCTCGGTGCTCGATCTGTGGCTCATGGTCGTCATGTGCGCCTGGCTCTTCGATATCGCCCTCGCCGCGGGCCTCAACGCCGGACGATTCGACCTCGGCTTCTACGCCGGGCGGATCTACGGACTGCTCGCGGCGAGCTTCGTCCTGATGATCCTGCTCCTCGAGAACGGCATCCTCTACGCGCGGCTCGTCGAGGCCCACGAGCACGAGCGCCAAGAGCGCCGGCGCATGCAGCAGATGGCCACCGAGCTGATGGCCGCGAACAAGGAGCTCGACGCATTCAGCTATTCCGTGTCCCACGACCTCCGGGCGCCGCTCCGGGCCATCGACGGCTTCTCGCGCATCCTCGGGGAGGAGCACGCGGAGCGGCTCGATCCGGAGGGCCGCCGGCTGCTCGACGTGGTGCGCACCAACGCGCAGCGGATGGGGCGGCTCATCGACGATCTCCTGAGCTTCTCGCGGGTCGGCCGCACCGAGGTGCGGCGGGCGCGCACCGACATGGGGGGACTCGTGCGCGCGGTCTTCGCCGAGCTGGTGACCGGCGAGGCGGAGCGGGCGCGCGTCGAGCTGCGCCTCGGGGACGTGCCCCCCGCCGCGGCGGACCCGGCGCTGATGCGGCAGGTGTGGACGAACCTGCTCGCGAACGCGGTCAAGTATTCGGGACCGCGGGCGCGCGCGATCGTCGAAGTCACCGGCGGGCGCGAGGGCGACCGCCTCGTCTATCGCGTGCGCGACAACGGGGTGGGGTTCGACATGCAGTACGCGGAGAAGCTCTTCGGCGTGTTCCAGCGGCTGCACTCCGTGAGCGAGTTCGAGGGCACCGGGGTGGGGCTCGCGCTGGTGAAGCGGATCGCGGTCCGCCACGGGGGAGACGTGTGGGCCGAGGGACGACTGGGCGAAGGTGCGACATTCGGCTTCTGGCTGCCCGATCAGGGAGGTGAGCGATGACGGATCCGTCGAACGTGGACATCCTGCTCGTGGAGGACAACCCCGACGACATGGAGCTGACGCTGCGGGCTCTCAAGAAGGCGCACGTGGCTAACCCGATCACGGTGGTGGAGGACGGGGCGAAGGCCCTGGACTACCTGTTCGGGACGGGCGCCTACGCGGGGCGGGACCCGAGTCGCACCCCGAAGGTCGTGCTGCTCGACCTGAAGCTGCCCAAGCTGAGCGGCCTCGACGTGTTGCGACGGCTCCGGGCCGACGACCGGACCCGGGAGGTCCCGGTCGTGATCCTCACCTCCTCGCGGGAGGATGCGGACATCGCGGAGGCCTACCGGCTGGGCGTCAACAGCTACGTGGTGAAGCCGGTGGAGTTCGAGGCGTTCGCGAAAGCGGTGTGCCAGGTCGGGCTCTACTGGCTACTGCTGAACCAGCCGCCGCGGTAGGAGGCTCAGGACCGCACCAACGGCTCGATCGCCTGCCAGATCCGGGCGAGCTCGGCGGATCCCGTCACGAGCTGACCCAGGGCGGTGGCGGTGGCTCGCCCGACCGCGGAGAGCTTGCCCGGCTTCGCCGCTTCCTGGGTGAGCGCGCGAGTGAGCTGGGCCGCGTCGTCCTTCTCGGATTCCGAGAGCCGGGCCGCGGGGAGCTTCTCGAGAACCTGCGCGAGCAGCGCGGCCAGCTCACCACGCCCCGATGGCGCGCCCATCGCCCCGGTCCGTGGCTCGCCGCGGTGGCGCCCGATGATCTTCCGGAGCGCTTCCAGCTTCGCTTCCAGCCCGCCCCGAATCCCACCCCAGGCGACGCTGTGGCCCGGAGGTGCCGACGCGGGCCCCACCGCGGCGCGGAACTCACTCACCGCGAGGGAGTCCGATCCGAGCAACGCCTCGGTCTCCACGATCCACGCGGTGGCCAGACCGCGCCACCCCATGAGCGCTCTCTCGTAGTCGCCCACGCTGGGATTGCTGGCGCGCGTGGCAAAATACTCCGCGTCGATCCGTTCGAGGATCACGAGGCCCCTCACGTGCTGGTCCAC
>JBGOVO010000392.1:0-3592 GCA_041478145.1 Methylomirabilia bacterium
ATCCGCGAAATCGTGCAGAACGCGGGGCTCGAGGGCAGCGTGATCGTGGAGAAGGTCAAGGCCGAGAAGGTGGTGACCCGCGGCTTCGACGCGGAGTCGCTGGAGTTCGTGGACATGATCCAGGCCGGCATCATCGATCCCACCAAGGTGGAGCGGGTGGCGCTGCAGAACGCGGCGTCGGTGGCCTCGCTGCTGCTCACGACGGAGGCCCTGATCACGGACCTGCCCGAGGAGAAGGCGGCGGCGGCCCCGCCGATGCCGCACGGGGAATTCTAGGATCCCGGGCAGCCGGACGGAGGGAGTGCGGCCCTTGCCGATACCGGCAAGGGCCGCCTTGCGTGCCGAGGTCCACAAGCTTTGCGTCGACTCAGAACGCGAGAAGATGATGACTCTTCTCGACTTCGTACAGGTGGTCTACTTCTTCGGCCCCGCGTATGCCGCCGACGTGAGCCCGATCGTCGCGGAGCGGCTCTTTCCGAAGTTCCACGCTCCGATCGATGGCGGCATGACACTCCGTGGCCGGCCCCTCCTCGGCGCCCACAAGACCTGGAGGGGGTTCCTGGCGTGCGTCGTGGCCGGCGTCACGGTCTGGGAGGGGCAGCGGATCCTCTACCGCATGGGTCTCTGCCGCGAGCTCGCGCTCGTCGACTATGCCGCCGAGCCGCTCCTCCCCGGTCTCCTCATGGGGGTCGGCGCGGGGATCGGCGACACGGTCAAGTCCTTGCTCAAGCGGCAGGTCGGCATCGCACCGGGTGCGCCCTGGCTGGGCTTCGACCAGCTCGACTTCTTCCTGGGCGCGCTCGCATGCGTGTCCCTCGTCCACGTGCCGCCGCTCAGGGTTGTGCTCGCGGTCATGCCGCTGGTGTTCGTCTGCGACATCGCGGCGACGACAATATGCTGGCTCGTCGGTCTCAAGCAGAGCTGGATTTGAACGAGGCCCACCGGGACAAACCCGCGGCCGGCCATCGCGCGGACGTTCCCGCCGGATTCTCGCTGCCGTGGCGGCCGCTGCGACGGCCGCGGCGCACGACCGGCCGCGAGCGCCGCTGGCTCGACCCGGAAGGCGGGCTGCTCAAGCGAGCGGAGCGGATCATCGATCGCGTCACGGCGCGCTACGTGTATCCGCATCTGCTCGGGGTGTGGCACCCGTACTGCTGGCTGCTGCCGCGCCGCTTCTCCTTGGCCGTGGCCACCGTGACGCCGTCCCTTTGGCCGCGCGACGTGGATGATCTTCGGGTCCTGCTGCTGAGCGATATTCATACGGGGGCCTTCCTCCGCCCTGAAGTGCTCGGACCGATTCTCGAGGAGTTGATGCGCCTCCAGCCAGATCTCGTCGCCATCACCGGGGACATCGTCGAGGGACGGGTGGAGGACCTCGATGGGTTCCTGCCCGTGCTCGCCGTGCTTGCCGGTGCGCCGCTCGGGGCCTGGTACTGCTTCGGCAACCACGACTATTTCACCGGTGAACCCGACCGGATCCGCGACCTGCTCGCGTCCATCCGGATCCGGACCCTCTGCAACGAATCGCGAGTGCTGCGCGGCCATCGCGGAGACTTCGTCATCGGCGGCATCGACGACCGCATCCTCGGCACACCCGACTGGGAGCGCCTCGCGGCCGCCCACGGGCCGCCGCACCTGCTTCTCGCACACCACCCCGACGACTTCTACGAGGCGGAGCGCCGCGGTGTCGCCGTCGTGCTCTCCGGGCACACGCACGGCGGACAGATCCGCTTCCCGGCCGGGCCACCGATCGTTCGTCAAAGCCGCTTCTGTCTCGACGAGGGGCTGTACGTGCACGGTTCCACGTTGCTCGCGGTGACGCGCGGGCTCGGGGCCGTCGGCCTCCCGTGGCGCACAGGAGCGAATCCCGAGGCGGTCCTGCTCCGCATCCGCGCGGGATGGCAGGCCTGACCTGGGCCACGGCGCGATGAACTCAGATGCGGCCCACGATATGGCACGGTGGGTTGAAGAGGGCCAGCGTCTCGCCAGGACTTGGGCGGAGCGAGTTGAGCGACTTGAGCGCCTTCAGGTGACGCTCGAACGAGACAAGGAGGAACTCCGCCGGACGATCATCGAGCTGCAGCACGACAATGAGATTCTCCGCGCTCAGCGCGAAGAGTTGCTCGCGGCCTTCGACGCGCTGGCGGGCAACGTGACGCAGGTGGTGGATGAAGTGCTGGAACGATTCCGGGGGCGGGGCCGCCCGGGCAATTCCGGATGAACCTGCTAGGCCGCCTCGCGGACGCCGCGCATATCTGTAGCACAGTTGAACGCGACGTTCAGAACCCGCTTACCCGCGCGGCTGGCTGGTCATCACCCCACACGGCGCCGGGCGCTTCACCGTCGAGGTCACCCGAGGAGCTGATAAGTGGGCGATCCGCGCGTAAGACCACCGGCCCGCCACACCAGGTTTTGGCGGGTCCGAGGAGCCGAGGATGAACGAGTTATCTCCGGAGCTCACGCGTCAAGCCCTGCACCCCGCGATGCACCGGAGATCTTGTGCCGAGGCCCCCGGGGCTGCTCCCTACGGGGTGGACGCGCGGAACCGCGGCCCGCCCAGCGCGTCGGCCTCTTCCCCATGTCCGCTGCATGACCCCACTCCAAGCACCTGGACATCCCGCAATGAACGGCGCAACACTACCGTCATGGTGCCGCGTCGCGCGAAGACGCGCAGCAGGTCTCCGTCGCAGACACGCCGCGGTGATCACGCCGAGTATGTCGACCTGCCACCACCGCTAGAGCGGATCCCCTTCTCGGCGCCCTGGCACGGGGCGCCCAAGGACGATTTTTCGGTGACGGCACACGCCTGGCCCATCGAGCTGTTTGAAAGAACCTGCACCGGGAATGATGGCCGCGAGTTTCTCCATGAACTCGATCGGGTGGAACAACAGATGAGTGGTGCCATCACGTCAGGCCGTCTTGAGCTTGACACGGACGCGCCGGTCGGGGCGGAGGCAGGCGCGGTGCTGGGCCAAGCCGCGAACGCGCGGGTTCGGCGCCGGCGCGGAGGGGACCGGTGCCCGTCCGCCGCGAATCTTGCGCTCGATCCGCCGACGGGATAAGAGCGCTCACGTGGCACGCGCGGAGAGGGAGAGCGGCGGCCGGGCGGCCGGACCGGCGAGGCTCGGCTGGCTCGACGGCATGAAGGGGATCTCGATCCTCTGGATCGCCTTCTTCCACTTCTTCGGCACCTGGCAGAACGGCCGCTACCCGTCGGCGCTGGGCGACGACTACTTCGCCAAGTACCTCGCCGGGTGCGCTTCGGAGGGCGTCCTTGAGAGCGGCGTCTGCCTGGCGCAGGCGGGCCTCGCGGGCATCGCCCAGCTCGGCTTTCACGCCGTCGGCGTCTTCATCGTGCTCTCCGGCTTCGGCCTCGCCTACTCGGTCGCCAAGACCGGCGACGCGCCGAGCGGCTGGCTCGCATGGTACCGAAGCCGCGTGCTGCGGCTCTTTCCCATGTATTGGGCGGCCCACCTCCTCTACCTGGTGTCGCCGTTCCAGGCGCGCCCGGAACCGATCGACTACCGGTTCTGGCTGTCGTTCCTCGGCGACCGCGTGGTGCCGATCGACATGATCCCGTTCTACTTCAATC
>JBGOVO010000324.1:0-4656 GCA_041478145.1 Methylomirabilia bacterium
GGACGTGCAGGCTCCTCGCAGCCAGGACGTGCAGGCCCCGCGCAGCCAGAATATCCAGGCTCCGCGCAGTCAGGACGTACAGGCTCCTCGCAGTCAGGACGTGCAGGCTCCTCGCAGCCAGAACATCCAGGCTCCTCGGGGTCAGGACGTGCAGGCTCCGCGCAGCCAGGACGTCCAGGCTCCTCGCTCGGCCGAGTTCAAGAAGGCTTCCGGTCTCGTGACCGAGGCCGAGGCCGCGTGCAAGGCCGGGAACTCCTCGCTGGCGGGCGACAAGGCCAAGGCGGCGATGGAGATGCTGAAGAAGTAGCAGTCGCCTGACGAATACCACGGCCCCGGGGCACTCCCCCGGGGCCGTTTCTTTTCGTGGAAGCGCCGGTCCTCAGATGAGTCGCGCCCGCAGCCGCGAGGACGCGAAGTCGACGATCATCACGAGCACGATCAGCACGAGCAGCACCGTCGCCGCCGCCGGGTAGTTCAGGAGTCGCAAGTACGTCTGGATGTAGAAGCCGATGCCCCCCGCCCCCACGAAGCCCAGGACGGCGGCGGCCCGGATATTGGTCTCGAGCCGGTAGAGCGTGAAGGAGAAGAACTGCGGCACGAGCTGAGGCAACACGCCCCAGCGCAGCACCTGCAGCGGCGTCGCGCCGGTAGCGCGCACGGCCTCCACCGGCCCCGGCTCGATCGCCTCGATCGCCTCCGAGTAGAGCTTGGCCAGCACGGTCGCGGTATAGACCACGATGGCCAGCACGCCGGGGAACGGCCCCAGGCCCACCGCGGCCACGAAGAAGAGGGCGTACACCAGTGTGTCCACCGCGCGGAAGGCGTTGAGCAGGGAGCGCGCGCCGTAGAAGAGCCAGGGAGGCGCCGCGTTGCGGGCTGCCGCGAAGCCCATCGGCAGGGCCAGCACCGCCGCCACCGCGGTGCCGACCACCGCGATCTGGATGGTCTGGACCGCGCCACGGAGCGCATTGCCCAGGACCGACGGATCGGGTGGGACCATGCGGCGGATGAAGTCCCACATGAATGGCAGCCCCTCGATCACCCGCCCGATCGAGACTTCGGTGGCCACCGCCGACCAGACGAAGAGCGCGATGATCGCCGTCCATCCTGCCCATCGGCTGGCCCGGCTCATGCGTGCGCCCCGCTCCCCCCGGCACTTCCGAAGATGCGCTCCGTCGCCACCGCGTCGAGCGAGGCCGGGGGCCCATCGTGGACCACTCGGCCCTGGCTGAGTCCGATGATGCGCTGCCCGTAGGCCTGAGCCAGGTCCAGCACATGGAGCGAGGCCACGACGGTGATGCCGTCTTCGCGGTTGATCCGGCGGAGCAGTTCCATGACGGTGTGGGCGAGCGCGGGGTCGAGGCTCGCCATCGGCTCATCGGCCAGGATCAGCGCCGGCTCCTGCACCAGTGCCCGCGCGATGGCGACCCGCTGCTGCTGGCCGCCCGAGAGCGTATCCACCCGCCGGCCCGCGAGGCCGCCGAGCCCCACGCGGGCGAGGGTGGCTTCGGCTCTGGCCACATCCGTCGCCGCAAACCAGCCGGCCAGCGAGCGCCAGCGAGAGGCATGGGCGAGCCGGCCCAGCAGGGCGTTCTCCAGCACGGTGAGGCGGCGCAGCAGGTTGAACTGCTGGAAGACGAAGCCGACCCTGGCGCGGATCTGACGGAGCGCCTCGGCCGGGGCGCCGGTCACCGTCTCGCCGCCGACCTGCACCTGACCGGCCGTCGGCGTCACGAGCCCGTTCAGGCAGCGCAGCAGCGTCGACTTGCCCGCCCCGCTGGGGCCGATGAGCGCCACGAACTCGCCGCGCTCGATCTCCAGATCGACACCGTCCAGGGCGCGCGGGCTGCCCGGGTAGTCCTTGCGAAGTCCGCGGATCCGGATCACCGGCGGCCGGCGGTGAAGTGGAAGTGGACGTGGTAGACGACCTGCCCGCCCTCGGGCCCGGTATTGCACGAGACCCGATAGCCGCGCTCGGCGTAGCCGGTCCGCTCGCCCAGGAGCCGCGCCACCTGCAGGCATCGGCCGATCACGGGCGCGTCGCCGGGCTCGAGCCGCGCGAGGGACTCGATGTGCCGCTTGGGGATGATCAGGAAGTGGACGGGGGCTTTGGGGTAGAGATCACGGAACGCCATGACCTCCTCGTCTTCGTACTCCACCTCGGCGGGACTTTCCTTCGCGGCGATGCGACAGAAGACGCAGGGCTGGGTCACGGGTCCTCCCGGCTCGTGTATAATGCGTGACGCGATCAATATCCGGTCAGCAGATCCGTGAGGAGAATGACATGGGGACCTGCCCCAAGTGCAAGCTTCGCATTCGTAAGAACGGTAATCACGTCAAGCTCGGCTCGGTGTGGGTCCACAAGATGTGCCCGCCGAAGCGCGGTTAGCCCCTCCCCGCCCCGCGGTCCCGCGACAGCTTCATCAGCAACAGCATCGGCCAGCCCGCGTAGCGCGCGCCGCGCGGGTGCTCCGCGGCCAGCGCCTCGTCCAGCGCGTGCTCGCCCAGGTGCTCGATCGTGAGCCCAGCCGAGAGCGCCGCCATCACGTAGTCGCTCACCTGGTGTGGTAGGCTCGCGGGCTGCGTGCGCGCGCCGGTCCGCGGGTCGTGGAAGCGCGCCTGCACCCCCCGCAGCATCATCGCCGGGTGCATGGCCGAGACGATGATGGCGCCGCGCGGCGCCGGCGCGCAGGCGCGCCCCAGCTCGCGGAAGAGCGCGGTCAGATCCGCCACGTGCTCCATGACCAGGCAGCAGAGGACGCGATCGGCCGCGCCGTCCTCGAGGGGGAGCGGCGTGGCCACGTCGTGGAGCACGAACCGCACCCGCGCGGCTCCGGGCTTGGCCCGCGCCGCCTCGAGCATGCGCGGCGAGAAGTCGAGCGCGGTCACCCGGGCGCCCGCCGCGGCTAGCCGGATCGCGTGCCGCGCGGTGCCACAGCCCACGTCGGCCACCGTCAGGCCCGCCACGTCGCCGATCAGCGTGCCGATGTGCCGCTCTTCCAGCGCGATGAGCGGGTTACCGTCGGTGTCGTACACCTCCGCCCAGAGCTCGTAGCCCTCGCGGGTGGGCAGATGCCGGACGGCCGGATCGTCAGACAGCGCTCAGTCCACCTTCTTGAGGTTGAGCGCGAAGTCGACACCACCCCGGCCCCGCCCGACCGTGCTGCGCCCCCGGACCGCGCCGATGAGGTGCTTGCCATCCCGGTAGAGCGTCAGCGTGACCGGGTAGTGGTCGACGGTGGCGAAGCGCAGGACGATCTCCCGGTTGGAGGTGTCCACCGCGACCTGGACGGGCGTCAGCGCGCCGGGCGGCCGTGCGTTGGCCTCTCCCGGCCCGCCGAACTCCGCCTCGAGGACCGGGCCGCCCTCGCGCGCGCCGACCGACTTGATGACGAGGGTCCGCGCATACGTCCCGGTCTCGGCCTGGATATCTCCCTCCCAGCGGCCCACGAGCAGCCCGGCAAGATCCTGGGCCGGCGTCGCGCCGCCGAGCGCCCCGGTGAGCGCGAGCGTGAGCAGGAGGACGCGGGTCAGCATGCGGGTGCCGGCGTCATATCGAGCGGAGAGTAACGCATCCGCAGCACGCCGCGCCACCGTGCAGGATGAGTCTCCGAGCCGGGCGGGGGTCGCTCCTTCTGCGATGGGCTCGCTCGTTGGAGACCCCATAGAATCGCTTACCCCGGAAAATCGCGCCGGCAGGACAATGGAGGCAGAGTCCCACTCTGGGCTTACGGGATTCCTGCACCACGGTCTTGAGAGTAAAGGGAGGAACACGATGAGACGATTCGCGGTTGCGCTGGGACTCGCCGCCGGCATCCTGCTCGTCGCCGGGCAGGTGCACGCGCAGTACCGGTACACGGACGACAAAGGCGTCACCAAGGTCACGCAGTACAAGCTAGACGTGCCCGCGCCGTACCGCGACGCCGCCGTCTGGATCGGACAGACCGGGGTCGGCAAACCTGCCTTGAGTGAAGAACAGCAGAGGGCGAAGCAGCGTGACGACGCCTACCGCCGCATCGGGATTGCGAATGAGCGGCTGGTGCCCTACAAGAAGGCCGAGGCGGAAGCAAAGAGAGCAGAGGCGGCTGCGGCAGCGACTCAGGGGGCGAAGAAAGCCCAGGAGCGTCAAGACGCGGAGGCCGCAGCCCAAGACAGAAGGGACCGTCTGGCGGAAGAGTCTGTCAGGCTTCAGCGGGAGTCAGTAGACCTGCAGCGGCAGCAGCAGTGGCGGGGACGGTAACCCGAGCCGCGAATCTAGCTCGCGCGGCGCAGCTTCCTCTGTTCGACCAGACAGGTCGGACACATCCCGTGTGAGGTCATGGTCTCGAACTTCCGTTCGAAGAACTCTTCCACCGGGATCCACTCTTCACCCACGTTCAGCTTCCGACACCAGGCGCACACGCGCAGGAACTCTTCGAGATAGTGCAAGCGGCCGACGAGCCGTCGAGTTAACAAGATCACCGGAATGGCCACCAGCGTGATGATCGTGGTCTCGAGACCGCTCTCGGGCCAGTTCACCCGGTGTCCACCCCAAAGATCAGGCTCGGGAGACCGAAGAGTTCGTCGGCCCACGAGAGCGCGATGATGACCAGAAAGCCGATGATCTCCACCGCCAGGATCTGGGACGCTTGACGTGTTGCTGGCATGGTCGTGTCA
>JBGOVO010000145.1:0-8757 GCA_041478145.1 Methylomirabilia bacterium
AAGATCGCCGACGGCACCCCGGACGAGGTGCGGGCCGACCAGACGGTGATCGACGCCTACCTCGGGGTGGCGCATGCTTGAGGCGATCTTCCTCAGTCCCTTCAAGGACATGCTCGGCGCGCCGAGCTTCCTGATGGAGGTCCTGATCGGGGGTGTGGCGGCCGGGCTCATGTACTCCCTGGTGGCCCTGGGCTTCGTGCTGATCTTCAAGGCCTCCGGCGTCTTCAACTTCGCCCAGGGCGTCATGGTGCTCTTCGCCGCGCTGACGCTGGTGGGGTTGATGGAGCGCGGGGTGCCGGTTGCGCTCGCCCTGCTCCTGACCATGGCGGTGATGGTCGCGCTGGCCTTCGCCATCGAGCGGATCGTGCTGCGGCCGCTCGTCAACCAGGAGTACATCATCCTGTTCATGGCCACGATCGGCCTGAGCTTCTTCCTGGAGGGCTTCGGCGAGCTGCTCTGGGGCAGCAACGTCAAGCGGCTGGACGTCGGGATCCCCGACACGTCGTTCATGGTGGCGGGCGTCCAGGTGAACAAGCTCGAGATGACGGCGGCCGTCACCGCCGCGGTGCTGGTGGCGATCCTGGCGATCTTCTTCCAGAAGACGCGCATCGGCCGCGCCCTCCGGGCGGTGGCCGACGACCACGAGGCGGCGCTCAGCATCGGCATCCCGCTCAAGACGATCTGGGTCGTGGTGTGGTCGGTGGCGGGTTTGGTGGCCATGGTGGCCGGCATCATGTGGGGCGCCAAGAGCGGGGTGCAGTTCAGCCTCTCCCTCATCGCCCTCAAGGCCCTCCCGGTGCTGATCCTGGGCGGATTCACCTCCGTGCCGGGCGCGATCGCGGGCGGGCTCATCATCGGGGTCGGGGAGAAGCTGGGCGAGGTGTACTGGGGCCCGCTGGTGGGCGGGGCCATCGAGAACTGGTTCGCCTACGTCCTGGCCCTCGTGTTCCTGCTGTTCCGGCCCCAGGGCCTCTTCGGCGAGAAGATCATTGAGCGCGTCTAGCGCGGCGCCACCCGCGATGACGAGGGACGAGGAACGCCGGTGATCTATCGCGAGGCCGGGCAGTTCAAGAGCACGTACGCGAGCGATCAGGCGATCTTCCCGATCGTCCAGGATCGCTGGATCGCGCTCGTAGGGCTGGCGGCCGCGTTCGGCGTGCCGCTGGTGGCCACCGAGTACTGGCTGCAGGCCGTCCTGATCCCGTTCCTCGTCTACGCACTGGCCGCGCTCGGCCTCAACCTGCTGACCGGCTACGCGGGCCAGCTCTCGCTCGGCACCGGCGGGTTCATGGCGGTGGGGGCGTACTCGGCCTTCAAGCTCACCACCGCGTTCCCGTTCCTCCCCATCATCGGGGTCTTTCTGCTGGCCGGCCTCGCCGCCGCGCTCGTCGGGCTGCTCTTCGGTATCCCGAGCCTGCGGATCAAGGGTTTCTACCTGGCGGTGGCCACGCTGGC
Organism: Methylomirabilia bacterium; assembly: GCA_041478145.1. Lineage (GTDB taxonomy): Bacteria > Methylomirabilota > Methylomirabilia > Rokubacteriales > CSP1-6 > CAMLFJ01. The sequence goes on from JBGOVO010000145.1 coordinate 1,456, forward strand.
GTCGCAGTTCTTCCTGGTCTGGCTCTTCAACAAGGTGGCGTGGTTCACGAACTACGCGTCGTCCGGCACGATCACGGCCCCGCCCCGGACCGTGCTCGGGGTCATGGTGACGGGCCCGGAGGCGAGGGCCGGGGTCCGCTACGTGGTGGCGCTCGCCCTCGTGCTGGTCTTCGCGCTGATCGCCAAGAACCTGGTGCGAGGCCGCGTGGGCCGCGGCTGGATGGCCATCCGCGACCGCGACATCGCCGCCGAGATCATCGGCATCCGCCCCCTCCGCACGAAGCTCCTCGCCTTCTCGGTCAGCTCGTTCTACTGCGGGGTGGCGGGCGCCGCGCTGGTCTTCCTGTACTACGGCAGCGCCGAGACCCTGGCCTTCGACATCAACCTGTCCTTCCTGGTCCTGTTCATGGTGATCATCGGCGGGCTGGGCAGCATCCTCGGCTCGTTCCTGGGCGCCGCCTTCATCGTGCTGGTGCCCATCTTTCTGACCAACATGCCCGAGGTCCTCGGGCTCGGGCTGCCGGTCGCCCTGCAGAAGCAGCTCGAGCTGATGGTGTTCGGGGGGCTCATCGTGTTCTTTCTGATCGTCGAGCCGCACGGGCTGGCCCGGCTGTGGCAGATCGCCAAGGAGAAGCTGCGCCTGTGGCCGTTCCCTCACTAGCGGAAAGCGGAACAAGGGAGGCAATCATGACAGTGAAGCGACTGCTGATCGGCGTGCTGGCCGCCGCCGTCATCGCGGGGCCGACCGCGTGGACCGTGTCGGCACAGCCCAAGGAGATCTTCATCCCGCTCCTGGTCTACCGCACCGGGCCCTACGCCCCGAGCGGGGTGCCCATCGCCAACGGCTTCGTGGACTACTTCACGCTGCTCAACGAGCGAGACGGCGGGATCAACGGCGTGAAGATCGCGTGGGAGGAGTGCGAGACGCAGTACGCGACGGACAAGGGCGTGGAGTGCTACGAGAAGCTCAAGGGGAAGGCCGCGGGGGCCGCCCTCGTCAACCCCTACAGCACCGGCATCACCTACCAGCTGATCCCGAAGGCGGCGGTGGACAAGGTGCCCGTGTTCTCCATGGGCTACGGGATGACCGCGTCGGCCGACGGCCGCTGGTTCCCGTGGGTCTTCAACTTCCCGACCACCTACTGGAGCCAGGCCTCGGCGGTGATCCGGTACATCGGGCAGAAGGAAGGCGGACTCGACCAGCTCAAGGGCAAGAAGATCGTCCACATCTTCCACAACAGCCCCTACGGCAAGGAAGCCAATCCGACGCTCGAGGAGCTGGCGCGGAAGTACGGCTTCGAGCTGACGCTGCTGGCGGTGGATCATCCGGGCCAGGAGCAGAAGTCCACGTGGCTGCAGGTGCGCCGGCTCAACCCCAACTGGATCTTCATGTCGGGCTGGGGCGTGATGAACCAGGTGGCGATCAAGGAAGCCGCCTCCATCAACTATCCGATGGACCACTTCATCGGCAACTGGTGGTCGTCGAGCGACGCCGACGTGGTCCCCACCGGGGACGGCGCCAAGGGTTACATCGGCGCCACCTTCCACGCCCCCGGCGCTGGCTTCAAGATCCACCAGGAGATTTTCAAGCACGTCTACGACAAGGGCAAGGGGGCCGGGGAGAAGGGCCGCGTCGGCGAGGTGCTCTACAACCGCGGCATCGTCAACGCCATGTTCAGCGCCGAGGCCATCCGCACCGCGATGACCAAGTTCGGCAACAAGCCGCTCACCGGCGAGCAGGTGCGCTGGGGCTTCGAGAACCTGAACCTCACCGAGCAGCGACTCGACCAGCTGGGAATGAAGGGCTTCACCCATCCCGTGAAGGTCACCTGCGAGGATCACGAGGGGGCGGGACCCGTCATGTTCGAGCAGTGGGACGGAAAGAAGTGGGTGCTCGTATCCGACTGGATCCCGACGATGAAAGACATCGTCCGCCCGAAGCTGGAGGTGGCCGCGGTCGAAGAGGGCAAGAAGCTCGGCTACACGATGCGAGACTGCTCGAAGGAAAAATAGGGAGACGCGGCCGCCGTGACCGACACCGCCCGACCGCTGCTCTCGGTCAACAACATCGAGGTGATCTACGATCACGTGATCCTCGTGTTGAAGGGGGTGTCGCTCCAGGTCCCCGAGGAGGGCATCGTGGCCCTCCTCGGGGCCAACGGCGCCGGCAAGTCCACCACGCTCAAGGCCATCTCGGGCCTCCTGCGGACCGAGCGCGGCGAGGTGACCAGGGGCGGCATCGAGCTGGCGGGGGAGGCGATACACCGCCGGGAGGCCTCCGAGGTGGTGCGCCGCGGGATCGTGCAGGTCATGGAGGGCCGCCACGTCTTCGAGCACCTGACGGTGGAGGAGAACCTCCTGACCGGCGGCTACACGCAGCGCAACGGCCAGGTGTTGAAGCGGGACCTGGATCTGGTGTACGGCTATTTTCCGCGCCTGCGCGACCGGCGCTCGGTGCGCGCCGGCTACATCTCGGGGGGCGAGCAGCAGATGCTCGCCATCGGGCGCGCCCTCATGGCCCATCCGCGGCTGATGCTGCTGGACGAGCCCTCGATGGGCCTGGCCCCCATGCTCGTGCAGGAGATCTTCGAGATCGTCGGCCGCCTCAACCGCGAGGAGCGGGTGGCGGTCCTGCTGGCCGAGCAGAACGCCAACATGGCGCTGCGCTTCGCCCAGTACGTCTACGTGATGGAGAACGGGCGGGTGGTGCTGGACGGCGACGTCAAGGCCGTCAGCGAGAACGAGGACATCAAGGAGTTCTACCTCGGGCTGTCCGGTGTCGGGCAGCGGAAGAGCTACCGTGACGTGAAGCACTACAAGCGTCGCAAGCGGTGGCTTTCGTGAGATCCCTGGCATGAGCGCGCAGCTCGAGATCGTGGAGGTGTCCAAGTCCTTCGGCGGAGTCCAGGCGGTGAGCCGGGTGAGCCTCGAGGTGCGGCAGGGCGAGATCCTGTCCGTCATCGGGCCCAACGGCGCCGGCAAGACCACGCTGCTCAACATGATCAGCGGCTTCTACCATCCGGACACCGGCCGCATCGTGCTGGAGGGCGGCGACATCACGCACAGCGCCCCGAGCCGGGTGGCGGAGCTGGGGGTCGCGAGGACGTTCCAGAACATCGCCCTCTTCCGGGGCATGACCGTGCTCGACAACCTCATGCTGGGACGCCACGTGCGCATGAAGTCCGGCGTGCTCGCCTCGTTCGTCTACTGGGGTTTCGCCCAGCGGGAGGAGGTCGCCCATCGGCGCCGGGTCGAGGACCTCATCGACTTCCTCCGGATCCAGGATCTGCGTCGGCGGCCCACCGGCTCGCTGGCCTACGGTCTCCAGAAGCGGGTGGAGCTGGGGCGGGCCCTCGCGCTCGACCCCAAGATCCTGCTCCTCGACGAGCCGATGGGCGGCTGCAATCACGAGGAGAAGGAGGACATGGCCCGCTTCGTCCTCGACGTCAACCAGGAGTGGGGGACGACCATCATCCTGATCGAGCACGACATGGGCGTGGTCATGGACATCTCGGACCGGGTGGCGGTCCTGGACATGGGGCAGAAGATCGCCGAGGGCACCCCGGACGAGGTGCGGGCGAATCCACAGGTGATCAAGGCGTACCTGGGTGATGCCAAGGGCGCGACCAATGGAGGCCAACGTGGCTGAGCTGACGACGCTGCCCCGCCTGCTCCAGCGCAATGCGCGCGAGCTGGGAAACCGCCCGGCGATTCGCGAGAAGGACCGCGGTATCTGGCAGTCCTGGACCTGGCGTGAGTATCACGACCAGGTGCGCGACCTCGCGCTGGGCCTGGCCGCCCTCGGCTTCCGGCGGGGTGACCGGCTGTCCGTCATCGGAGACAACCGCCCGCGCCTGTACTGGGCCCAGGTGGCGGCCACGTGCCTGGGGGGCGTGCCGGTGCCGGTCTACCAGGACTCCATCGCCAAGGAGCTGGCTTACGTCTGGAACCACGCCGAGGTGAGCGTGATCATCGCCGAGGACCAGGAGCAGGTCGACAAGATCCTGGGGCTGCGCGCGGAGCTGCCCGCCCTGCGCCTCGTGATCTACGACGATCCCCGCGGGATGGGGGGCTACCGGCACGAATGGCTCAAGTCCTACAAGGACGTGCAGGAGATGGGGCGGAAGTTCGGCGCCGAGCACCCCGGCTTCTTCGAGAGCGAGATCGAGAAGGGCCGGGCCGACGACGTCGCCATCATCTGCTACACCTCCGGCACCACCGGCAATCCCAAGGGGGCCATGATCACGCACGCCAACGCGATCGGGGTGGCCGACAGCTTCCGGCAGGAGTCGCGCCTCACCGCCGACGACACCTCACTGGCGTACCTGCCCATGGCCTGGGCGGGTGACTCGGTCTACACGCTCTTCGCGAGCCTCGTCGTCGGCTTCTGCGCCAACTGCCCCGAGAGCCCGGAGACGGTGCAGCGGGATCTGCGGGAGCTGGGGCCCACCACGCTCCTGGCCCCGCCGCGGATCTGGGAGAACATGCTCACGGGCCTCCAGGTGCGGGCGGCCGACGCCACGCCGCTGAAGCGGCGGACCTTCGAGTACTTCCGCTCGGTGGCCGAGCGGGCCGAGATCCTGCGGGCGGACGGCAAGCCCGTGCCGGCCGGCCTGCGCCTGGCCACCGCGCTGGGGGAGTTCTTCGTGTATGGCCCCGTCCGGGATCAGCTCGGTCTCGGACAGGCGAAATGGGTGCTCACCGGGGGAGCGCCGCTCGGACCCGACACCTTCCGCTTCTTCCGCTCGATCGGGGTGAACCTCAAGCAGGTCTACGGGTCCACCGAGACGACCGGCCTCGTCTCGCTCCAGCCCGACACCGAGGCCAATCCCACCACCGCCGGGCGGCCGGTGCCGGGCGTCGAGGTCAAGATCGGCGACCGCGGAGAGGTGCTGGTGCGGGGGTGCGCGGTGTTCAAGGGCTATCTCAAGAACGAGGAAGCGACCCAGGAGGTCATCGACGCGGACGGCTGGTTCCACACCGGCGACGCCGGCTTCATCGACCCCCGCGGGCACCTCGTCATCATCGATCGGGCCAAGGACGTCGGCGCCATGGCCGACGGCACCCCCTTCGCGCCCCAGTTCATCGAGAACAAGCTCAAGTTCAGCCCCTTCATCCGGGAGGCGGTCGCCTTCGGGCACGAACGGCCGTTCGTGACCGCCATGATCGCCATCGATCTCAACACCGTCGGGAACTGGGCGGAGCGTCGGGGCATTCCATACACGAGCTACATGGACCTGTCGCAGAAGCCGGAGATCCGCGAGCTGATCCGCGAGGAGATCGCCAAGGGTAATGCGACCCTGCCCGACAGCACCAAAGTCCGCCGCTTCCTCCTGCTCACCAAGGATCTCGAGGCGGACGACGCCGAGATGACGCGCACCCGGAAGGTCCGCCGGCGGTTCATCGTGGAGAAGTACGCCCCGGTGATCGACGCGTTCTACGGGGGCGGCGAGGAAGTGGAGCTCTCCACGACCATCACCTACGAGGACGGGCGCCAGGCCGCGATCCAGTCCCGCGTCCGGGTTGCCGACGTCGACGGGGTACCCGCCGGTGTCTGACGATCTGAGCTTCCTGCTCCTGCTCCTCTCCAACGGGCTGCTCATCGGCCTGATGTACGCCCTCATCGCGCTCGGCTTCGTGCTCGTCTACAAGGCCACCGACGCGGTGAACTTCGCCCAGGGCGAGTTCGTCATGATCGCGGGTCTCGTGGTGGCGGCCAGCCTGTCCGTCTGGGGCCTGCCGCTGTGGCTGTCCTGCGCGCTCGGCTTCGGCAGCATGGTCGGGTTCGGCTTCGCTCTGGAGCGGGTCATGCTCCGCAGGCTGATCGGCCGCCCGGTCATCGCGGTGGTCATGGCGACCATCGGGCTCGCCTCCATCCTGCGCGGCATCGGGCCGACCACCCTCGGGGCGGGCACCAAGTCGCTGCCCCTGCCCATCCCGGACGAGCCATTCGTGCTGGGCCCCCTGTTCATCCCGCCCATCCAGCTCCTCGGTGGGCTGACGAGCCTGGTCTTCTTCGCCGGATTCGGCTGGTTCTTCCTGAAGTCCCGGAAGGGCATCGCGATGCGGGCGGTGGCCGACAATCAGCAGGTCGCCATGGCGATGGGCATCAACGTCGAGCGGTACTTCGGCCTCGCGTGGGCGATGACCGGGCTCGTGTCCGCGCTGGGCGGCATCATCTGGGGGAACCTGCTCGGGGTTGACGTGAACCTCTCCCTGGTCGGCTTCAAGGTGTTCCCGGTGGTGATCCTGGGGGGGCTCGACTCCATCCCCGGCGCCATCGTCGGCGGGCTTCTCGTCGGCGTGGTCGAGAACATCGCGGCGGGCTACGTGGACCCGTACGTGGGAGGCGGCACCAAGGACTTCGCCCCCTACGTCCTGATGATCCTGGCCCTCATGATCCGGCCGTACGGTATCTTCGGGAAGAAGATCATCGAGAGGGTCTAGAGCCATGATCCATCGCGAGTGCGGGGTACTGAAGACCAGCTACGAAGCCGACATGGCGTTCTACCCGCTGCCCATCGCCCGGTGGGCGGTGCTGGCCCTGGCGGTGATCTTCTTCGCGGTCATCCCCCTGACGCTCCACGAGTACTACCTGTCGATCGCCAACCTGGTGTGGGTGGCGGTGGTGGGGGCCCTCGGCCTCAACATCCTCGTGGGCTACACCGGGCAGGTCTCCATCGGGCACGGGGCCTTCATGTCGGTGGGCGCCTACACCGCCGCCAACCTGGCCAACCGGCTCGACTCGCCGTGGCCGGTCAACCTCCTGGCCGGGGGGCTCATGGCCGCGGTGGTCGGGGCGATCGTGGGCATCCCGTCCGTGCGCATCAAGGGGCTCTACCTGGCCATCGCGACGCTGGCCGGCCAGCTCATCATCGAGTGGACCATCAACCACGTGACGTTCATCAGCGGCGGCGTGCAGGCCTCCATCGAGGTCGCCCGTCCCCGCCTGGGCCCGATGGTGCTGTCCAGCCAGCGGGCGATGTACTACTTCCTGCTCGTCGTCGTGGTACTCGCGATCGTGGGCACCATGAACCTCGTGCGAAGCCGGGTGGGCCGGGCCTTCATCGCCATCCGTGACCAGGACATCGCGGCCGAGATCATCGGCATCAACATCTTCCGCTACAAGCTCCTGGCCTTCGCGGTCTCGTCCTTCTATGCGGGGGTGACCGGGGTGCTCTACACCTACTATCTCGGCATCGCCAACTACGAGCAGTTCCAGATCGGGGTGTCGATCGACTACCTCGCCATGATCATCATCGGCGGGCTCGGCTCCGTGCTGGGGTCGATCTTCGGCGCCAT
>JBGOVO010000056.1:0-14555 GCA_041478145.1 Methylomirabilia bacterium
CCTGGCCACCCTGATCGAGGCGGCGCGATGGCTCACCTACGCGGCCTGCCTCAAGTTCCGGGACCGGGAGGACGCGGTGAAAGAGATCTCGATGGTCAAGCTCTTCACCGCCGAGATGGCCCAGAAGGTCGCCTACGACTGCGTCCAGCTGCACGGCGGCTACGGCTACATGCGGGAGTATCCCATCGAGCGCTTCTTCCGGGACATCCGCCTCATGACCATCGGCGGCGGGACCTCCGAGATCATGAAGGAGATCATCGCCAAGCAACTCGCCTTGTGAAGCCGCCGGCCTGCGACTTCGTCGCGGTCGGGCACGTCACGCTCGACCACACGCCGCGGGGCCGCCGGCCCGGCGGCGCCGCCTACTACGCGGCGATCACCGCCCACCGCCTCGGCCTCCGGGTCGGACTGCTCACCTCTCACGGCCCCGACTTCCCGCCGGAGGCGCTCCCCTCCGACATCAGCGTGGTGAACGTGCCGGCCCCGCGCACCACCACGTTCCGGATCGGCCCGGGGCGGACCGCCGGGGGTCGCCGGGGGCGCGAGCTCGCGGTGCTCGCGCGGGCGACCGACCTGGAGGCGGCCGCCTTGCCGGAGGAGTGGCGGGAGGCGAGCCTTGGCGCGCTGTGTCCGGTCACCGGTGAGGTGGACCCGGCCCTGGCCGCCGCGTTCCCGGAGACGTCGCTGGTCGCGATGCCGCAAGGCTGGATGCGGCAACGCGGGGCCGGCGGGGTGATGACCCCGCAGCCGTGGGACGACGCCGACCTGGTGCTGCCGCACGTGCAGGCGGTGGTGGTGAGCCTGGAGGACATCGAGCCGTTCGAGAAAGAAGCGCTCGAGTGGTTCCAGCGGGTCCCGGTGGGCGTGGTCACCCGCGGGCCCGACGGCGCCTTCCTGTTCGTCAACGGCGATCGGTACGGCGTCGAGGCCGACGTCGCGGTGGAGCGGGATGACACCGGCGCGGGCGACGTCTTCGCGGCCACGCTGCTCATCGCCTACAACCGTGACGGCAATCCGTGGGACGCGGCGGCGGCGGCCGCCTGCTCCGCGGCCGCCGCCATCGAGGCCGAGGGCGCCGCGGGCATCCCGGACCGCGCCGCGCTCGAGGCGCGGATCGCCGCCTACCGGCGCCGTCAAGGTGGGTGACTCCGGCCTTCGCCTTGCTGCCGCCCGCGCCCCGGGGCTACACTTGGCTCGAGATGGAGCGAGCCGATGGCTGACCGAAGGATCCGGATCACGGTGGGCAAGGTGACGGCGGAGGCGGTGCTGAACGGCTCGACGACGGCCACCGCCGTCTGGGATGCGCTACCCCTCAGCATCCCCGGCCAGACGTGGGGCGACGAGATCTACTTCGGCATCCCGGTGCAGGCGAAGCCCGAGAATGCCCGCGACGTGGTGGAGATGGGCGATCTTGCCTACTGGCCGCCCGGCTCCGCGTTCTGCATCTTCTACGGCCCGACCCCGGCGAGCCGGGGCGACGAGATCCGGCCCGCCAGCCCGGTCAACGTGTTTGGTCGTGTGCTCGGCGATCCCACGGTGTTCAAGCCGGTGCGCTCCGGAGCCACGGTCCGGGTCGAGCGCGCCTGAGACGGAGGCCAGGATGAAGATCTTTCTCGATTCCGCGAACGTGGCCGAGCTGCGCGAGGGCGTGGCCATGGGCCTGGTGGACGGCTGCACCACGAACCCCTCGCTGATCGCCAAGGAGAAGCGCCCCTTCCGCCCGCTGGTGGAAGAGATCTGCCGGGTGGTGCCCGGAGACGTGAGCCTCGAGGTGGTGGCCACCGATTTCGACGGCATGGTCAAGGAGGGCAAGGAGCTGGTGCAGGTCGCCCCCAACGTGGTGGTCAAGTGCCCGCTCACCAAGGACGGGCTCAAGGCGGTCAAGTACCTGAGCGGGGAGGGCATCCGCGTCAACCAGACGCTCTGCTTCTCGGCCCCCCAGGCCCTGCTCTCCGCGAAGGCGGGCGCCGTCTACATCAGCCCGTTCCTCGGCCGTCTCGACGACATCGGCCACGTGGGGATGGACCTGATCCGCGACATCTGCGAGATCTATCGCAACTACGGCTTCAAGACCCAGGTGCTGGCCGCCTCGATCCGCAACCCGCTGCACGTGATCGACGCGGCCAAGGCGGGGGCGCACGTGGCCACCATGCCCTTCAACGTCCTCGAGATGCTGATGAAGCACCCGCTCACCGACATCGGGCTCAAGAAGTTCCTCGACGACTGGAACAAGCTCGGCGAGAAGATCTAGCCCGCGCTCTCTCCCTCTCCCCCCTGGGGAGAGGGCCAGGGTGAGGGGGGCGGTTGTGATGCCGGGTTCGTAGGCTACAGTGAGCGCAGAAAGTTGAGAACCTCCTGCTTCTGGCTCTCCCGGAGATGATCGAAGTTCCTGACTACTGCGTTCGCTTCAGATGCGTCACCCGTAAAGAGGCTCCCGCTTTTGTGCGCCCGGATCGCCTCGATCAAGTCCGACGTTCGTCCATCATGCAGGAAGAAAAGCCGTTGTCCCAGCCCCCACAGCGGGGCGGTCCGAAACTCCCTGGGACCCGCCTGTCCCTGCGTGACCCCATCGGCCAGCCCCGGGCCCATGTCATGGACCAGGAGGTCGGAGAAGAGATTCACAGCCTGGTTGCGCAGTGCGGCGACCGTAGTGTTGCCAGTAGAGAGCGTGGGCGTATGACAGAGCGCGCACCCGGTACTGCTGAACAGGTCTCGCCCTCTCGCAATGGAATCGGCCCCTCCCGGCGTATCGGGCGAAGGCGTCGGTGCCGCCAGGAAGCGCGCGAAGAAGGCGAACTTTTCGATCGCGCTGATCGCATCAAGAGGCGTCTGGCCGTCAGTCTTGGTGACGTCGTTGGGAACCGTCGCAAACTGGCATGTCGGGGTTTCATCCCGCTCGGTCTGAAAGAGCTCGTTGGTGATACCCATTTCGACGTTGTACGCCTCGCCGGAGAACAGCAAGAGAGACTTGTTCTGGGCCTTCCACCCAAAACGGGCGACCGTGCCGTCGTTGCCGTTGTTGTTCGCCTGGCCGGAGATCGCATGGCCGGCGAGAATGATATTCGGCCGACCGAGAATCTTGAGTGATCTCTTCATGGGTGCGTCAGCGGCCTGGTTTGCCAGGATCACCTTGTCCGGGATCTGTTCGATCAGGCCGGCGCCAAAGACCGGGGTGGGAATGCGGAAGATCACGTTGCGGCGCGCGAGCTCCTTCTCGAAGTCCGGCTGCGCGAGGTTGCAGCCCGGCGCGTCCGCCCGACCGGCAATGGTAAAGAGGTCATGGACGCCGCCGTCCGGCGTTCCGTCAGGATTCCTCACGAACCTCGCCTCGCGTACCGGCCCGTTCAGCGTGATGAATGGTGGAACGGTATTGCCTGCGCCGTTCTTGTTGGCGAATGCGACCTGAGGGTTCACCGGCGGGCTGGTTCCACCGACTGCCGGCTGCAAATGGCAGCCGCCGCAGCTGCCGAGGTTCATCGTCGGTCCGAGGCCGTCGGCGACCTCTTCCTCTCCAGCGAACTCGTCCTTGCCGGCGCTGAAAAAGGCGAGCTCGGTCGTGGTCAGTCCCGCGATGGGCGCGCCGGCGCCCGAGGCTCCGCCGCGCACCCCGGGATCCCGGGCGGCGGGCGATGAATCGACCGAGGACGGATTCTCAACGTGGAAAACGGAGCAACCAACGAAGAAACCAACGACCGCCAACGCCGCTACCAGTTGGATGTCGAACCTTTTCATGGCCTCCCCTTCTTCGCCGGCACACTGAACTGCGAACGGAGAACTGGACTCGCTTGGCCGTGGCCGCTCTCGCGGCTCATTTTCTCGCGATGCGGCCGAGAATCGGCCGAAAAAGAGAGTCGGCGTCGTTGGTATCCTGGGGGCCCGCCGGGCGGCCATGGATCGACTGGCGGAAGAGGTCCGGGAGGGGGGCACCGGATGATGCCCTCCGGACCAGCGAGGAGCCGCCAGGATCGCGGACACTCGTTTCTGATTCCGCCCGTTTCCTCCTGTGGCGCGTATATCAGGGTGAGGGCGTGAGATGGCGGACGAGCGGGGGCTGATGGCGAGGGTGGCGCGGGGGGACCAGGCCGCGTTCGGCGACCTGGCCCAGCGGTACAGCCCCAAGCTGCTCGCGGTGGCGGGGCGGCTGCTCGGCTCCCGGGCCGACGCCGAGGATGCCGTCCAGCGCGCCTTTCTCCAATGTTACGCGGGTGCCACCGGCTACAACGCGCGCTGGGCCGTGTCGACCTGGCTCTACCGCATCCTCACCAACGTCTGCGTGGACGAGCTGCGCCGCCGGGCCACGCGGACGGCCCACGACGAGCGGTCGGCGGCGGGGGCCCTGTCCGCGGCGTCGGGCAACCACCAGCCACCGGCCGCCTATCTCGACCTCCACCGCGCGCTCGCGCGCGTGCCGCGCGAGGCGCGGGTGCTGCTGGCCCTGCGCTACGTGGACGGTCTCTCCTACGGAGAGCTGGCGCGCATCCGGGGCATCTCGGTCAACACCGTGAAGAGCCAGCTCGCGCGGGGCAAGACCCTGCTGCGGGACGAGCTCGGCAAGCGAGGAGCCGGTCATGAGTGACGTGATCAGTGACGTGAGCAAGCCGGATCGGCTGGACGTGCTGCTGGCGGAGTACTTCCGGCCGGAGGCGGCGCCGGCGGGTCTGGCCCGGAAGATCGCGGCGGCGGCGCGGGAGTCGGGGAGCGCGCTCGAGCGGCTGGAGCGGCGGCTCGGGATCGAGGCCACCTCGCGCGGCGTGTCGCTCGTCCGCACCGGCCGGCCCGAGAAGCCGGCCACCGCGGCCGCGCGGCGGCTGGCCGAGCAGGCGCGCGAGGAGATCCACGAGTACCTGCGGGGCCAGCGCGCCTTCTTCCGGGTGCCGGTGGATCTCAGCGCGGTGCCCGATTTCCAGCGTCGCGTGCTGGAGGCCGCCGGGCACATTCCGTTCGGCGAGGCGCGCCCGTATGCGTGGATCGCCGCGCGCATCGGGCACCCCCGCGCGGTGCGGGCGGTGGGGACGGCGCTCGGCCGCAACCCGGTGCCGCTGATCCTGCCCTGCCACCGCGTGTGGCGGAGCGACGGTGGTCTCGGCGGCTACATCTTCGGGACGGGCATCAAGGATCGCCTGGCCGCCCTGGAGCGCACCACGCCGGTGCTGGAGGGCTGCACGAGCACGCGCATCGTGTGCCGCGTGGGCTGCATCCACGGCCGGCACATGCGCCCGGACAACCGGGTGGTGTTCGCCTCCGTGGACGACGCGCGCTCGGTGGGCTACCGGCCGTGCAAAGTATGCCGCCCAGCGGCCTGAGGCGCGCGCCCTCCATCGAGACACGACTCGGGCGGATCGACTGGACGGAGATGGCCCGGACCCTGGGCGACCAGGGCTGGGCCACCACGCCCCCGGTGCTCACGCCGGCCGAGTGCGCGGAGCTTATCCGCCTCTACCCGGACGAGCGTCGCTTCCGGAGCCGCGTCGAGATGGCGCGCTTCCGCTTCGGCGAGGGTGAGTACAAGTACTTCGCCGATCCGCTACCGCCGGTCGTGCTCGCGCTGCGGCGCCACGCCTATCCGCCCCTGGCCGCGGTCGCGGGCACCTGGGACGCGGCCCTCGGGCGCAAGCCCGGCTATCCGCGCGACCTCGACGGGTTCCTGGCCGTGTGCGCGGAGCACGGCCAGACCAAGCCAACGCCGCTCCTGCTGCGCTACGAAGCCGGCGGCTACAATTGCCTGCACCAGGACCTCTATGGCGACGTAGCCTTCCCGCTGCAGATGACCTGCTTGCTGAGCCGGGCCGGAGTGGACTTTACCGGGGGCGAGTTCCTGCTGGTGGAGCAGCGCCCGCGCGCGCAGTCACGCGGCGACGTGGTCCCGCTTGAGCAGGGCCAGATCGTGATCTTCGCGACGCGGGATCGTCCGGCTCGCGGCGCGCGCGGCGCCTACCGCGTCACGCTCCGCCACGGCGTCAGCCGCGTGACCTCAGGCCAGCGCTACACGCTGGGCGTCATCTTCCACAACGCGAAGTAGCTCCGCCCCTCACCCTCCGCCCCTCACCCTCCGCCCCTCACCCTCCGCCCCTCACCGTCTGCCCCTCACCCTACCCTCTCCCCAGAGGGGAGAGGGTGGACTCGATGACACCCTCGCCCCCGGAGGGGGAGAGGGCAGGGTGAGGGGGCGCGTCGGGTGAGGGGGCGCGTCAGATGCGGGGGCGGATGTCGCGCGCGAAGGTCTCGTAGATCGAGAGCATGTCGGTGAGGTCGCGGTAGCGGGCCTCGAGCAGTATCGACTCCACGCCCAGGTCGCGGTACGCGACGAGGTCCGCGATGACTTGATCGCGCGAGCCCTGGAGAGGCTTGCGGTCCGGGCCGAGCGGCGCGCTGCGCAGCGACAGGCCGGCGCGCACGCTGATCGTGAGCTGCTCGAAGGGGCGTTTCTGACGCGCGCATTCCTCTCGCAGCCGGGCGATGTCCGCCTTCAGCGCTTCCGGGGAGATGAAGGCGGCGTGCCAGCCGTCGCCCAGCTCGACCACGCGGCGTAGCGCCCGTGGCGTATGGCCGCCGATCAGGATCGGGATGTCGCCGCGCGCCGGCTTGGGGAAGACGCCGATCTCGTCGAAGGAGAAGAACTCGCCGTGGTGCGCGGTCCGCTCGTCCCGCCAGCAGCCCCGCATCACCGCGATGGCCTCGTCGCTCCAGGCGCCGCGCCGATCGTAGTCGCCGCCCAGGAGCTCGATCTCCTCGCGCATCCAGCCCACGCCGACCCCGAGCACGACGCGCCCGCCCGAGAGATGGTCGAGGGTGGCGGCCATCTTCGCGGCCATCACCGGGTTCCGGTGCGGGAGCACCAGGATGCTCGTCCCGAGCCCCACGCGCTCGGTGACGCCCGCCACCAAGGCCAGGGTGATGAGCGGCTCGAGGAAGGGCACGTCCGGGCCGAGTGGGAACTGGCCCGCCGGACTGTAGGGATAGCGCGACGCGATCCGGTGCGGGATCACCACGTGGTCGCTGGCCCAGAGGGAGTCGTAGCCGAGCGCCTCCAGCCGTCGCGCGAAGGCGAGCACGTTCTCCCGCGTGCCGACGGGGCCGAACATGGGCAGGTGACCGCCGATCTTCACGGGCCGGCGCCCGAGGCGTACCCACCGCCGGAGGCATGAAGGATGCTCTCGCGCAGCTCGTCGCGGGCGATCATCTCGCCGAGTCGCCCGCGCTGGATTTTCCCGGACGACGTCTTGGGGATGGTGCTGGGGCGCACGAGCAGCACCCGGGCCGGCCGGTGACCGCGCCCCTCGCGGACGCGGTTGACGATCTCTCGTACGAGACGCGAGAAATCTTCCGGGTCGGCGGCCTGCTCGCGCACCTCGGCCACCACGTGCAGCCGCTGGGTGCCGGTCCGCTCGCTCTCGACGCCGACCGCCGCGGAGTACCGCACCCCGGGCACGTGGTCCACGATCTCCTCGATGTCGGCCGGGATCACGTTCTCCCCCCCGAGGATGATCACGTCCTTGAGCCGGCCCGTCACGTAGAGGTAGCCCTCGGCGTCGAGGAAGCCCAGGTCGCCGGTGCGGAGCCAGCCGTCGGGCGAGAGCACCTGGGCGGTGGCCTCCGGCTTCTTGTAGTAGCCCTGCATCACGCCCGGGCTCTGCACGCAGATCTCGCCGTCCACGCCGGGCTTGACCTCGTCCTCGCCGTCCATGATCCGCACACGCACGCCCCGGCACGGCCGGCCCACCGAGAGGAACTTGCCGGAGGTGTCCCGGCGCAGCGGGGTGCGGCGCGGCCAGATGGCCACCGCGAGCGTGGCCTCGGCGAGGCCGTAGCAGGGCGTGATGAGGTTCTGGACCCCGAACTTCGTCTCGAACGCCTCGATGGTGCTGAGCCGCACCGGCTCGGCCCCGGAGAGCGCCTGCTTGAGCGACGAGAGATCGAGACCGCTCGGATCGTGGATATTGCGCACGCAGTTGCGGTAGCCGAAGTCGGGCGAGACGGTGAAGGTGGCGCCGACGCGGCCGACCAGCTCGAGCCACACCCGCGGGTTCTTGAGATCGGGCGGGAGCAGGTGGAGCGGGGCCCCGCTCCAGGGTGGCGTGAAGGAGCAGCCGATCAGCCCCATGTCGTGGTAGAGCGGTAGCCACGACACCACCACGTCGTCGCGCGTGAGCTGGGCGGCTTCCGCCATGAACTCCACGGTGCGCACCACGTTGGCGTGGCTCAGCACCACGCCGCGCGGCTGCCCCGTGCTGCCCGAAGTGTACTGGATGAACGCGACGTCGTCGGTGTCGGCGGTCGGGAAGGGCGGAAGTGGGTCATCGACCTCGAGATCGCTCGGCTCGAGCAGGTGGCGCACGTTGGCGGCGGCCGACCGTGACTCCTCGACGCCCGCGCGGAACCAGCCGATGGTGGCCACCGCCTTCGCGTCCGAGTCGCGGAAGATGCTCGCGGTGGCCTCCACGCCGAGCGTCGGGTACAGCGGCACCGGCACGGCCCCCAGGCGCAGCGCGCCGAAGAAGGTGTAGAAGAACTCGGCGCACGTGGGATAGATGAGGCACACTTTGTCGCCGCGCTCGATGCCGGCCCGGCGGAGGCCGGCCGCGTAGCGGGCGCTCTCCCGCCAGAGGCGCCCGTACGTCACCGCTTCGTCGAAGAGGTGAAAGTACGGGGTGTCGGGATCCTGGGCGGCCCTGTCCCCCATCAGCGCGGTCAGGGTGGCCGGGATGGGCGCTCCTGGCTTCACGGGCGGCATTCTAGCGAAAGCGCCCCGGCCGGGGAAGCGTTCTCGGAGGGCGGTCTAGCGGTCGAGGATGATGGTGTCGAAGGTCTCGGCGTAGGCGTAGCCCTTGGCCTTGCCGACGTGGGCCGCGCGCTCTCGGACCCGCGCCTCCACCGCCGCGAAGTCCTTGAACTGGCTGGCGTGACAGGACAGCGCCTTGATCTTGAGATCGATCGTCTCGGAGATGTCCACCACCACCTCCGGGTTCTCCCACCACATCAGGTATACCTCGCGGATCTTGTGGGGCTCGAGCCCCTGCCCGAGCAGCTCGGGGAAGGCCATGTGATCGCGGGCGAGGGGATAGACGCAGTCGAGCGCGATGCCGGCCACCATCCGATGGTCGCGGTGCGAGGCGCCCAGGTTCTTGGAGCGGTGCGGGTTCTGGATGATGAGGCGATCCGGCCGGTGGCGTCGGATGGCCGCGGTCACCGCCATGCGCGACTCGCGCGTGTTCTCGACCTCGCAGTCGGGGAAGCCCAGGAACTCCACCGTTTCCACGCCCAGGACCCGCGCCGCGTTGCGCTGCTCCTCTTCGCGGATCTGGGCCAGCCGCGCGGGGGTCATGGTCCGGTCCCCGGAGCCCTTGTTGCCGCTGGTGACGATGCAGTAGACGACCTGCTTGCCCTCCCGCGCGAGCTTGGCGACGGTACCGCCCGCGCCGAACTCGGAGTCGTCGGGGTGGGCGGTCACGACCATGATGCGCTGGATCGGGGCGGGCTGCTTCGAATCGGGCATGGACGGGGCTCCTTTCGTGAGAGACATCTTACCAGACCGCTCGACACCGCCCCTCACCGTGCCGCCCCTCACCGTGCCACCCCTCACCCCGCCCTCTCCCCTGAGGGGAGAGGGGGTGAACGTTCGCTATAATGCGACCGGTGACCAACAGGACCGTCGGTGTCGTCCTGCTCTCGCTCCTCCTCGCGGGCTTTCTTCTCCTCGGCGCGCTCCCCAATCAGGCGGCGTCCATCCGCATCGGCGGTCTCTCCGTGCTCTGGTGGTACGGCGGTGTGCTCGCCCCGGTGATGGCGGTGCTTGTCGCGATGCGCTGGCTGGCGGATCCGCTGCCCGCGTCCCCGCGCGACGAATGACGTCGGTCTCGCGCATCCTGGCTGTGTGGCTCACGCCCGCGGCGCTGCTCGCCGTGCCCACCGCGCTCGCGGGCCGTGGCCCGGACGGGCTCTGGCTCGGGCTCGTCCTCATGCTCGTGCCCCTCATCACGCTGGGCCTGGGCGCGGGCCCGCGAAGCGCGCCTCCGCTCGACGGCCGCCGCGAGGGCGAGCCGTTATTCCCCGTCGTGATGCTCCTGATCACGGTGGGGGTGCTGCTCTGGGCCAACATCGCCCTCGCGGGGGACGTGGCGGCGTGGCTCGGGGCGCGGCGCTGGCAGGGCACCGTGCTCGCCGCGGTGGCCGGATGGCTGCTGACCGCGTGGGGCCCGCTGCGGCGCGCGGCGCCGCTGCTGCTCTCGATCGCGCTCGTGGCGGCGGCCGTGCCGCTGCTGCAGCTCGGCTGGGCGGTGGGGGTGAGCCCCATGGCGGCGTGGGACCGCGTGGCCACCCAGGCCGCATTCCGCTTCCCGCCCTCCAGCCCGTGGGTCACCGGCGGCCGCGACCTCGGCGCCGCGCGCGGCGGCGCGCCGCTCGTCTTCGACGAAGTGCATCGCCTGACCGCGCCCGCGGGGGGCCTGCTACGCGCACGCACGCTCGACGGCAGCCGACTGGCCGAGGTCGAGTGGGTCCTGACTCCCGGCCAGGCGGTCACGCTGCGCGCGGGCGACGAGCTCGCGCGCGGCCCCTCGCTCCGGCTTCGATTCGAGGCAGACAAGCGCGTGCCGGGCGCCCCGCCCTCGGGCATGGCCTGGGCCGAGGGCCGGCCGCGCGGCTGGCTCGAGCGCGTGGGTCTCCTGGTCACGCTGCTCGTCGGGGCGGCGGCATTGCTCCGCGCGGGCCTGACGGTGCGCCTCTCCCGCGACGGCGTGGGCTTCGTGGCGGGCGGGCTCCTGGTGGCGCTCGGGTGGGCGCAGGCCTGGGCGATCTACTCGATCCTCCAGGCGCCCGATCTCCTCCTCGGCGGCATCACGCTCGAGCGGCTGGTGGAGCTGCCGGCGCCCGCGCTCTTCGCCGAGCCGTGGCGCCGGGCGCTCCAGGCTTGCCTGGTCGTCGCCGGGCTCGCTGCCTTCCTCGCGTCGAGCGTGGCGCTGCGCGAGCGGCTGGGCGCGCTCGACCCGACCGGCGGCGGGGAGATCGGCCGCGACCCCGGCCTGTGGGCAGGCCTCTTCGGGGGCGCCGCGCTCGCGAGCCTGTGGCCCGTCGATCCGTGGGCACTCACGCTGCTCGCCCTCGGGGCCGCGGGCTGCGCCCTCGGCCCGGCGGCCCTGTGGCCGCCGCCGCCCGGGCGCGCCGCGCTCGCCACCACCGCCGGCGTGGTCGGCCTCGTCGTGTTCGCAAGCTTCGCGGCCGCCCAGCTTCGCGGGTCCGCGGGCGGGTTGCTGGGCGCGGCGATCGGCTATCCGGCGCTGGTGGGCGCGCCCGCCGGCGCCCTCGTCCTCTGGCTCGGCCGCGGCCGGCGGCCGCGCTAGCCGTGGCGTCGCTCTTCACCCCGACGCTCCTCGCCTGTCTCGGCATCACGTCCGGCGTGCACATCGCGCTCTACATGCTCAACACGACCTTGCCGCTGCACATGGTGGCGCTGGGAGCCAGCAAGACGCAGGTGGGCCTGCTCTTCTCGGTGGGGACGGTGGTCTCCATGCTCTTGCGGCCGCTCGTCGGCGGCTGGATCGACCGCTATGGCTTCCGCCCGGTGATGCTGCCGGGCGCGCTCGTCCTGGTGGCCACGCTCCTGGTGCTGCCGCGGGCGGGGACGGGGGCCTTCATCGCCCTGATGGCCGGCCTCGGCTTCGGGAACGGGCTGATCTCGACCGGGGCCGGCGTGCTGGTGGCCCAGGCGAGCCCGCCGTCGCGGCGCGGCGAGGCGCTGAGCATCTACTACGTGGCGACGTCGCTCGCCTTCGCGGTGGGCCCGCCGCTCGGCTTCGCGCTGTACGCCGGCGGAGGCATGCGGCGATGCTTTCTCGGCGCGGCCGTCCTGGGCGCGGTGATCGCGCTCCTCATCCTGCGTCTGAGGGCGACCACCCCAATGCCCTTGCCGGATCAGCGCTTTCGCTTGTTCAGCCGGCGCGCCCTGCCCGCCGCGGCCACGGTGGTCGCGGTGAACATCGGCTACAGCTCGATCTACGCGTTCCTGCCGCTCTACGCGCTCGCCTCCGGCCTGGACGGCAACCTGGGCTGGTTCTACGCCGTGTTCTCGATCTGCATCATCAGCGGGCGCCTTGGCCTGCGGCGGCTGTCCGACCGGATCGGACGCCCGCGCGTGATCGTCCCGGCCCTGGCGGTCACGATGGTGAGCTACGTCGTGCTGGCCTTGCCGCCGCGGGTGCCGACGCTCGCGGCGGCGGCCGTCCTGCTGGGCGCGGGGGTGGCCGTGTTCTATCCGACCCAGCTGGCGCTGCTGGTGGACCGGACGCCGGAGGCCGAGCGCGGCTCCGCCATCGGCACGCTCTCCGGCTCCTTCGACCTGGGCAGCGTGGTCGGGTCCCTGCTGATCGGGTTCACGGTGGAGCGGATCTCGTACGCGGCCGGTTTCCGGGTGGCCGCCGCCGGCGCGCTGCTCGGGCTCGCGCTGTTCGTGCTGGCGGAGCGGCGCGCGGGCGGGCGCGCCGTTTTGCCGCGACCGATGGCGGGGGTATGATGTAGCGCCATGGCCAACGATCGCATCGTCGTGCGGGGCGCCCGCGAGCACAATCTCAAGGGGATCGATCTCGAGATCCCGCGCGACCAGCTCGTGGTCATCACCGGTCTGTCCGGATCCGGGAAGTCCTCGCTCGCCTTCGATACCATCTACGCCGAGGGACAGCGCCGCTACGTCGAGTCGCTCTCGGCCTACGCGCGCCAGTTCCTCGAGCAGATGGAGAAGCCGGACGTCGACTCGATCGAAGGGCTCTCGCCCGCCATCTCCATCGAGCAGAAGACGACCTCCAAGAACCCGCGCTCCACCGTCGGCACCGTCACCGAGATCTACGACTACCTGCGGGTGCTCTTCGCCCGTGTCGGCATCCCGCACTGTCCGCAGTGCGGCACCGTCATCTCGGCGCAGACCGTGCAGCAGATGGTGGATCGGGTGATGACCCTGCCGGTGGGGAGCCGGCTCGTGGTGCTGTCCCCGATCGTCCGTGGGCGCAAGGGCGAGTACCGCAAGCTCTTCTTCGACCTGCGGCGCCAGGGGTACGTGCGGGTGCGGGTCAACGGCCAGCTCCGGGAGCTGACCGAGGAGATCGAGCTCGCGAAGACGAAGAAGCACACCATCGAGGTGGTGGTGGACCGGCTGGTGGTGAAGGACACGCTGGGCGGCCGCCTGGCCGACTCGCTCGAGACGGCGCTCCGCCTGGCCGACGGCGTCGTGCAGGTCGAGGTGCCCGACGGGCCCTCGTTCCTCTTCTCGGAGCGGCTGGCGTGCGCGGCCTGCGGCATCTCCTTCCCCGAGGTGTCGCCCCGCATGTTCTCGTTCAACAACCCGTACGGGGCCTGTCCCGACTGCGGCGGCATCGGCACCCGCTACGAGATCGATCCCGAGCGGGTGGTGCCGGACCAGAACAAGACGCTGACCGGCGGGGCGCTCATGCCCTGGGCGGGACCGTCGGCGTCGGGCATCTTCAAGCAGACGCTGCGCGTGCTCGCCAAGCGCCACGGATTCGGTCTCGAGACGCCGTGGGCCAAGCTGCCCAAGAAGGCGCGCGACGTCATCCTCCACGGCGAGCCCGACGACGGCTTCGAGGGCGTGGTGAAGCTTCTCGAGCGCCGGTACAAGGAGACCTCCTCCGAGGAGACCCGCGCGGAGGTCGAGCACTTCATGACCGAGCGGCCCTGCCCGACGTGCGGCGGCTCGCGCCTGCGGCCCGAGACGCTCTCGGTCAGGATCGCCGGCCGCTCCATCGCCGACGTGGTGCGCTTCCCCATCAAGGCGGGGCGCCAGTTCTTCGACACCCTCGCCCTGTCCGAGCGGGAGATGGCCATCGCCCGCCGGGTGCTCAAGGAGATCCGCGAGCGGCTCGGCTTCCTCTCGCAGGTCGGGCTCGACTACCTCACCCTCGACCGCCCGGCCGCGACGCTCGCGGGCGGGGAAGGCCAGCGCATCCGCCTGGCCACCCAGATCGGCTCGAGCCTGGTCGGCGTCCTCTACATCCTGGACGAGCCCTCCATCGGTCTCCACCAGCGCGACAACGGCCGGCTGCTCGACACCCTCAAGCGCCTGCGCGATCTCGGCAACACGGTGCTGGTGGTGGAGCACGACGAGGAGACGATGCGGGCCGCCGACTACGTGGTGGACCTGGGACCCGGCGCCGGCGAGCTGGGGGGGCACGTGGTGGCGCTGGGCACGCCGGACGAGGTGATGGCCAATCCGGACTCGCTCACCGGCCGCTTCCTGGCCGGCGTCGAGCGCATCGCGGTGCCGGAGGCGCGGCGGAAGGCGAACGGCAAGTTCGTGATCGTCCACAACCCGCGCGAGCACAACCTGAAGGGAATGAACGTGCGGATCCCGCTCGGGACCTTCACCGCGATCACGGGGGTCTCCGGCTCCGGCAAGTCCACCCTCGTCAACGACATCCTCTATCGCGCGCTCGCCCAGATGCTCCATCGGGCCCAGGACCGGCCGGGGGCGCACGACCGGATCGAAGGCGCCCAGCATCTCGACAAGGTCATCGACATCGACCAGTCGCCGATCGGGCGGACCCCGCGGTCCA
>JBGOVO010000047.1:0-15326 GCA_041478145.1 Methylomirabilia bacterium
CCTGGAGATCTCCAGGACCCATCTTGGAGGCTCACCCCGCGCAGGCGGCGTACGCGGTGAGACGGATCGCCTTGCCGGTCTTCGGATCGATCAGCCGGGGATCCATCAGCGGCGGGACGGCAGGGGGGTCAGCCGGCCTCGGCTTCGACGAAGACGCGGAAGGCCTCCGCGAGCGGGGAGCGGCTACGCTCCCGATGCGTGGCGAGGTAGAACGCCCGGGTGATCTTGAGATCCTTGACCCGCAGGCCCCAGAGGCTGCCCGCGCGGCACTCCTCCTCGACCGCCCGCCGCGACAGCAGCGAGACGCCGACGCCGGCCTTGACCGCCTGCTTGATCGCCTGCGTCGAGCCCATCTCGCCGACCACGCGGAAGGTCGCGATGTCCGCGCCCGCCGCGTCCAGGGCCGTCTCCAGAGCCGCGCGTGTCCCGGAGCCGCGCTCGCGGAGCAGGAGCGGCTCGCCGCGCAACTCCTCGATCGTCACCTGCTTGCGCCCGTGCCAGGGATGCGCCGCGCCCACGATGAGGATGATGTCGTCCGGCATCAGCTCGCGGCACTCGATGCTGCGGTGGGTGGAGCGGGCCCCCACCACGCCGATCTCGGCGCGGCCTTCCATCACCCACTCCGTGACCGCCTGGCTGCCGCCGATGAGCAAGGTGATGGCGATGTCGGGGAACTTCTCCTTGAACCGCCCGATCAAGGCCGGGAGGATGTACTCGCCGGGGATCGTGCTGGCCCCCACGAGCAGCTCGCCGCTCATGCGCCCCTGAAAGCTCTCCATCGCCTGCCGGGCCTCGCGCGAGAGCGCGAGCATCCGCTGCGCGTACGACAGCAGGAGCGCCCCGCCCTTGGTCACCGCGGCGCCGCGCCCGAGCCGGTCGAGCAGGCGCACCCCCAGCTCGTCCTCCAGCGTGCGGATGTGCTCCGAGACGGTCGGCTGGGTGAGGAAGAGGGCCTCGGCGGCCCTGGAAAAGGAGGCGAGCTCGGCGACCTTGACGAAGATCTCGAGCTGGCGCAGATCCACGGTGCCGAGTATAGAAGCCTGCCGGGGCGCTGTCTAGCGGACCGGCCGCGGGGCGACGTCAGCGGAGAAACGAAAGGGGCCGGCCGGCCCCTTCATGCGTCGGCGAGAGGACCGGGAACGTCAGTGGCAGCCGCAGCCACCTCCGCAGCAGCCGCCTCCACCCATGGGCGCGCCAGACGAGCCGCCCGCGCGGGCGCCGGTCTTCACGCCCACCACCGACAGGCGACGACTCACGCGCTCGCTCTCACACGATGGGCAGGCCACCGCCGAGGGCCGCTGCACGAACTTCTCGAACTCGACCCCGCAGGCCAGGCATGCGTACTCGTAAATCGGCATGGCTCCGTTCCGGCTCCTCTCGGCAGATCCGCGCGGCTACTGCCCGCCGCGCTGGACGTAGCTCTTCACGAACTCCTCGGCGTTCTCCTCGAGGATGTCGTCGATCTCGTCCAGGAGGTTGTCCAGCTCCTCCTTGATCTTCTTGCCCTTCTTGCTCAGCTCGGCGCTGCCCGCCCCGCCGTCGTCGCCGCCCTCGGCGGGCTTGGTCGGCCTCGTCTCCTTCTTCTTCTGCTCAGCCATCGGACGTCACCTCCTGGCCCCGCCTGCGGGGCCGGCGTCGGGCCTAGACCGTCGGCAGCACGATCCCCTGCTGGCCCTGATACTTCCCCTGCCGGTCAGCATATGACGTCTCGCAGGCCTCGTCGGATTCAAAGAAGAGGACCTGCGCGATCCCCTCGTTGGCGTAGATCTTCGCGGGCAGCGGCGTCGTGTTGCTGATCTCCAGCGTCACGTACCCCTCCCACTCCGGCTCGAACGGCGTCACGTTGGTGATGATGCCGCACCGCGCGTAGGTCGACTTCCCCACGCAGATCGTCAGCACGTTCCGCGGGATCTTGAAGTACTCCACCGAGCGTCCCAGCGCGAACGAGTTGGGCGGGATGACGGCCACCTCGCCCTGGTAGTCGACAAAGGAACGCGGATCGAAGCGCTTCGGATCCACGATGGTGGTGTTGATATTGGTGAAGATCTTGAACTCGTCCGCGATCCGGATGTCGTACCCGTAGGAGGAGAGCCCGTAGGAGATCCCGCCTTGGCGGACCTGGCGGTCCTCGAACGGCTTGATCATGCCCTTTTCGAGGGCCTGCTGCCTGATCCAGCGGTCGCTCTTGATCACGGGGACACCTTGCGTCGATCGTACTGCCTGCTCCGAGGGCGAGTCAAGTCTCGGGCAGCCGCTCCCACGTCGCGCCGGTCGCGTCCACCGGGAGGTTGAGCGCCCGGCCCTCGATGCCCGCCGATCGGAGGGCCTGCTCCATCGCGCGGGCGACCCCGTCGCCACCGCCGCCGCGCACCGCCGCGAGCATGGCCGGCCCCGCGCCGCTCAGCACGCAGCCGAGCGCCCCCGCCCGGCGTCCCGCCGTCGCCACCGCGTCCATCCACGGGAACAGCCGCCGGCGGTAGGGCTGGTGAAGCCGGTCCTGCATCGCCAGGTCGAGCAGGTCCACGCGGCCGCTCGCCAGCGCGGCCAGCAGGAGGCTCACGCGCTGCACGTTGAAGACGGCGTCGGCGCGCGGCACCGATTCCGGCAGCACCGCGCGGGCCTCGCGCGTGGAGCTCTCCGCCTCGGGCAGCAGCACCACCCACTCGATCTCGCGCGGCACGGCCAGGCTCACCGCGGTGACGCGGGCCCCGTCGGCGCAGGACACGGTGAGCCCGCCCAGGACGGCGGCGGCCACGTTGTCCGGGTGGCCCTCCGCCCGCGCCGCGACCGCCACGAGGGCGTCGCGATCGAGCGGCTCGCCCATGAGCGCGTTGGCCCCGAGCAGGCCCCCGACCCACGCGGCCGCGCTCGAGCCGAGGCCGCGGCTCAGCGGGATGCGGTTGACGCAATGCAGGCGCGCGCCGTGAAAGCGCCGGCCCGCCGCCTCGAAGCCGAGGGCGACGCCGCGCGCGACGATGTTCTGCGCGCCCCCTTCGAGGCGGTCCCGGCCCTCGCCCTCGACGGTGACGGCGACCGCGCCGGCGTCCTCCAGCGTCACCTCGTTGTAGAGCGCGAGGGCCAGGCCCAGCGCGTCGAAGCCCGGGCCCAGGTTGGCGGAGGTGGCGGGCACCCGGACCCGGACGCGCATGGCGCAGAGAATACCCGCTTTCGCGAGACCCGCCTAGCGCGGTCCAGGGTAAAATGCCTGCACGGGGCGCCTCCAAATGCCCAGGACCATCATCGAGCCGCAGTTCACGATCGAGCACCTGTCCATCCTGGACGCCGATGGCAACCTGGACTCCGCCCTCGATCCGGCGATCGCCCCCGAGGAGCTGAAGCGACTCCACCGCGCCATGCTGCTGGCGCGGCGCTTCGACGAGCGCATGCTGCGGCTGCAGCGCCAGGGACGCATCGGCACCTTCGCGCCCATCAAGGGCCAGGAGGCCGCTCAGCTCGGCAGCGTGGCCGCCCTGCGCCGGACCGACTGGATGGTGCCGTCCTTCCGGGAGACCGCGTCGATGCTCTGGCGGGGCTGGCCCATGGAGAAGATGCTGCTGTTCTTCGCGGGCTATCTCGAGGGAGGCCGGCCCGCGGATGACCAGCACGACCTCCCGGTCTGCATCCCGGTCGCCACCCAGCTCCCGCATGCGGTGGGTCTCGCGTATGCCGCGCAGTACCGGGGCGACGAGGTGGTGGTGATGGTCTACTGCGGCGACGGCGCCACCTCCGAGGGCGACTTCCACGAGGCCATGAACTTCGCGGGGGTCTGGCACGTGCCGGTGGTCTTCGTGGTCCAGAACAACCAGTGGGCGATCTCGATCCCGCTCAAGAAGCAGACCCACTCGCGGACCATCGCCCAGAAGGCCCTGGCCTACGGCTTCCCGGGCATCCAGGTGGACGGCAACGACATCCTCGCCGTCCACGCGGCGAGCCGCGAGGCGGTGGAGCGCGCGCGCCACGGCGAGGGCCCCACCCTCGTCGAGTGCGTCACTTACCGCCTGGGCGTCCACACCACCTCCGACGATCCCACCAAGTACCGGTCGACCGAGGAGGTCGAAGCGTGGGAGCGGAAGGATCCGCTCACGCGCTTCGGCGCGTATCTGCAGAAGCGGAGCCTCCTCGAGCCCGGACTCGAGGCGCAGATCGACGAGGAGATCGGCCGGGCGGTGCGGGCCTTCGAGGCGACGGCCGCCGCCGACCCGCTGACCATGTTCGATCACGCCTACGGCCGGACCCCCGCCGCCCTCGAGGCCCAGCGGGCCGAGATGCGGGCGCGCCTCGCGCAGGCGCCGGAGACCGGCGGGAGCGCGCCCGCGACGGGTCCGCCGGCGGCGGACGACCCGGGCGCGGCGGCGAGCCAGAGCCCCCCCATGCGGGGCCAGAGGCGACCGTGGCGAAGCTGAACATGGTGAAGGCGCTCAACCTCGCGCTCCTGCAGGAGATGGAGCGCGATCCCGACGTGCTCGTCATCGGCGAGGACGTGGGGGTGGACGGCGGCGTCTTCCGCGTCACCGAGGGCCTGCACCCGAAGTTCGGCGGCACCCGCGTGGTGGACAGTCCGCTCGCCGAAGCGGGGATCATCGGGGCCTCGGTGGGCATGGCGCTCTACGGGCTCAAGCCCGTCTGCGAGGTCCAGTTCTCCGGGTTCGCCTTCCAGTGCTTCCACCAGATCGAGAATCACGTGGCCCGGTATCGCATGCGCACCCAGGGCCGCTTCGGCTGCCAGTTGGTCGTGCGCATGCCGTACGGCGGCGGGGTGCGCGCGCTGGAGCACCACTCGGAGAGCGAGGAGCAGTTCTACGCCCACATCCCCGGCCTCAAGATGGTGATCCCCTCGGGGCCGCGCAACGCCCGGGCCCTGCTGGCGTCCGCCATCCGAGACCCCGACCCGGTGATCTTCTTCGAGGCCAAGGCGCTCTATCACGCGGCCAAGGAGGACGTCCCGGACGAGATCGAGACGATGGAGATCGGCCGGGCGCAGGTGGACCGCGCGGGCAAGGACCTGACGCTCGTGGCCTACGGGGCCATGCTGCGGGTAGCCCGCGAGGCGGCCGACCGGCTCCGCGAGGAGGACGGCGTCGAGACCGAGATCGTCGACCTGCTCACGATCTCACCGCTCGATCGCGAGACGCTGGCCGCCTCGGTGCGCAAGACCGGGCGCGCGGTCATCGTCCACGAGGCGCCGAAGAGCTTCGGCCCGGGCGCCGAGATCGCCACCTCCATCATGGAGGGTGCCTTCCTCTCGCTCCAGGCGCCGATCCGCCGCGTGACGTCCCACGACGTCCCCTTCGTCGGGTTCGCCCGCGAGCGCGCCAATCTCCCCGACGTGCCCCGCGTCCTCGCCGCCTGCCGGGAAACTCTGAAGTTCTAGTTTCCACATATGCCAAGGCAATTTACCCTCCCGGATCTCGGAGAAGGCTTGACCGAGGCGGAGATCGTCGCGGTGCTCGTGCGCGAGGGTGACGTGATCAAGGAGGACGCCCCGCTCCTCGAGGTGGAGACGGACAAGGCGCAGGTCGAGATCCCCTCGCCCATCGGCGGCCGCGTCGAGCGCATCCACGTGCAGCCGGGCCAGACCGTGAAGGTGGGCGCCGTGCTCGTCACGTTCGCGGACGATGGGACACCGGCGCGGCCCGCCGCGCCCCCGGCCAGCACCGCCGTCGCGGCGCCCGCAGCCGCCGCACCTCCCGCCGCCCCCGCGGTCCCCGCGCGCGCCGCCGGGCCCGTGGCCGCGACCCCCGCGACGCGCCGGATGGCTCGCGAGCTGGGCGTGGACCTCCAGACCGTGCGCGGCAGCGGGCCGGGCGGCCGCGTGCTCGACGGAGACGTACGCGCCGCCGCGTCGCCCGCCCGCCCGGCGTCCGCAACCGCGGCCGGCGCCGCCAGGCCCGCGGGTCCCGCCAAGCCGCTGGCGTCCGTCGGGCTCGAGGCCCCGCCGCTGCCGCGCTTCGAGCAATGGGGCCCGGTGGAGCGGGCGCCGCTCTCTCATCTGCGCCGGACCATCGCCGAGCGCATGACCCTCTCCGCCACCCTGATCCCCCACGTCACCCACTTCGACCGCGCGGACATCACCGATCTCGACGCCATCATCACGCGCAACCTCGAGGCGGCCCGGGCCAAGGGCGTGACCCTCACGCTGACCGGCTTCCTCTTGAAGGCCACCGCGCTCGCGCTGCGGAACCATCCTCAGTTCAACGCGAGCCTCGATCCGGGCGCGGGCGAGATGATCCTCAAGCGCTACTACCACCTGGGCGTGGCGGTGGCCACCGAGCGCGGGCTCATCGTGCCGGTGCTCCGCGACGTGGATCGACAGCCGCTGCTCGAGGTGGCCCGCGCGCTGGGCGCCCTGGCCCAGCGCGTGCGCGAGGGCAAGGCCACGCTCGAGGACCTGCGGGGCGGCACGTTCACCATCACCAACATCGGCGCTCTCGGGGGCACCGCCGCCATCCCCATCATCAACTACCCCGAGGTGGCCGTCCTGGGGGTGGCGCGCGCCCGGCAGGAGCCGGTGGTGCGGCACGGCCAGATCGTGCCCCGGCTCATGCTGCCCCTCACTTTGACGTTCGATCACCGCGTCGCCGACGGCGCCGACGGCGCCCGCTTCGCGGCCGAGATCGTGAGCCTGCTCGAAGCGCCCGAGCGGCTCCTGTGGGAGTGGTGAGCGATGGTAATGGGCGATCTCGTGAACGAAGTCGACGTGGCCGTGGTGGGCGGCGGGCCCGGCGGCTACTCGGCCGCCTTCCGCTGCGCCGAGCTGGGGCTCGAGACCGTCGTCATCGACGCGGACAAGCGGCTGGGCGGGGCCTGCCTCTTCGAGGGCTGCATCCCGAGCAAGGCGTTGCTCCACGTAGCCGCGGTGCTGAGCGAGGCCGAGCGCGCGCGGGAGTTCGGCGTGGACTTCGGCGAGCCACGCATCTCACTCGACCCGCTGCGCAAGTGGAAGCAGGAGCGCGTGGTGGGCAAGCTGGCGCGCGGGCTCGCGTCCGTGGCCAAGGCGAAGGGGGTCGAGGTCATCGGGGGCCGCGCGGCGTTCGAGGACTCGGCGACCCTCCGAATCGAGGGGCGCATCGAGGGGGAGGCGCTCCAGAAGGTCCGGTTCAAGCACGCCATCGTGGCCACCGGCTCGCGCCCGAGCGGACTGCCCGGCGTCGCGATCGAGAGCGAGCGCGTGATGGACTCGACCGCCGCGCTCGAGCTGCCCGAGATTCCCGAGCGCCTGCTCGTCATCGGCGGCGGCTACATCGGGCTCGAGATGGGCACGGTCTACGCGACCCTGGGCAGCCGCGTCACCCTGGTCGAGATGACGGACGGCCTCTTGCCCGGCGTGGACCGCGATCTGGTCCAGCCGCTGCAGCGCCGGGTGGAGAAGCTCTTCGCGGCCGTCCATCTCAAGACCAAAGTCACGGGGCTACGAGACGTCGGCGCCGGCGTCGAGGCCGACCTGGAGGGCCAGGGCGCCCAGCGCTTCGACCGCGTGCTGGTGGCGGTGGGCCGGCGGGCCCAGAGCGCGGGCCTCGGCCTCGACGCCACGCGGGTGCGTCTCTCAGAGCGGAGCGGCTTCATCCAGGTGAACGATCGCTGCCGGACCGATGATCCCCACATCTACGCCGTCGGCGACGTCACGGGTGAGCCGATGCTCGCCCACCGCGCGATGCGCCAGGGCAAGGTGGCGGCCGAGGTGCTGGCCGGGCGGCCGTCCGCGTTCGACAACCTGGCGATCCCGGCCGTCGTCTTCACCGATCCGGAGATCGCCTGGTGCGGGCTCAGCGAAGCTCAGGCGAAGACCCAGGGAACGGCGGTCAAGATCTCGAAATTCCAGTGGGCGGCGTCAGGGCGGGCGGCGACGCTCGGCCGCTCCGACGGGCTCACCAAGCTGGTGGCGGACGCGGAGTCCGGACGCGTGCTCGGGGTCGGCATCGTCGGGCCCGGGGCCGGAGAGCTGATCGCCGAGGCGACCCTGGCGGTCGAGACCGCCGCGCTCGTCGAGGACGTGGCCGCGACCATCCACGCCCACCCGACCCTGTCCGAGACCCTGATGGAAGCGGCCGAGAACCTCCTCGGCTAGCGCCGATCGTGCCCGAGTCGATCCGGGTCGCGCTCGACTCCGGCAGCGTGACCGCGCTCGTGTACGCGGCCGGCGCGGCCTCTCGAATCGACACCACGCTGATCCTCGCCCACGGCGCGGGGGCCTCGCAGTCGAGCGACTTCATGGTGGCCTTCGCGGAAGGGCTCGCCCGGCGCGGCGCCCACACCGTGACGTTCAACTTCCCGTACATGGAGCAGGGCCGCCGCTTGCCCGACCGGGCCGAGACGCTCGAGGCCTGCTTTCGCGCCGTCGTCACCGCCGTGCGCGGGCGAGACGATCTGGCCGCGGGCCGGCTCGTCATCGGGGGCAAGTCCCTGGGCGGCCGCATGGCCTCGCACGTCGCCGCCGCCGGCCTCGCCGACCTGGCCGGCCTTGTCTTCCTGGGCTATCCGCTCCACCCGCCGGGCAAGCCCGAGCAGCTTCGCGCCAGGCACCTGGCGCGGATCAGCCAGCCGATGCTCTTCGTGCAGGGCTCGCGGGACGCCTTCGGCACACCCGGGGAGCTCGCGCCCATCCTGGAGCCGCTCGGCCGGGCCGCCCGGGTCCACATCGTCGAGGACGGCGACCATTCCTTCGCGGTGCCGAAGCGCTCGCCGCTCTCGCAGAGCGACGTCCTCGGCCGCGCTCAGGACGAGATCGCGCGGTGGCTGCGGGACCCGCGCTGAGGCGGCACGGTCAGCGCAGGTCGATCTCCACGCCCCCCACGAGCCCCGACAGGGCGTTGTAGAGCCAGGCGACGATGAGCGTAGTCAGGAATCCCATGACCCCGTACAGCACGGGAAAGATCACGACGGCCGCGATCCCGAAGATCGGGCCGGCGCCGCCGCGCCCGGGGAACCCTCCCCCGGCGGAGACGAGCGAGAAGACCGCGCCCGTCACCAGGCCCAGGATCGCGTAGAGCAGGCCGACCACCTTCGCGCAAGACAGCGGCCCTACCCGGTTGATCACCATGCGTGGCCTCCTTCTGGGTTAGAGACGCTTCAGCAGCCACTCGGGGGTCAGGCTGATGGCCCAGGAATTCAGCAGCACGTAGTAGTTGGTCGCCACCAGGATCCCCACCACCACCAGGAGGACGCCGGCCGCTCGCTCCACCGTCGGGATGAACGGGCGGTAGCGCTTGAAGAACCGCAGGAAGCTTCCGAGCGCCACCGAGGAGAGGAGGAACGGCACACCCAGCCCCGCCGAGTAGCAGAGGAGCAGCGTCACCCCCTGGCCCACCGTCTTGTCGTTGCTGGCCAGGGTGAGGATGGACCCCAGGATCGGGCCCACGCACGGCGTCCAGCCGATGGCGAACGTGAGGCCGACCAGGAACGATCCGAGCAGGCCGGCCGGCTTGCTCCGGATCTGGAGCTGCTGGGTGCGGCCGAGGAGTCCGATCCGCAGCACGCCCGCGATGTAGAGCCCGAAGACGACGATGAGCCCGCCCCCGCCGACGCGGATCCAGTCGCGGTAGTCGAGGAGGAACTGGCCGGCCGCGCTGAAGGAGGCGCCCAGGCTCACGAAGACGACGCTGAACCCGAGGATGAACGCGAGCGAGTGTACGAGCACGCGCGTGCGGGCCCCGGCCGTCACCTCGTGGGTGAGCCGGTCCACCGACATGCCGGTGATGAACGAGAGGTACGACGGGAACAGGGGCAGCACGCACGGCGACAGGAAGGAGAAGAGCCCGGCCGAGAACGCCACCAGGACGCCCAGCGACTCGCTCATTTCAGCAGGGACTCCACGAGGGCGTGAGCGGCCTTGCCGTCCCACTCGCGCGCGCCGTTGGCGAACAGCACCCGCTTGCCCTTCCGGTCGATGAGAAAGGTGGAGGGCACCGCCCAGACGCCGTACGTCTCGCGCACCGCCATCTTCGGATCGAGCCCCACCGGAAAGGTGAGGGCGAACTTCTTGACGAACGGATTCACCACGCTGGCGCCCTGCGAGTCGAGGGAGATGGCCAGCACCGCCAGCCCGCGGTCCTTGTACGCCCGATGCAGGCGCTCCATGCTCGGCATCTCCTCCCGGCAGGGCTCGCACCAGGTGGCCCAGAAGTTGAGGAACACGACCTTGCCCTTAAAATCGGCGAGGCGGAGGGTGCGATCGTCGGGGGTGCGCACCTGGAACTCGGGGGCGTCCTTGGCGGGCTTGGGGCGGATCAGCGACAGGGCCGCGACCGGATCCTCGGCCGCGGTCCGTCCGGGCGACAGCACCGCGGCAAGGGCGACAAGCGCCATGACGACGCGGCTTTTCACTCACGCAGTATACACTGCGGCTTCCCCGGCTCGGCCGGCCCGGGGCCCATCCGAGAGGTCGGGGTTCTATGGTAGGGTGCTAGCCACCCATGGCGGCCACTCAGTCCAGGTTGGTCACGATCATCGCCGATGACCTGACCGGCGCCTGCGACACGGGCTGCCTCTTCGCCGGCCCCGGGCCGGTCGGGGTCGTGGCGGAGCCGGCCCTGTCCGCGAGCGACCGTCCCGTGATCGCGGTGGACACCGAGAGCCGGTCGCTCGCCCCGGAGGAGGCTGCCCGCGTCGTCCGCTCGACCGCCGAACGCCTTCGCCCGCGGCTCGGCGGCGGCCCGGTGTTCAAGAAGATCGATTCCACGATGCGGGGCGCGGTGGGGGCGGAGCTGACCGCGCTCCTCGCGCGCGCGCCCTTCGCGGCCGCGCTGGTCTGTCCCGCCTTCCCGGCTCACCGGCGCATCGTCCGTCACGGTCGTCTCCTGGTCGACGCCGTCCCCGTTCACGAATCCCCGATCGGGCGGGACCCCGCCTTCCGCGCGGCCACTTCGGAGCTGGCCGCGCTGCTCGGAGGCGGCGCGCCCGTCGTGACGCTCGACCTCGACGACGTCCGCGCCGGCGGCGAGAAGATCGCCCACGTCCTCGAGCGGAGCCGCGGCGCCCTCGTCGCGGCGGACGCGGAGACCGACGCCGACCTGGCGAGCCTCGCCGAGGCGGCCCTCTCGGTGCCGGGCACGCTCGCCGCCGGCTCGGCGGGCCTCGGCCGCGCGCTGAGCCAGGCGCTGGGGTACGCGGCGCCCTTCGTCGCGCTGCCGCGCGGCCCCGCCCGGCTCGTCGTCGTGGGCAGCCTGCACCCCGCCAGCCGCGCTCAGCTCGACGGCCTGGAGGGCGTGGCGACCGTGCGCGCGGACGCGGCGGGCCATACCGATCCGGCGCCCGCCATCGCGGCCCTCGCAAGCGGCCGCCCGGCGGTCGTGGCAAGCGTGAGCGCGCCGGCGGCCCGCGAGGCGGTGGCCCGGCACGTGGCGCAGGCGGTCGCTCACATCCTCGCGGGCTCGCGGCCCGCGCTCGTGGCGGTCACCGGAGGCGACACCGCGTACGCGGTGCTCCACGCGCTCCGCCCCGAGCGCTTCGATCTCCTCGGCGCTCCCGCCGACGGGCTCGCGCTCGGCCGATTGGCCCTCGCCGGCGGGCGGGAGATCGTCCTGCTCACCAAGGCGGGCGGGTTCGGCGCCGCCGACCTCTTCGCCACGATCGTCGGAGGACCATCGTGACCGCTGCTCGCGTTCCCACGCTGGGTATCACCATGGGCGATCCGGCCGGGGTGGGGCCGGAGATCACCGCGAAAGCCCTCGCCCGGCCCGAAGTCGCGGCCTCCTGCCGGGCGGTGGTGATCGGGGACCGCTCCGTGATGGCCGCCACCCTCGCCCTGCTGCGCTCGCCGCTGACGCTGCACGCGGTCACCGCGGTGGACCGGTGCGAGTTCAAGCCGGGCCAGCTCGAGTGCCTCGACCTCGCCAACGTGGACGGGGCCACGCTGCCCAAGGCCACCGTGAGCGCCGAGGCGGGCCGCGCCGCCTACGCCTACATCGAGACCGGTGTGCGGCTCTGCCAGGCCGGTCAGATCGACGCCATCGTGACCGCGCCGGTCAACAAGGAAGCGCTGGCCGCGGCCGGCGTGCAGCACTCCGGCCACACCGAGATCCTGGCGCAGCTGACCGCGACCAAGGACTTCGCCATGCTCCTCATGGGCAAGGAGCTCAAGGTCATCCACGTGACGACGCACGTGGCGCTGCGCCGGGTACCCGACCTGGTGACGCGCGAGCGCGTGGGCCACGTCATCCGACTCGCGCAGCAGACGATGACCGGCCTCGGCCGGCCACGGGCCCGCATCGCGGTCTGCGGGCTGAACCCGCACGCGGGCGAGGACGGCCTCTTCGGCGACGAGGAGAAGACGCAGATCATCCCCGCCGTCGAGGACGCCCGGCGCGACGGGCTCGACGTCCACGGCCCCCTGCCCGCCGATACGCTCTTCTCGCGCGCGCGGGGCGGCGAGTTCGACATCGTGGTGGCCATGTACCACGACCAGGGACACGTGCCGGTGAAGACGCTCGGCTTCAACTATGACGAGAAGAGCGGCACCTGGACCGGTCTCTCCGGCGTCAACGTCACCGTCGGCCTGCCCTTCCTGCGGGTCTCGGTCGACCACGGCACCGCTTTCGACCGCGCCTGGAAAGGCATCGCCAACCCCGAGAGCATGCTCGAGGCCATCGACGTGGCGGTGCGCATGCTGAGCGCGGGCAAAGCGGACGCGGACCGATAGAAATGCACCGCCGCGAAGAACTCGGAAAGCGGTGGGGGGGCGTGGGGGAGGAGCGGCGCTCGCTCCCCCCCACTTACAAACAAGAAGCTTACGGCAGCAGCCCTCGAACGGCAGCCCCGACCTTATCTATCACCACCCGCCTCGCCGGATAGCGCGACATGCCCCACTACAAGATCGCCCAGATCGGCGGCGACGGCATCGGCCCCGACGTGCTCGCAGAGGCGGTACGCGTGCTCGAAGCGGCCCAGACCGACGGCCTCTGCTTCTCCTTCGAGTGCGCGGAAGTGGGGGCGGCCCTCTACCGGCGCACCGGGGAGGACCTGCCGCGCGAGACGGTGGACCTGTGCCGCGCCGTCGACGCGATCCTGTTCGGCGCCGCCGGCCTGCCCGACATCCGCCAGCCCGACGGCACCGAGCTGACCCCGCAGGTCACGCTGCGCATGGTGCTCGACCTCTACGCGGGCACGCGCCCGGTCAAGCTGTACCCGGGCGTGCCGAGCCCGCTCCGCCTGCCCGCCGAGGGCCGGATCGACTACGTGATCCTCCGCGAGAACACCGAGGGGCTCTTCGCCTCGCTCGGCGGCGGCTCGAAGGTGGGCGAGGAGCTGGCGGTGGACACCCTCGTGATCACGCGCAAGGGCACCGAGCGCGTGGTGCGCCGCGCCTTCGAGACCGCGCGGGCGCGCGGCCGGGGCGCGCCCGCCGACGGCGTCAAGCGCGTGACCTGCGTGGACAAGGCCAACGTGTTCCGCTCCTACGCCTTCTTCCGCCAGGTGTTCCAGGAAACCGCGTGCGCTTACCCGGACGTGCGGGCCGACTTCGCCTATGTGGACGCCATGAGCATGTACGTGGTCCAGGCCCCGTGGCGCTACGACGTGGTGGTGCTCGAGAACATGTTCGGCGACATCCTGTCCGACCTGGGGGCCGCCACCGTGGGCGGCCTCGGGCTGGCGCCCTCCGGCGACGTGGGCGATCGCTACGCGCTCTTCCAGCCCTGCCACGGCAGCGCGCCCGACATCGCGGGCCGGGGCATCGCCAACCCCATCGGCGCCATCCTGTCCGCCGCCATGATGTGCCGGTGGCTCGGCGGCCAGAACGGCGACGGGGTCGTCACCCGCGTCGCCGACCGCATCGAGGCGGCGGTGGCCTGCGCCCTCACCGACCCCCGGACGCACACTCGCGACATCGGCGGCGCGGCCTCGACCCGCCGGTGCGCCGACGCCGTCATCGAGGCCCTCCACCGTTCCTGACGAGGACCCCCATGGACCACCACGATCTCCCCGAGTTGATCGCCCACGTGAAGGCGGGCCGCGTGAGCCGCCGCGCCTTCGTCCACGCGATGCTGGGCTTCGGGCTGACCGCGCCCCTCGCGGCCCAGATGCTGGCCTCGGCCGGTGTCGCGCACGCGCAGAGCGCGCCGAAGGCGCCGCCGGGTCCGGCGCCCACGCGCCGCGGGGGCGGCGGCCCGCTCAAGACGCTCTGGTGGCAGGCCCCGACCCTGCTGAACCCGCACTTCGCCACCGGCACCAAGGACCAGGACGCCTCCCGCATCTTCTACGAGCCGCTGGCCGCCTTCGACCCGGACGGCAACATCGTGCCCATCCTGGCCGCCGAGGTGCCGAGCGTGAGCGCGGGCACCCTCGCCCGCGATCTCACCTGGGTCACCTGGAAGCTCAAGCGCGGCGTCACCTGGCACGACGGCAAGCCCTTCACCGCCGAGGACGTCGTCTTCAACTGGGAGTTCGTCGCGGATCCCGCCACGTCCGCGGTCACGAGCGGCTCGTACCGCGAGATCAGCAAGATCGAGACGCCCGATCCCTACACCGTGAAGATCGTCTTCAGCAAGCCGCAGCCCTTCTGGGCCGACCCCTTCTGCGGCATCCGGGGCCTGATCATCCCCAAGCACCTCTTCGACGCCTACCGCGGGGCCAAGTCGCGCGAGGCGCCCGCGAACCTCAAGCCGGTCGGGACCGGGGCCTTCCGCTTCGTGGACTTCAAGCCCGGCGACGTGGTGCGGGCGGAGGTCAATCCGGGCTACCACGTGCCCAACCGGCCCTACTTCGACACGCTCGAGATGAAGGGCGGGGGCGACGCGGTCTCCGCGGCCCGCGCGGTGCTGCAGACCGGGGAGTACGACTACGCGTGGAACATGCAGGTGGAGGACGAGATCCTCCTGCGGCTCGAGCAGGGCAGCAAGGGCCGGGTGAATCTCTGGCCTACCGGCTTCGTGGAGCACATCCAGCTCAACAACACCGATCCGTGGACCGAGGTGGACGGCGAGCGCTCGAGCATCAAGACCACGCACCCGCTGCTGTCGGATCCCGCGGTGCGCCAGGCGCTGAACCTGCTCGTGGACCGGTCGTCGGTGCAGGAGCAGATCTACGGCCGCCAGGGCCAGACGAGCGCCAACTATCTCAACGCCCCGGCCCGCCTCCGCTCCTCGAACATGAAGTGGGAGTTCAACGTGGAGAAGGCGGCCGCGCTCCTGGAGGCGGCCGGCTGGAAGCGCGGGGGCGACGGCATCCGCGCCAGGGACGGCAAGCGGCTCAAGATGCTCTACCAGACGTCGATCAACGCCCCGCGGCAGAAGAACCAGCAGATCGTCAAGCAGGCGGCGGCCAAGGCGGGCATCGAGCTCGAGCTGAAGTCGGTCACCGCGTCGGTGTTCTTCTCGTCCGACGCCGCCAACTCG
>JBGOVO010000041.1:0-15796 GCA_041478145.1 Methylomirabilia bacterium
CGACCTGGCCGCCGCGGATACGCCGGAGCAGCGCGCCACCCTGCAGGCGAATCTGCGGCTGGCCGAGTCCTACCTGGCCGAGGTCCGGGCGCTCAAGCCCGCGCTGCCCACC
The DNA here is from genome assembly GCA_041478145.1 of Methylomirabilia bacterium. Taxonomy (GTDB): domain Bacteria; phylum Methylomirabilota; class Methylomirabilia; order Rokubacteriales; family CSP1-6; genus CAMLFJ01. The sequence continues at coordinate 113 of JBGOVO010000041.1, forward strand.
ATGGCCTTCGAGCGCACCATGAAGCTCTACCGACGGGACCGCGAGATCCACCTGCTCTATCTCGGGCGCGCCCACACCGAGGGCGACGTCTTCGTCCACCTGCCGAAGGAGAGGGTCGTCATCACGGGCGACGCGGTGATCGGCTGGACGCCCTTCATGGGCGACGGCTACCCGGAGGACTGGGTCTCGACCATCGATCGGCTGGCCGAGCTGGATTTCGACACGATCATCATGGGCCACGGCGAGCCGGCCGGGCGGGACTGGCTGCGCACGTTTCGCGGCTACATCCACGACATGGTGGAGGCCGTGCGCGAGGAAGTCGCCACCGGGGCGAGCCTGGAGGAGGCCAAGCAGCGCGTGCCCGCGCGCCTGGCCCCGACCTACGCGAAGGCCTTCTCGACCTACGAGCACTACCGCCCGTGGCGCACCGGGCTCCTCGCCAACATCGAGCGCACCTACGCGATGGTGATCTGACGCTCATGGCGGACACCGACCTCTTCAATCCGCTCTCGCCCGAGTTTCACGCCGACCCTTACCCGTTCTACCGGCGCCTGCGCGAGGCCGACCCCGTCTACCTGAGCTCGATGGGCCTCTGGATCCTCACCCGCTACGACGACTGCGTGACGTCCCTGCGCGATCCGCGCTTCGGGCGCGATGGCTTCGAGGCCATCCTCTCGGCCCAGTACGGCGAGGAGTCCCAGACCGGGCGGCTGCCCCGGTCGATGCTGTTCCGGGATCCGCCGGACCACACGCGCCTGCGCGCGCTCGTCAATCGCGCCTTCACGCCGCGGGTGATCGAGGGCATGCGGCCGCAGATCCAGTCCGTGGTGGACGGCCTGCTCGACCGCGTCGAGCGGCGTGGCGCGATGGACGTCATCGCCGACCTGGCCTATCCCCTGCCCGTCACCGTGATCTGCGACATGCTGGGGGTGCCGGCGGGCGATCACGAGCAGATCAAGGACTGGTCGTCGGACATCATCCGCAGCCTCGACGCCATCGGCATCCCCTCCGACGGCGCCATCGTAGAGCGCGGGCGGATCGGCCGGCGCGGCATCGCCGACTACTTCCGCGCGCTCCTGCCCGAACGGCGGCGCCATCCGCGCGCCGACCTGCTCTCCTCGCTCATCGCGGTGGAGGAGCAGGGCGACCGGCTCACCGAGGGCGAGCTGCTGGCCACCTGCGTGCTCCTCTTCATCGCGGGGCACGAGACCACCGTGAACCTGATCGGCAACGGCCTGCTCGCCCTGCTGCAGCATCCGGACGAGCTCGAGCGGCTGCGCCGAGAGCCCGCGCTGATCGGCAGCGCGGTGGAGGAGCTGCTGCGCTTCGACAGCCCGGTGCAGCGGACGGCGCGCATCACGAACGCGGAGGTGGAGCTGGGGGGCAAGACCATCCCGAAGGGCGCCTTCGTGGTCACCGCCATCGGCGCCGCCAACCGCGACCCGGCGCACTTCCCCGATCCAGACCGCCTCGACATCGCGCGCGCCGACAACCGCCACATCGCGTTCGGCTTCGGCATCCATTTCTGCCTGGGCGCTCCACTCGCCCGCGTGGAGGGGCAGCTCGCGCTGGCCGCGCTGCTGCAACGGATGCCCCGGCTGCGCATGGCCGGGCCGGAGCCGGAATGGCGGGAGTCCTCGACGCTGCGCGGCCTGAACGCCCTGCCCGTCGAGTTCTAGCGATCCCTGCCCTCTCCCCCTCGGGGGAGAGGGCAGGGTGAGGGGGCCACGTGAAGCAAGCGCCCTACTTCAGCGCGTCGATACCGGCCTTCGCCACCTGTCCATCCTGCGGAGCGGTGCCACCCGAGACCCCGATGGCGCCGATGATCTTGCCGTCCGCCATGATGGGGATGCCGCCCTCGATCGGGCTCGCCCCGTTGAGCCGCAGCAGGCGGAGGTTGGCCCCACCCTGGGCGACCGCATCCTCGAAGACCTTGGTGGGCCGACGGAACGCGACGGCCGACCAGGCCTTGTCCCGCGCGACCTCGACACTCCCGAACTGCGTGCCGTCCATGCGCTGCATCATCACCACATTGCCGCCCGAATCGAGGATCGTGATCACCATGCCCCAGTTGTTCTTCTTGGACTCGGCCTCCGCGCCGGCCATCACCTTCTTCGCCTGCTCGAGCGTGATGGACGGACCGTAGGCCGGCGGCGGGGGCGGCGCCTGCGCGCCGGCCGCGGCGGCCGAGAAGACCAGTGCCGCGCCGATGGCCAAGGACAGCAGTCGTCGTCTGGTCATGCGTCCCTCCTAAGGTGATCGGGGTTAGTGGACCGAGCTCAGGGGCACTGCTCGCAATTAACTCCGTCGGGCGCCCGGGAGTTCCCGGGCCACGCTACAGCAGCGTGCCGCGGAGCACAAGGTACGCCACCGAGAAGTAGATGACGAGCCCGGTGACGTCCACCAGCGTGGCGACGAACGGGGCCGAGGCGCTCGCCGGATCGAAGCCGACCCGGCGCAGGACGAACGGGAGCATCGATCCGGCCAGCGAGCCGAACATCACCACGCCGACGAGGGCCGCGCCCACCGTGAGGGCGACCAGCGGCCAGTGCGGGCCGTAGTCGTAGAAGCCGAGGAGCTGCCAGCTCGCGATCCGAGCCATCCCGATGAAGCCGAGGATGGCGCCGAGGGCGACGCCGGCCGGCACCTCGCGCAAGGCGATCCACCACCAGTCCCGCAGGCGGACCTCCCGCAGCGCCAGCGCCCGGATGATCAGCGACGTGGCCTGCGATCCCGAGTTGCCCCCCGAGCTCATGACGAGCGGGATGAACAGGGTGAGCACGAGGGCGCGGCTCAGCTCGCCCTCGAAGTATTGCATGGCGGTGGCGGTGAGCATCTCGCTCAGGAAGAGGGCGCAGAGCCGGCCGCCCCGCTTGCGGATCATGGTCCCGAAGCCGATCTTCGTGTACGGCTCGTCGAGGGCCTCCACGCCCCCCAGCTTGTGCAGGTCTTCCGTCTGCTCCTTCACCATCGCGTCGATCATGTCGTCGACGGTCACGATGCCGAGGAGATGGCCGCCCTCGTCGACCACCGGGACCGCCAGCAGGTCGTATTTCGCGATCAGGCGCGCCGCCTCCTCCCGGTCGGTCCACGGGCTGACGCTGACCGGCGCGCGCCGATCGCCCACCTCGATCAGCGTGCGCGCCGGGTCCGCGAGCACCAGCTCGCGCAGCGTCACCACGTGCACGAGACGCCGGTCCACCGGATCGAGCACGTACACCGCGTACACCGGCCGGCGCGCATCGCCCCCGCTCCGGATCTGCGTGAGCGCGCGCGCGACCGTCCAGGTGCTGGGGGCCTCCACGTGCTCGGTGGTCATGATGCCGCCCGCGGTGGTCGCCGGATAGCTCAGGAGCGACTGGAGCGAGGCCTGGGTGGGAGCATCGATGGCCGGCAGCAGCCGGGCCCGGGCGCGGTCGGAGAGCCCCCGGAAGACCTCCGTGCGCTGGTCGGCCGACATCGCCGTCAGCAAGGTCACGGCCTTGTCGATGGGCAGGTGCTCGAAGAGATGCGCCCGGTGGTCGAGCTCGGGCTGGTTGAGCGCGCGGACCGCGAGATCGAACGGCAGCGCCGCCAGCACCCGCGCGGCGGCCGCGTGATCGATGGCGTTCAGAGCCTCCGCGACGTCGGCGTCGTGCACGGTCTCGATCGTGTGGGCGACCTGGGCGGCTTCGCGGTATTCGGCCTGGCGCGACTCCATCATCTCCCCCCCTTCGGTGACGTGGCTTCCCCCCTTCGGTGACGTGGCTTCCCTTCGGTGACGTGGCCTGCGCGCTCCGCGGTGTCACCGGTCTCTGGCGCCGATTATTGGTCGGAAGCGGCCAGAACGGGGCGACTTTCGCGCACGCCCGGTGCGCGACCGATCCCGGACTGGCCCGAAGGCTCAGAAACCCGTACAGTGCCGCGTGGAGCCCGAACCGAGACCCACTGCCGAGGAGACCCCGATGGCCATCCGGATCGAGCGAAGCGACATGGTGGCGACGATCGTGATCGACCGTCCGGAGGCGCGGAACGCGGTCGACGGCCCCGCCGCGCGCGCGCTCGCCGACGCCTTCGAGGAATTCGAGCGGGACGATGCGCTCCGCGTGGCCGTGCTCTGGGGCGCGGGGGGAACGTTCTGCGCCGGCGCGGACCTGAAGGCCCGGGGCAGCGACCGCGGGCTGCGCCTGGCGCCGGACGAGCACGGACCGATGGGCCCGACCCGGATGGCGTTCGCCAAGCCCACGATCGCCGCGGTCGAAGGCTATGCCGTGGCCGGAGGGCTGGAGCTCGCGCTGATGTGCGATCTTCGTGTGGCCGGAGACACCGCGGTCTTCGGTGTCTTCTGCCGCCGCTGGGGGGTACCGCTGCTCGACGGGGGCACGGTGCGACTGCCCCGGCTGATCGGCCTCTCCCGCGCGCTCGACATGATCCTCACCGGTCGCCCGGTCGACGCTCGCGAGGCGCTCGGCTTCGGGCTGGCCAATCGCGTGGTGGAGGCGGGCCGCGCGCGCGAGGAGGCGGAAGCGCTGGGGCGGACCATCGCGGCCTTCCCTCCCCGCTGCGTCCGGAGCGATCGACGCTCGGCCTGGGAGGGCGCGGGCTTGCCCCTGGTCGCCGCGATGGCCAACGAGTTCGCGCTCGGCATGGCGACGCATGACACGGGCGAGAGCCAGGCGGGGGCGCGCCGCTTCGCTTCCGGAGCCGGCCGGCACGGGCAATTCTGACCGGGGCTCGGAGACCGTGCCCGTGGTGTCTCCAGAGAAAATGAGCGATGATCCGTGCCGGTACGCCGTCACTCGGAGAGGAGATCACCGTGAAGAAGGCCGGTAGCACCTGGAGCCAGGAGATCGACGCCCGCCGCGACGCGATGACGTCGCTGCGCCGGGACTTCCACCGCCACCCGGAGCTCTCCTTCCAGGAGCGCCGGACGGCCGAGATCATCGCCGAGCGCCTCCACGCGGCCAAGCTGGAGGTCCGCACCGGCATCGCGGGCACCGGCGTGGTGGGGATCCTGCACGGGGACCGACCCGGGCGGACGATCGCGTGGCGGGCCGACATCGACGCGCTGCCGCTCACCGAGACGCTCGACGCGCCCTTCGCATCGGGGACGCCCGGCGTGATGCACGCGTGCGGGCACGACGGCCATACCGCTATCGCGATCACCCTGGCCGAGATCCTGGCCACGCGGCGCGCGGAGATGCCGGGCACCGCGGTGCTGATCTTCCAGCCCGCCGAGGAAGTCCTGGGCGGGGCCCGGCCGATGGTGGAGGCGGGTGTGCTCGACCAGCCACGCGTGGAGGAAGTGTACGGGCTCCATCTCACCACCCAGATGACCGCGGGCACCGTCATGGTGCGCCCGGGCCCGAACATGGCCTCGGCCGATTCGATCACCGTCGAGGTGACCGGGCGCGGCGGCCACGGCGCCTACCCGCACCTCTCCGTCGATCCGGTCACCGCGGCCGCCCACATCCTCATCGGCATGCAGCATCTGGTGGTCAAGGAGGTCGCGGCTCAGGAGACCGCCGTGCTCACCATCGGCCAGATCCTCGCCGGCACCAAGAACAACATCATCCCGGCCAGCGCGGTCATGCGCGGCACCCTGCGGACCTTCACCGACCGCGTGCGCGGGCAGATCCTGAGTCGCCTCCCCGAGTTCGCCGCGGACATGGCGCGCGCCTACCGCGCGGAGGCTCGGGTAGTCCTGGGCGACATGAGCTGTCCCACCGTCGTCAACCCCGAGCGGGAGACCGCGTTCGTGCGCGAGTGCGCCGCGGCGGAGCTGGGCGAGAGCGCGGTGAGCGAGGGCACCCCGGTGATGGCGAGCGACGACATGACCTACTTTCTCCGCGCGCGGCCCGGCTGTTACTTCCGCGTGGGCATCGCCCCCGCCGACGGGCACCCGGCCCCGCATCACGCGCCCGGCTTCGAGATGAACGAGGACGGTCTCGTCCCGGGGCTGCGCGTCGGCCTCAACGTGATGCTGAACGCCCTGGGCGCCTGAGGTCTTCATGGCGGAGCGCCCCCCCAAGGTGTACGTGATCCAGGGCCGCGGTCAGCGTGACTACGCCGACTGTCAGAGCGCGCTCGACCGCGTGCCCGCGCGGCTCGATTCCGTGCCGTTCATCGGCGACGCGGCGGAGGTGATCGAGCGGACCCGGGACGCCGACGCCCTCATCGTGTCGTCCTCCCCGGTCACCCGCCGCGTGTGCAATCCCTCGAAGGGCTCAAGGTGGTCGTGCGCACCGGCGTGGGCTACGACGTGATCGACGTGCCCGCGGCCACCGAGCTGGGCGTGGTGGTGGTCAACGTGCCCGACATCTGGGTCCGCGAGGTGGTCAACCCCGAGGTCTACGCGCCCGGCCGTCGCCGCCGCGGTCCCTGAGCCCGAGCGCCCCCCGTGCACCTCGGCATCTTCAGCTACAACGTGGAGTACGGCGCGCGGCCCGACGAGCTGGCCCGCGCCGCGGAGGCGCGCGGATTCGAGTCGTTCTGGGTCGGCGAGCACACGCATATCCCGGCCGCGCGCCAGACGCCGTATCCGGGCGGCGACCCGCTGCCGAAGCCCTACTACCACATGGCCGATCCCTTCGTGTCCCTGATGGCCGCGGCCGCCGCGACCACGACCATCAAGCTCGGCACCGGCATCTGCCTCGTGGTCGAGCACGACCCCCTCGTGCTGGCCAAGACGGTGGCCACGCTGGACTGGCTGTCCAACGGCCGGGTGCTGTTCGGGATCGGCGGCGGCTGGAATCGCGAGGAGATGGAGCACCACGGCACGCCGTTCGCCCGGCGCTGGCAGGTGCTGCGCGAGCGGGTCCTGGCCATGAAAGCCCTGTGGACCCAGGACGAGGCGTCGTTCCACGGCGAGTTCGTCCACTTCGACCGCGCGATCTCGTTTCCCAAGCCCGTGCAGCGGCCGCACCCGCCGATTCTCTTCGGGGGCGCCACCGCCCAGGGCCGGGCCCGCGTGGTGGACTACTGCGATGGCTGGATCCCGATCGACGTGCTCCTCGACGATCTCCCCACCGCCCTCGTCGATCTGCGGCAGAAGGCCAAGGCCGCGGGCCGGCGGCCCGACGAGCTGTCGGTGTCGGTCTTCGCCTTCAAGCCGCCCACGCCCGACGCGGTCAAGCGCATGGAGGACATCGGGGTGACGCGCGTGACCCTGGTGGCGCCGCGCCGCCTCGACGAGGCCCTGCCCTTCCTCGACCGCATGGCGACCCTCGGTCGCTAGCGAGTCGGACCCCTCGCTCCGCGCCCGCTGCGCGCCATGACCGGGTCCGACGCCGGGGCCATCGAAGCGCACTGGGGGCGGCCGGATCTCGCCGAGGCGATCCTGGCCGCCCTTGCGGCGCGAGGCGTCGACCTCCACGCGCTCACCGTCGACGACCTCGCGCCGGTGGACCAGTTCCACGGGGGCGGCAAGCCCGCGACCCTGCGCCTCGCGCGGCTCGCCGCTCCCCGGCCCGGGACGCGGGTGCTCGACGTCGGCGGCGGCTTCGGCGGCCCCGCCCGCACCCTCGCGGTCGAGTTCGGCTGCCACGTCACGGTCGTGGACCTGACCGAGTCCTACGTGCGCGCGGCGAGCGTGCTGACCGCCCGGATGGGCCTCGGCGGTCGCGTGCGCCATCACGTCGGCAACGCCCTGGCCCTGCCCTTCCCCGACAGCGCGTTCGACATGGTGTGGACGCAGAACAGCGGCATGAACATCCTGGACAAGGAGCGGCTCTACGCCGGCTTCCATCGGGTGCTGCGGCCCGGCGGGCTCCTCGCGATTCAGGAGCCCATGGCCGGTCCGGTAGAGCCCCTCGTCTACCCGGTAATGTGGGCGCGCGATCCCTCCATGAGCTCCCTGCGAGCTCCCACCGCGATGCGGGCGGTGATCGAGGCGGCCGGCTTCCAGGTGCGCGCATGGGACGACGTCACCGCCGAGACCGCCGGGCCGACGACGGGCGCGTCCATCCCCGCCCACAGCATCCAGCGCCTCGTGATGGGGGATGCGATCGACGAGATCATCCGCGCCGGCCACCGGAACCGGGACGAGGGCCGCCTCGTCTCGGTGCAGGCGATCTTCGATCGGCCATGACCGCCCTCGACAACGCGCGTGGCGCTGGCTAGGATACCGACCCATGAACGACGCCCTGACCGGCCAGACCGTCGAGCTGCTGCAGGAGATGATCCGCAACCAGTGCGTCAACGACGGCACCGTCGGATCCGCCCAGGAGGTTCGCACCAGCGATCTGCTGCGCACCTATCTCGAAGGGAGCGGCCTCGACGTCGAGGTCTACGAGCCGGCCGGCGCGCCGGGCCGGGCGAGCCTCGTGGCCCGCATCGAGGGCAGCGATCCCAAGGCGCCCACGCTCTGCCTCATGGGCCACACCGACGTCGTGCCCGTGACCCCCAAGAGCTGGACGCGGGATCCCTTCGGGGGCGAGCTCGTGAACGGCGAGGTGTGGGGCCGCGGCGCGCTCGACATGCTGAACCTCACCGCCTCGCAGGCGGTGGCGCTCAAGGCCCTGGCCCGGCGCCCGGGCGGGTGGCGGCCCAAGGGCACCCTGGTCTATCTGGCCTGCGCCGACGAGGAGGCCGGCGGCACCCTCGGCGCCGGGCACGTGTGCGCGCGCCACTGGGACTCGCTCCGGGCGAGCTACCTCCTGACCGAGAACGGCGGAACGGTCAGCCGGGGCGCGAACGGCGACGAGCTGAACGTCACCGTGCACGTCGGCGAGAAGGGCGTGGCCTGGCGCCGTCTGCGGATCAAGGGCACGCCCGGCCACGGCTCCATGCCGTACGGGGCGGACAACGCGCTCGTCAAGGCCGCCCAGGTCGTGAGCCGCCTCGCCGAGTACCGGCCGTCGCCGTACGTGGACGATCTGTGGCGGGGCTTCGTCGACTCGCTGAGCCTCGACCCGGCCGTGAAGGCCAGCCTGGCCGATCCGTCCCGCGTCGACGAGTCCATCGGGGGGCTCGCGCCGGGCATGGCCAAGTACGCGTGGTCGGCCACGCACACCACCTTCTCGCCAACCGTGTGCCACGGCGGCGTGAAGACCAACGTGATCCCGGATGTCGTGGACGTCGAGGTCGACATCCGCACCATCCCGGGCGACAGCGAGGACGAGGTGCGCCGGCATCTCGACAAGGCGCTCGGCGACCTGGTGGAAGATGTGGAAGTGGAGAAACTCTTCTCCAAGCCGGCGTCGATGTCGCCCACCGGGACCCCGCTCTGGGACGTCCTCGGGAAGGTGGTCGACTCGCACTACCCGGGCGCGCGGCTCATGCCCCGCATGATCGTCGGCTTCACCGACGCCCCCTACTTCCGCGAGCGCGGCGCGGTCGCCTACGGCTTCGGCTTGTTCTCCCGGGCGCTGACCGCCGAGGCGATGGCCGGGCGGTTCCACGGCAACGACGAGCGGATCGACGTGGAATCCCTGGCGCTCACCACGCAGGCGTGGCTCGACGTGTGCGAGCTGTTCCTCGGCTGACCACCGCTGGCACACGCGTGCGACCGCCGGTGAGGCGTTGACCCGCCGCCTCGGGGACACGCCGCGCGGCGGCCCCGTCCAGACCTTCTACCTCCCGCGAGGCACGGCGCGCCGGCCGGCCATCGCGCGCGCCGAGGGCATCTATCTCTGGGACGTCGAGGGGCGCCGCTATCTCGACGGCTCCTCGGGGCCGGTGGTGTCGAACCTGGGCCACGGCAATCGCCGCGTGCTCGACGCCATGCACGCCCAGGCCGAACGGGCGACCTTCGCCTACCCGGGTCTCTTCGAGAGCGAGGCCAACGTGGCGCTGGCCGATCTCGTCTGCGAGCTCGCCGGGCCGGGGCTCGACCGCGCGTTCTTCGTCTCCGGCGGCTCCGAGGCGACGGAGGCCGCGATCAAGCTCGCCCGCCAGTACGCGCTGGCGATCGGGCAGCCCGAGCGGGTCACGGTCATCGCGCGCGAGCCCAGCTATCACGGCGGCACCCTGGGGGCGCTGGCGGTGACCGGCGACGCCCGCGCGCACGAGATGTTCGGGCCGCTGCTGCGCGCGATGCCCCGCGTGCCCGCGCCGCTCACCTATCGCGTCCCCGCGGGCCATACGGTCGAGAGCCACGCCCGGGCCTGTGCCGAGGCGCTCGAGGCGGAGTTCGCGCGGCAAGGACCGCACACCGTGCTGGCCGTGATCATGGAGCCGGTGGGGGGGCCTCGCCTCGGGCGCGACCGTCGCGCCGGACGCGTACTACGAGGCGGTGCGGGCGAGCTGCGACCGTCACGGCGCCCTGCTCATCTACGACGAGGTGATGAGCGGCGCCGGCCGCACCGGCCGCTTCCTCGGCGCCGATCACTGGCCGCGGTCGCGCCCCGATCTGGTGACGCTGGCCAAGGGGCTGGCCGCCGGCTACACGCCGTTCGGCGCGGTGCTCGCCCCCGACCGCGTCGTCGACGCGGTGGCCGGCGCCGGCGGCTTCAATCACGGGCACACGTACTTCACGAATCCCTTGTCCTGCGCGGTGGCGCACGCGGTCGTGCGGGAGACGGTGGACCGTGACCTCATCGGGAACGCCGCGCGCATGGGCGCGCGGCTGCGCGAGCGCCTCCAGGCGATCGCCGCGCGGTCGCGCATCGTGGGCGACGTGCGCGGCGTCGGGCTGCTCATGGCGGTGGAGGTGGTCGCCGACAAGACCACCAAGCGCATGCTGCCGCACCCGCTGGTGGCGCCCGCCCGCCTGTGCGCCCTGGCCCTCGAGCGGGGCCTGGCGCTCTACTCGCGGCGGACGAGCGGGGGCGCTTTCGGCGACTGGGTGATGGTGACGCCGCCGCTGATCATCGACGCGGCCGGGGTGGACGAGCTGGCCGCGGGCCTGGACGCGGCCGTGACCGCCTTCGAGCGCGAGCTCTCCGAGAGCGGCGTGCTCCCGTGATCCCGCTGACCGGCTACACCGACCGGCTCTCCGCCGCGCCCGGCGAGCGCATCGCCTTCAAGGTCTCGAGCGCGGCGGCCGGCCCGTATCGCGCGAGCCTCGCGCGCGTCGTGCACGCCGATCCGAATCCGGCCGGGCCCGGTGTGAAGGTCGAGGACCTCGCCCACCGCTTCTCCATCGAGCGGCCGTCGCGCGTGCAGTCGCTGCACCAGGGCTCCTACGCCCGCGTCGATCCCGCCGCGGCGCTCCGCCTGCCGGGCCCGATGACCGTGGCCGCCCTGGTGTGGCCGACCCTCACCGCGCGCGGCGAGCAGTGCGTGGTCTCGCGCTGGGACGAGACCGGCGGCGCGGGATGGGCCCTGTCGCTGGGCCCGGCCGGCGTCATCGCGCGGATCGGCATCCCCGGCGTGGCGCCGCTCGTGCTCGCCACCGGCCGCCCCTTGGCGCTCCGCCAGTGGCATCGGATCTGGCTGGTGGCCGACCCGCCCGCGGGTACGCTGCGCGTCGGGCAGGTCGCGCTGGCCGGCGGGCGCGGCGAGCGCCAGGAGGTGTCGGCGCCGCTGCCGCCCCCGGCCCGGCTCGACGCGGCCGCGCCCCTGCTGATCGGCGCGCGTCTGGCCCCCGCCGCGCGCGAGCACTTCAATGGCAAGATCGAGGACCCGCTGCTGCTCGCCGTCGCGGCCGAATCGCCGGAGGCGCTGGTCCTCGATCCTCTGCTGCCGCCCGATGGGCTCGTCGCCGGCTGGGACTTCTCGCAGTCCATCGACGGCCTCGACGTCGTCGATGTCGGTCCCCACCGCCTCGGCGGCCACCTCGTGAACCTGCCCACGCGCGCGGTCATCGGGGCGCGCTGGACGGGACGCGAGATGTGCTGGCGCCACGCCCCGCGCGAGTACGCGGCCATCCACTTCCACGACGACGACCTCCACGACGCGGGCTGGGCGACCGACTTCGAGCTCACGGTGCCGGAGGATCTGCCGGGCGGCGCCTACGTCATGCGCCTGGCCGCGGAGGGCGACGCCGACGAGCTGCCGTTCTACGTGCGGCCTCCGCGCGGGCGGCCCCGCGCGGACGTGCTCTTCATCGCGTCGACCTACACCTACCAGGCCTACGCCAACCACGCCCGCGGCTCCACCGACGCCGCCTACCGCGCGCGCGTCGCCGCGTGGGGCGCCTATCCCCACAACCCGGACGATCACCCCGAGTACGGCCGGTCGACCTACAACCGCCACCGCGACGGCAGCGGCATCTGCTACTCCTCGCGCCTGCGTCCGGTGCTGACGTTCCGGCCGCGCTACCTGACCTTCCTCGACGCGCGCGGCTCGGGCCTGCGCCACTACTCGGCGGACACCCACCTGCTCGACTGGCTGGAGACGCAGTCCATCGCCTACGACGTCGTCACCGACGAGGACGTGGAGGTCGAGGGCGCGGCGCTGCTCGCCCCGTACGCGACCGTGCTGACCGGCTCGCACCCCGAGTACCACACCGCGCGCACCCTCGATGCCCACGCGGGCTACCTCGCCGGCGGCGGGCACCTCGTGTACCTCGGCGGCAACGGCTTCTACTGGCGCATCGCCACCAGCGCGGCGGTGCCGGGCGTCATCGAGGTGCGGCGCGCCGAGGGCGGCATCCGAGCCTGGGACGCCCAGACCGGCGAGTACTATCACGCGCTCGACGGGGCGTACGGCGGGCTGTGGCGGCGCAATGGACGCCCGCCGCAGCAGATCGTGGGCGTGGGCTTCTCGGGGCAAGGGCTCTTCGAGGGTTCGTACTATCGCCGCCAGCCCGGCGCCGACGACCCGCAGGCCTCCTGGATCCTGGACGGCGTCGAGGACACGATGATCGGCGACTTCGGCCTCTCGGGCGGCGGCGCCGCCGGCTTCGAGCTCGACCGCGCCGATGCCGCGCTCGGCACGCCGGCCGGCGCCATCGTGGTGGCCAGCTCGGAGGGCCACGGCCCGAGCTTCAGCGTGGTGCCCGAGGAGCTGCTCTCGCACCTCGCCACGGTCACCGGCGAGCAGCCGGCCCGGCTCCTTCGGGCCGACATGACCTACGCCGAGCTGCCCGGCGGCGGCGCCGTCTTCGCGGTGGGGTCCATCACCTTCTGCGGCAGCCTGTCGCACAACCGCTACGACAACAATATCTCGCGGATCCTGCGCAACGTCCTGGACCGCTTCCGCGCCCGTCGCTGACACGCGGGAGGCTGCGAGGTGAAGCTGACGGAAGCGCTTCAGATGACGGCCGACGAGGTCGTCGCGCTGGTCGGAGGAGGCGGGAAGACCACGGCCATGTTTCGCCTGGCCCGCGAGGTGGTGGACAACGGCGGGAGCGTGATCACCACCACGACCACCCGCATCTTCGGCGCGCAGATCGCGCTGGCGCCCGCCCACGTCCCCGCCGTCGACCTTACCCGGGAGCGCGTCTCGGCCGCGCTGGCGGTCCACCGGCACGTGCTCGTCATCGGCGCCACCGACGCCGCCAGCGGCAAGGCCGAAGGCGTCTCCCTGGATCTCTTCCGGCGCCTGCGCACCTGGTACCCGGGGGTGTGCCTCCTGAACGAGGCCGATGGCTCGCGCATGCGGCCTTTCAAGGCTCCCGCCGACTACGAGCCGGTGATCCCGGAGGACACGACGCTGGTCGTTCCCGTGGTCGGCGCCGACGTCTTCGGCAAGACCCTGGACACCGATCACGTCCACCGTCCGGAGCTGGTCAGCGCGCTGAGCGGCGCTCTGCCGGGGACGCCGATCACGCCCGCGATCGTGGCCCGGGTCCTGGCCCATCCCGAGGGAGGACGGAAGGGCGTGCCGGGCCGCGCCCGGGTCGTCGTCCTGATCAACAAGGTGGAACGTCTCCTGGATCGGGCCCTGGCGCGCGAGACGGCCGAGCGTCTCCTGCGCGAACCGGCGATCCACTCGGTCGTGCTGAGCACGCTGCGCGGGGAGAAGCCGGTGCTCGAGGTCTGCGCGCGGTGATGCTCGACGTTCCGCGCCTGCGGGCCGACACGCCGGGCGTTGCCAACGTCCTGCACTTCAACAACGCGCGATCGGCGCTGCCGCCGCGACCGGTCGTCGAGGCGATGACCGGCCATCTGCAGCGAGAGGCCGCCGTCGGCGGATACGAGGCCGCCGCCGAGGCGGCGGAGCGAGTGGCCGACGTCTACGACGCCGTCGCCACCCTGATCGGCGCCGGCCGGGACGAGATCGCGTTCATGGAGAACGCCACCCGGGCCTGGGACATGGCGTTCTATTTGATCCCGTTCCGTGCCGGCGACCGCGTCGTCACCGCGCGGGCCGAGTACGCCTCGAACTATCTCGCGTTCCTGCAGATGAAGCAGCGCGCGGGCATCGAGATCGACGTGGTGGACGACGACGCCTCGGGCCAGCTGGACGTGGCCGCGCTCGACCGGGCGATCCGGCCGCGGACGCGCCTCATCGCGATCACCCACGTCCCCACCCAGGGCGGGCTCGTCAACCCGGCCGCGGAGGTGGGCCGGATCGCGGCCCGGCACGGCATCCTCTACCTGCTCGACGCCTGCCAGTCGGTCGGCCAGCTCGCCGTCGACGTCGGCCGGATCGGCTGCCACATGCTCTCGGCCACCGGACGCAAGTATCTGCGCGGCCCGCGCGGCGCGGGCTTCCTCTACGTGCGGCGCGACACCATCGGGGCCCTCGAGCCGCCCTTCATCGACCTGGAGGCCGCCGCCTGGATCGACGCCGACACCTACGTGATCCGCGACGATGCCCGCCGCTTCGAGAACTGGGAACGGAACGTGGCCGGCCAGATCGGGCTAGGCGTGGCCGTCCGCTACGCGCTGGCCCTCGGCATCGAGGCCATCGAGGCTCGGGTCAAGGCGCTGGCGGCCCGGCTGCGACGCGAGCTGGCCAGGCGGCCCGGGGTGACCGTCCACGATCTCGGAGCCGAGCAATGCGGGATCGTGACCTTTCTCAAGACCGGCGAGGAGCCACCGGCGACGCGGCGGCGCCTGCGGGCCATGGACATCAACGTGACGCACACGCAGGCCCGCTCCTCCCGCCTCGACCTGCCCGCGCGCGGACTTGACGCCCTCGTCCGGGCCAGCGTCCACTACTACAACGACGAGGCCGAGATCGAGCGCTTCGTGCGCGCGGTGACGGGCTAGGGCTCACCCATGATCTGGAGGTCCCCATGACGACGGTCGAAACAGCGCTCGGTCCGGTAGCGACAGCCGAGCTCGGGCCAAGCCTGATGCACGAGCACATCGTCACGCGCTCCCCCGGGGTGCAGGAGAACTGGCCCCACCTCTGGGATCGCGCGGGCATCCTCGCGATCGCCGAGCGGAAGATGGCGGACCTCTACGCCCGGGGCATCCGCGCGATCGTGGACCTGACCACCGTGGACCTGGGCCGGGACATCGGCTTGATCGTGGATGTGGCCCGCCGCTCCCGCGTCCACGTGATCGTCGCCACCGGGGTCTGGTGGATGCCGCAGCGGTACTTCGGCGCCCACGGCGTCGACGCGGTGGCCGAGCTGTTCATCCGCGACATCACTCGGGGCATCGGCACGAGCGGCGTCAAGGCCGCCATCATCAAGTGCGCCACCGATACCGCCGGGGTGACCGCGGTGATCGAGAGCATCCTGCGAGCGTCCGCGCGCGCCCAGAAGGCGACCGGGGTGCCGATCTCGACGCACACCTGGGCCGCGGGCCGATCCGGCGAGGCGCAGCAGGCGATCTTCGCGCAGGAGGGCGTCGACTTGACCCGCGTCATCATCGGCCACAGCGGCGACAGCGACGACCTGGGCTACCTCCGCGGGCTGATGGA
>JBGOVO010000242.1:0-6097 GCA_041478145.1 Methylomirabilia bacterium
CCCACCGCCTCGATCCCCACCACGATGCGCTCCGGGTTGAGCGAGTCGATCAGGTGGTAGAAGCCCTCGCCCACCGTGCCCACCACGTCCGCGTCGGAGATCTCCAGGTTGTCGATGAAGATCTCGTTGGAGTCGACGGCGGCCCGGCCCAGCTTGTGGATCTCGCGCACCGTGATGGCGCTGCGGTCGAAGTCGGCGAAGAAGAGGGTCATGCCCTTCAACGGCTTGGCGGGATCCCGGTCGGCGGTGCGCGCCAGCAGCAGGATCTTGGTGGCGTGCTGGGCATTGGTGGTCCAGACCTTTCTCCCGTTCACCACCCACTGGCTGCCTTTCTTCTCGGCGCGGGTCTGAATGCGCGAAGTATCGGTGCCCGCGTTGGGCTCGGTCACCCCGAAGGCCATCACGATCTCGCCGCTGCAGATTTGCGGCAGGTACTTCCGCTTCATCGCCTCGGTGCCATACTTGATCAGCGGCGTCGGGGGGAAGACGTAGAAGTGGATCGGGGAGGCGCCGGAAGTGCCGGCCCCCGAGGCGCAGATCTCGTGGAGCATCAGCGCGGCCTCGGTCACGCCGAGCCCGGCCCCGCCGTACTCCTCGGGCACCAGGATGCCGAGCCAGCCGTTGTCGGCGAAGGCCTTCACGAACTCGCTCGGGTACTCGGGCTTGGTGTCCTTGTCGAGCCAGTAGTCGAGCGAGAAGGTCCGGGCCAGCGCCCCCACTTCCTTCTTGATCAGCTCCTGCGATTCCGTGAGCGCGAAGTCCACTGGGCGCCTCCTGGTCCGGGCCAAGAATAGCACGACCGCCCGGGGGCTTGCCCGCCGCCGCCGCGGTCGGTATGCTGGCGGCCATGAACGAGACGACCCCCGCGATCCAGGACTACCTGGGCGCCATCTACGACCTGGCCGGCACCGACAAGCCGGTGATCGGCGCGCGGCTCGCGCGGCACATGCACGTCTCCGCGCCGTCGATCACCGAGGCGCTTCGCCGGATGCAGAAGGATGGCTACGTCCGCCTCGGCGGCCGCAAGGAGATCCGGCTCACCACCAAGGGCCTCGGCATCGCCGAGACCATGGCCCGCCGGCATCGGCTGATCGAGCGCTGGCTCACCGACGTGCTGGGGCTGGACTGGTCGCGCGCGCACGACGAGGCCCATCGCCTCGAGCACGCGCTCTCGCCGGTGGTGGAGGAGCGGCTGGCCGAGACGCTCGGCATGCCCAGCACCTGCCCGCACGGCAACCCGATCCCCGGCATGCCGGCCCCCGAGGCCCACAGCCCCATCCCGCTGAGCCAGGCGCCGGCCGGTCATCCGTTCGTGGTGGAGCGCATCACCGAAGAGGCCGAAGCCGACCG
Organism: Methylomirabilia bacterium; assembly: GCA_041478145.1. GTDB lineage: Bacteria > Methylomirabilota > Methylomirabilia > Rokubacteriales > CSP1-6 > CAMLFJ01. The sequence continues at coordinate 1,351 of JBGOVO010000242.1, forward strand.
CCAGCTCCTGCGCTTCCTGTGGGAGAGCGGGATCCGTCCCGGCAGCCGCTTCGTGGTGAGCGAGGTGGCGCCCTACGCGGGCACGATCTCGATCGTCCTGGACGGGCGCACCGTCACGATGGGACTGAGCGCGGCGAACAAGATCTGGGTGTACGACCCGATGGAGCCGGCCGAGCCGCCCAAGGCCGCGCGCGCCCGCCGTCCCGCCAAGTCGCGCGCCTGAGATGGCCGTCAAGGCGCTCTACGCGCTGCAGAACGGCTTCCTGGGCTTCGAGCGCACCGGGCTCTTCTACGGCGAGCGCTCCCCCGAGCGCGTGGCCATCCCGATCACCTGCTATCTGGTCCGGACCAGCGACGCCGCCATCCTCTTCGACACCGGGATCTCCCCGCGCGCGGTACCCGGCCTCCTGCGCCAGGATCCTCTCTGCCGCTTCGGCGACGAGGATCTCCTGGTGCATCGCCTGGATTCGATCGGGCTCGAGCCCAAGGATGTGGATCTGGTGGTGCTGAGCCACCTGCACTTCGACCACGCGGGCGGCGCCGCGATCTTCGACACGTCTGAGCTGGTAGTCCAGAAGGACGAGTACTCGTACGCCCACTACCCGGCTGCCTTCTTCGCCTCCTTCTACTACCGCAAGAACTTCGATCTGCCCGGCTACCGCTGGCGGCTGCTCGACGGTGACACCGAGCTGGCGCCGGGCGTCACGGCCCTGCGCAGCGACGGCCATACTCCCGGGCACCAGTCGCTGCTGGTGGAGCTGCCCGAGACCGGCCCCGTCATCCTCGCGGGCGATTCCTGCTACTGGCAGCGCTCGATCGACGAGGAGATTCCCCCCGGCGTCGTGTGGGACCCGACCCGGGCGATGCATGCCATCAAGCGGCTCAAGACGCTCGCGCGCCTCACCGGCGGGCGCATCTTCCCGAGCCACGACCCCGTCTTCTGGGAAAAGGCCATCAAGGCGCCCGACGCGTACAAGTAGACACCCCTCACCCTGAGGGGCCCCTCTCATCCCTCTCCCCTCCGGGGAGAGGGCAGGGTGAGGGGCCGTAGAGAACGGAGAGCCCCATGGGAGTGCTGGACGGAATCACGGTGCTGGAGATGGCGCGCGTTCCCCCCGCCGAATTGCCCGGCATGTTCCTGGCCGACATGGGCGCGGACGTGCTGAAGATCGAGACGCCGCCCGCCGAGGCCGAGGACGCCCAGACGCAGCGGCGGGCCGCCTTCGCCTACGTGAACCGCAACAAGCGCTCGCTCGCGCTGAACATGAAGGCCCCCGAGGGCCAGGCCATCTTCAAGCGCCTCGCGGCCACCGCCGACGTCATCGTCGAGGGGTTCCGGCCCGGGGTCATGAAGCGGCTGGGGGGCGACTACGAGAGCCTGTCCGCCGCGAATCCGCGGCTCGTCTACTGCTCGCTCTCCGGCTTCGGCCAGAACGGCCCCTACAAGGACTACCCGGCCCACGACGGCAACTACCTGTCGCTGGCGGGCGTGCTGACCCTGATCGGCGAGCCAGACCGCAAGCCGATCTTCCCGCTCAACCTGGTCGCCGACTACGGCGGCGCCAGCATGCACGGCGCGCTCGGCATCATGATGGCCCTCTTCGCGCGCGAGCGGACCGGTCGCGGCCAGCACGTCGACGTCTCCTACCTCGACACCTCGCTGGCCCTGCTCGCGGCCACGCCCAACATGCGCTTCTTCTGGAGCGACGGCATGGCCCCGAAGCGCGGCGAGGGCTTCCTGGGCGGCTCCTATCCGTACTACGCGGTGTACGAGACCAAGGACCGCAAGCACCTCACCATCGGCTGCACCGAGCCGTGGCTGTGGGAGAACTTCTGCAAGGCCATCGACCGCCCCGACTTCGTGAAGTTCGCGCGCAAGTCGGATCAGTTCGTGCGCGCGGCCAACGCGGAGGAGGTGAAGTGCCGGGAGCAGATCGAGGCCATCATCAAGACCCGCACCCGCGACGAGTGGTACGACTTCCTGGTCAAGGCCGACGTCTGCGTGGGCAAGGTCTACGAGCCGGAGGAGGTCGTGACCGACCCGCAGATCCAGGCCCGGGACATGATCGTGGAGATGCGGCACCCGGTGCACGGGGTCGTCAAGCAGTTCGGCCAGCCCATCAAGCTCTCCGCCACCCCGGGGACGATGCGGACCGTCGCGCCCCACACCGGGGAGCACACCGACCAGGTCCTGGGCGAGCTCGGCCTCCCCGAGGCCGAGATCCGGAGCCTGCGCGAGAAGAAGATCGTCGCCTGACCCCTCGCCCGGGCTAATATGCTCACCTGATGACGACGATCGGCCGGGGTATCGTCTTGGCCGTGCTGGGTCTGCTGCCGACGGCGCCCCCGGCGCGGGCCGATAGCCCCGGCGAGCTCGCCGAGCGGCTGCGCAAGGCGACCGCGGTGCTGAGCGAGATGGCCGGTGGCAAGCAGGACACCGACATCCCGCGCGAGATGCTCGCCCGGGCTCGCGCGATCGCGGTGTTCCCCGGGGTCAAGAAGGGCGCGGTCATCGTGGGCGGCCGCCACGGCCAGGGCGTCATGAGCGTGAAGCGGCTCGGGGACGGCCGCTGGAGCCCGCCCGCCTTCTTCACCGTCGGGGGCGGCAGCTTCGGCCTGCAGCTCGGCGGCCAGGTGATCGACCTGGTGCTGGTCGTCATGACCGAGAAGGGCATCGAGAGCCTGCTCAAGAGCGAGACCACCCTGGGCGGCGACGTCTCGCTCACCGCCGGCCCCAAGAGCCTGCACGACGCGGCCAACACCGACGGCTCGTTCAAGGCCGAGATCTTCTCCTACGCCCGGTCCAGCGGCTTCTTCGCGGGCGCCTCGTTCGAGGGCGCCACCATGCAGCCGGACGGCTCCGCGATCCGCACCCTCTACGGCGCCAAGGCCGACTCCCGCGACGTGCTGCTGGGCGGCCGCTACGCGGTGCCGGCCAGCGGCCGCCCCTTCGTCAACGTGCTCACGACCTACTCGCCACCCCCCAAGAAGCGCTGAGAGCCATTCGATGACCACCGCCCCCGACTCCTTCGTCGAGCTCCTGTCCACCCGCGCCCGCATCGGCTGGGGCGCCCCGCCCACCGCGCGGCCGGTCACCAACGCGCTCTACGAGTTCGGCGGCGGCTTCCCGGACCCGGCGTCCTTCCCCTACGACGGCCTCGTCGACGCCACCGCGCGAATGATCAAGGCCGAGGGCGCGGAGGCCCTCACCTACGGCGAGCCCCAGGGCTACCGCGGGCTGCGCGAGCTGGTGTGCCACAAGTACGGGCTCTTCGAGGGCCTCAAGGTGGGCCCCGAGAACATCATCATCTCGAACGGCTCCGGGCACGCGCTCTCGCTCGCGTTCAGCGCCTTCGTGGACCCGGGCGACGTGATCCTGTCGGAGGCGCCCACCTTCTCGGGCACGCTCCAGACCATCCGCCGCCACGGCCCGCAGGTGCTCGACGTGCCGGTGGACAAGGACGGGCTGGTCGTCGAGGTCGCGCGGGAGCATCTCGCCGCCCTCCGGAAACAGGGCCGGCGCTGCAAGCTCATCTACACGATCGTGAACTTCCAGAACCCGTCCGGGCCCTCCCTGACCCTGCGGCGGCGGCGGGAGCTGATCGATCTCGCCCACGAGTACGACACCCTGATCCTCGAGGACGACGCCTACGGCGAGCTGCGCTTCGAGGGCGAGCACCTGCCCTCGCTCTACGCCCTCGACGGCGGCGGCCGCGTGATGCGCGCGGGCACCGTGTCCAAGATCCTCGGGGCGGGCTTCCGCCTCGGCTGGCTGTGCGCGCCCAGGGAGATGATCCCCGCCTTCCAGGGCTTCCTGTTCGGCGGCGGCGTCAACCCCTTCGCCTCGCGGGTCGCCACCTACTTCCTGCGCGACAACCTCGCGCCCCACGTGGCCCTCCTGGTCAACGTCTACCGCGCCAAGCGGGACGCGATGCTGCGCGGGCTGTGGGAGGTGCTGAAGGACACCGACGTCCTGATCAGCAAGCCGGAGGGCGGCTTCTTCATCTGGATCAAGCTGCCCACCGGAACCGACACCGGCAAGCTCTACGACGGCGCGGTGAAGGCCCGCGTCCAGTACACCGCGGGGCCGTCGTTCTTCCCCAACGGGGGCGGCGAGCGCTTCATCCGCCTCGCCTTCAGCTTCGAGTCCCCCGAGCGCTGCTACGAAGGCGCGCGCCTGATCGCCCGGGCCATCGTCGACGCCCGCGCCTAGCCCGAGATGGCCCGCCACCTCATCCTCGTCGTCGATGACGAGGACAACCTGCGCGACGTGCTGGTGGAGGTGCTGAAGCGCGACGGGCACGAGGTGGACAGCGCGGCCGACGGCGCCGAGGGGCTGCGGCGGGCCGAGGAGCGCCGCTACGACCTCGTGGTCACCGACCTCCGCATGCCCGGGCTCGAGGGCCCCGAGCTCTACCGGGCCCTGCGCCGGCGCTATCCGGACGATCCGCCGCGCGTCATCTTCATGAGCGCCAACACCGGCATCGACGAGTACGCGAGCTTCCTGGCCGAGACCGGGGAGCCGGCGCTGGAGAAGCCGTTCAATCTGGCGGATATGCGGAAGGTCGTGCTGCAGGTGTTGTCGAAGCCTCGCGCGTAAGGCGCCGTTTCGGCACGCGGGCGGGGCTGGGGCGCGGCGGGGGCCTCCCGGGGACACGCTGAGTTGCGGGCGGGCTGCGCCGTCTCGATGGGGCCACGAGACAGGACGTCGTGGCTTCGACGACCCGCAGAAGCCACGGTCCCCGGG
>JBGOVO010000214.1:0-6863 GCA_041478145.1 Methylomirabilia bacterium
AGGGTAGCGCCGGGCCGAGGGGTGGTCAAGGACCATGCCCTTGCCGTACAGTAGGCCCTCATGACGCCCCACCACCTGGTGCGCGTGGCATGAAGTTCGGCATCTTCTACGAGCACCAGCTCCCGCGGCCGTGGGGCCCGGACAGCGAGTACCGGCTGCTGCAGGATTCGCTCACCCAGATCGAGCTGGCCGACCGGCTCGGCTACGACTACGCCTGGGAAGTCGAGCACCACTTCCTCGAGGAGTACTCGCACTCCTCCGCCCCCGAGGTCTTCCTGGGCGCGGCCACCCAGCGCACGAGCCGCATCCGCCTCGGCCACGGCATCATCCAGCTCCCCACCAATCACCCGATCCGGGTGGCCGAGCGCGTCTCGACGCTCGATCTGCTGAGCGGCGGCCGCGTCGAGCTGGGGCTGGGCGAGGGGCAGGGGCCGATCGAGCTTCACCCCTTCGGCCGCCGCGTGCGCGACAAGCGTGAAGTCTGGGAAGAGGCGGTGCGGGTGCTGGTGCCGTGCTTCACCCAGCAGTCGGTCGAGCACCACGGCCAGTACTTCGACTTCCCGGCGCGCAACGTGATCCCCAAGCCGCGCCAGAAGCCCCACCCACCCCTCTGGGTGGCGTGCTCGAACATCCAGACGATCGCCAGCGCCGGGCAGTGGGGCATGGGCGCGCTCGGCTTCCAGTTCGTCTCGCCGGAGGCGGCGCGCGCGTGGGTGAACCGGTACTACACGAGCCTCACCCGTGACCTGAAGCGGCTCGCCGACTACCCGGTCAATCCCAACATCGCCATGGTGAGCGCGTTCATGTGCGCGCCCACCGACGAGGAGGCGCGGGAGAAGGCGGCGGGCTGGACCTTCTTCGTCTTCTGCCTCGCGCACTACGGCCGGCACGGCATGGCCGAGGCCGGCAAGGGCGACATGTGGAAGCTCTACCAGGAGTGGCGGCACACGCCGAAAGCGCGGGAGACGCTCAAGGCGGGCCTGATCGGCTCACCCGAGACGATCCGGCGTCGGCTCGCCGAGTTCGAGGCCACCAACGTGGACCAGGTCATCCTGCTCAACCAGACGGGCCGCACGAGCCACGAGGACATCTGCTCGAGCCTCGAGCGGTTCGCCCGCGAGGTCATGCCCGAGTTTCACGCCCGGGAGCCCGGGCACCAGCGGTGGAAGGACGACGTCCTGGCCGGCCGCACCGAGCTCGAGTCCCTCGACACCGAGGGTTACAAGCTCTACTCGCACCAGAACGAGGACATCGTGCGCCTCACTCCCGAGGAGCTGAAGCAGAAGATGGCGGCCAAGGACGCGGAGCGGCGGGCATGAGCCTCCGCATGCGTCAGATCTGCCTGGTGGCCCGCGATTTGTCGAGCGTGGTCGATCAGCTGCACGCGGTACTCGGGCTCGAGGTCTGCCATCGCGATCCGGGCGTGGGCAAGTACGGGCTCGAGAACGCGCTGTTTCCCGTCGGCGACAAGTTTCTCGAGCTGGTCGCCCCGGTGCGCGAGGGCACGACGGCGGGGCGCTATCTCGACCGGCGCGGCGGCGACGGCGGCTACATGGTGATCACCCAGTGCGACGATCTGGCCGCGCGCCGCAAGCGCTGCGAGACGGTCGGCATCCGCGTCGCGAGCGAGATCGGCTATCCCGAGTACCGCGAGCTGCAGCTCCACCCGCGCGACGTGGGCGCCGCGATGCTGTCGTTCGCCTGGCAAGAGGGCGCGCGCGAGCCGGGTGGCCCGTGGCATCCCGCCGCGTACGACGGGCGCGTCCCGGTGAAGCCGGGGCTGATCACGGCCATGACGGGCGCCGAGCTGCAGAGCGAGGACCCGGACCGTCTGGCGCGGCGCTGGAGTGACGTGATCGAGCGCCCCGTGCGCATGCACGACGGCCAGCGCGTCATCGCGCTCGACGACGCGACCCTCCGCTTCACCGAGGCCACCGACGGGCGGGGAGAAGGTCTGGCCGGCCTCGACCTGGCCTGCGCCGATCCGGCGCGCCGCGGCCTGGTGCTGATCTGCGGCATCCGCTTCCGCCTGATCGCCTGAGCGGCCACCGGCGGCCCGTGGACACCGGACAGCGGTCCGTGTCAGCGGGCGCATGACCGGGGCGCCGCATCCCGCGCCCCGCCCTCGCAATTCCACGTACTTAGCCCGCGCACTCCCGTGGCAAGAATGTTGCCGCGTGGTGCCGCATGCGGAGCTCACGATATCGCCTGATCCGCCGGCTGGGTGGGCTCGCCCTCGCCGTTGGTCTCCTCCTCGCGGGCTGCAGCGGGCCTGACTCCCGAGTGAGCGGGACGCTCCAGTCGGGCGATCGGGCCGCCCGCCAGCGCGCACTGCGCGAGGCGCTGAACCACTACCGCACGGCCGTGGTGGCGGAGCCGGCCTCGGTCCAGGCCCAGACGCGCCGCGGGACGATGGCCGAGCTGCTCGGCGACTTCGACGAGGCCCTCGAGGCCTACGGGCTCGCGGCGCGCTTGCAGCCGTCCGCGCTCGCCTACTATCGCGCCGGCGCGCTGGCCGAGCGCATGGGTAACACGACGCTCGCCGCCGAGTACCTCGTCGCCAGCCTGGGCGCGGCGCCGACCCGGTCCGAGCGGGCGGCCCAGACCGGGCTGCGCTGGATCGAGGGGCTGATCGTGTCCCTCAACAGCTCGCGCCTCTCCCGGATGCTCCCCGACTGGGTCTTCAAGTCGCTCGGCGTGGGCCGCGTGATGCTGGTGGGCGCCGGCCTCGATCGCGACCTCGTGGCGAGCGCGCTCTTCACCACGCTGCTCGAGAGCGGCGACACCGCGCGCGCGCTGGACCTGGCGCGCGCCCGCGGCTGGGTGCGGGAGGGCGCCGACTACTGCGCGGGCGCGCGCGGGCGGGGCGCCGCCGAGACGCGCGCGCTGGTGGGCATGCTGGTCGCCCCCGAGCACTCGGACTGTCTCCTGCCCCTGGGCCGCGCGCTGACCGACGGCGGCATGGTCCGGCTCTCCCGCATGGTCCTGCTGGACCGGGCCCGCCGGTCGGCCGATCCGCGCGTGCGCCGGGAGGCCGAGGTGTTCCTGCGCTACCGGCTGCCCGCCCACGACGTGCCCAAGCTCGCGGAGTCGCTCAACGTGGCCGGCTACAACCTCCAGCATCGGTTCGGAGACACCGGCGGGGCCGCGACCGCCTATCAGCGCGCCATCGCGGCCGACCCGCAGTTCTCCTGGCCGTACGCCAACCTCGGCCGTCTCTACATGGACATGGAGCAGCACGAGCTGGCGCTCGACTGGCTGAAGACGGCGGTCCGCGTGAATCCCAATCACTTCCGCGCTCAGGTGAACCTCGCGGTCACCCTCTACACCCTCCAGCGCTACGAGGACGCGGTGCCCGCCTATCGCGCCGCGCTCGCGCTCAACCCCGACGACGCGGTGGTCCACGCCGACCTCGGCCGGAGCCTGCTCAAGCTGGGGCAGGACGGTGAAGGGCTCCGCGAGCTGCAGGTCGCCGTCCGCCTCGATCCGGGCCTCACCGCCGAGCGCGATCTCGTCAACCGGCGCCTGGCCGGCGATCCGCGGGGCGGCCCCACGCCCTTCGCCGCGCGGTGATGCGCCACCACGTGATCATCGGCTGGAACCACGCCTGACGCCGCGGTATGGTGGGGCGTCCATGCCCCCCGACCCGGCGGTCTCCCGCGCTCCCGCGTATCGCGCCCTCGCGGTCACCGTCGTCACGCTGGCCCTCGCCTACGGCGTCTGGTACGCGTACAGCGTCTTCCTCGTCGCGCTCCTGTGGGAATTCGGCTGGAGCCGCTCGGTGCTCGCGGGGGCCTTCTCGGTCTTCACGCTGGTGAGCGGCGGCGCGGGCCCCGTGCTCGGCGCGCTCGCCGACCGCTTCGGGCCGCGCCGGCTCATCCTCGTCGGCGGCGCGCTGCTCGCCGTGTCGCTCTGGGCGGACAGCTTCGTCACCCGCGCGTGGCACCTCTACCTGGCGTTTGGCCTGTTCACCGCGATGGGGGTGGCCACCGCGGGCTGGACGCCCGCGGTGGTGATGGTGCAGCGGCAATGGAGCACGCGGCTCGGGCTCGCCCTCGGCATCGCGGGCTCGGGCGTCGGGCTCGGCATCTTCCTCGTCGTGCCGCTCTGCCAGGCGCTGATCGATGGCTTCGGCTGGCGCTGGGCCTTCCGCGCGCTCGGCGTCCTCGCCGCGCTCTGGATCCTGCCCGCGACCTATCTGGCCATCCGCGATGTGCCGCCTCCGCGCCGCGCGGCGCCCGCTGCGGCCCTCGCCGCGCCGGCCACCGACGGCGGCGGGCATTCCCTCGAGCGCGCGCTCGCCACTCCCTCGGTCCGGTACATCGGGCTCGCGGTATTCCTCGGCAGCATCTGCAGCCAGACGCTCCACGTCCATCAGGCCGCCTTCCTCGTCGACCACGGCATCTCGGCCATGACCGCCGCCTCGGTGATCAGCGTGGTGGGCGCCGCGAGCATCCTGGGCAAGATGGGCGGCGGCTACGTGTCGGATTTCTTCCATCGCGAGGCGGTGTACGCGCTCGGCATGGTCGCCATGATCTTCGGGGTGGGCGTGCTGTGGCTGGTGGCGCTGGCGCCGTCGGGGTGGCTGGCGTGCGGCTACGCGGTGCTGTTCGGCGTCGGCTACTCGGTCACCGCCTTCGTGGTGCCCGCCATGATGAGCGATCGCTTCCGCGGGCCGCATTTCGGCTCGATCTTCGGGGCCACCCAGGTGGCGAGCGCGCTCGGCAGCGCGCTGGGCGCGTGGCTGGCGGGGAGGATCTTCGACGTGACGGGCAGCTATGCGATCGCGTTCACCATCGCGGCCGGCGCGGCCGCGGTGGCCGCGCTCTCGGTGTGGGCGAGCCGGGTGCCGCGGCCGGGCTAGGGGCTCTCGCTGCGCCGGGGTGCCTCGCTGCTGTGGGCGGCGTCGGGCGGGCCGGCGGCGTGCCGCTCGCTGCCGACCGCCGGGCGCGTCGGCCGGGCCGGCCGTTCCTCGGCGAGGACCCGCGAGGGCTCCGGGATCTCGGTCCCGCGCTCGCGGACCGGAGCGGGAACGTACTCTCGCGCCGAGGCCTGCGGGAGCGACGGGACCGGCGCCACCGGCTCCGTGATCGGGGCGGAGTGGATGGCCGCGACGGGAGCCGGATCGACGGGCCGCCCGGAGGCATCGAGGAGATGAGACAGGTACGGGACGGACACGAGGGCCACCGCGCCCACCGCGGTCAGCAGCAGGGAGGCGCGCACCCAGCCGCGGGCGAGCCAGCCCGATTCCACCTCGTCGTCCGTGAGCCAGCGGATATCGTCTTGCAGCGCCTCCACCTCCGCGCGCAGGCGCATCGCGTCGTCCTCGAGGCTCGCGAGCCTCGCCGCGACGCCGGGCGGCGCCGCGCCGGACGGCGGCACCACGCTGATCTTGCGGTCCGGTGAGCTCATTGCGCTCTCTCTTCGAGCAAGACCTGCGCCAGCCGCCCGGAGTCGAAAAGTCGGCCCCTTACGGAACGGGCCCCTTCGGCCTCGCGTTGCGGACGTGTCAGGGCGGTGTCGGCCCGTGACGATCCCCGACATCCTGGCGCTGGACTTCGACGGCGTGTGCTGCGATGGGCTCCGCGAGTATTTCGAGACGAGCCGCCGCGCTCACGCGCGCGTCTGGCCGCGGGAGCCGGCGCCCGGCGCGGACTGCTTCCCCGCGTTCTGCGCGCTCCGCCCCGTGATCCTGAGCGGCTGGGAGATGCCCGTGCTCCTGCGCGCCATCGTGCAGGGTCGCGCGCAGCCGGAGATCCTGAGCGCATGGGAGCGCGTGCGCGACGCGATCACCGCCATCGACCCGCGGCCCGCCCCCGCGCTGATCGGGCTCCTCGGTCACGCGCTCGACGAGGTGCGGCGGGAGTGGATCGCGGCCGACGCGGAAGGCTGGCTCGCGCTCCACGCCCCGTACGGGAGCGTCGACGCGCTGCGCCGACTCGTCGCGGAGCCTTCGCAGGCCGTGCTGGTCACCACCAAGGAAGGCGCGTTCGCGCGGCGCATCCTCGATCATTGGGGCGTGAGGCTCGCGGACGTGCAGGGCAAGGAGACCGGCGCCCACAAGTGCGAGAACCTCCGGGCGCTGATCGCGGCCTGGGTCGCCGCCCACGGGAGCCGGCCGCGCCTGGCCTTCGTCGAGGACCGCCTGGAGACGCTCCAGCACGTGACGACGCATGCCGATCTGGACGACGTCCGGCTCTTCCTCGCCGACTGGGGCTATAACAGGGAGGCGGCGCGGGCGTGGGCGCGCGCCGACGCCCGGATCCGCCTGCTCACGCTCGCGCAGTTCCGGGACGGCGCCGCCGCCTGGCCGCCGGGCGAGGTGGAGCCGAAGGCGCGCCGAGCGGATACGGGAGTGCCGTGATCCGGCTTGTCCGCGCGCGGGGGCTGTGGCATGGTCCTCTTCCATGAAGATCGCGCGCGTCGAGGCTCTGCATTGTGACGGCGGCTGGCGGCCCTGGACCTTCGTCCGCATCGAGACCGACGACGGCCTCGTGGGCTGGGGGGAATGCAGCGACAACCGGAGCCCCCACGGTATCGCGGGCTCGGTCCGCGACCTGGCGCATCTGCTCGTCGGCCAGGACCCGCGGCCGGTCGAGCGCCTGTACTGGGACATGCTGCGCCACACCCGCCAGAACCTGGGCGGGGTGAGCCACAAGGCGATGGCGGGCATCGAGCTGGCGCTGTGGGACATCAAGGCCAAGGCGCTCGGGGTGCCGGTCTACGAGCTGTTCGGCGGGCCCATGCGTGATCGCATGCGGCTCTACTGGTCGCACTGCGGAACGACACGAGCCCGCCGGGGTGATCTCCTGGGCACGCCGCCGCTCCGCACGCTCGACGACATCACCGCTCTCGGGCGCGAG
>JBGOVO010000001.1:0-84296 GCA_041478145.1 Methylomirabilia bacterium
CGGGAGCTGGAGCAGCAGTACATACTGCAGACGCTGGAGGGGGTGGGGGGCAACCGCACGCAGGCGGCGCGGCTGCTGGGCATCAGCCTCCGCTGCCTGCAATACAAGCTCAAGGCCTACCGACAAGGCGGCCTCGAGCTCCTCGGCCAGTTCGACGGAGTTCCGGAGACGCAGCACCCGTTAGGAGTCTAGGCCTCATGAGACGAGCCGCTTGGTTGTCTTCGCTGGTGATGATCGTCCTGCTAGCCGCGCGGCCGGCGATGGCGCAGGCGCCGCCACCTCAGCCGCTGGACAAGGACTACATCATCGGACCCGAGGACATCCTCGAGATCCAGGTCTGGGGCAACAAGGACCTGAACCAGATAGTGTTCGTCAGGCCCGACGGGCGCACCTCGCTCCCGCTGGTGGGCGAGATCGGCGTGGCCGGGAAAACGGTTCAGCAGCTACAGGACCATCTCACCAACGTCTACGAGAAGACCGTAAAGGGCGCGGTGGTTACGGTCATCGTGAGGGAGATCAAGAGCCGGCCCGTCTTCTTCATCGGCGGGTTCGGCAAGCCCGGCGTCATGCAGCTTACTCGTGAGCTCACGCTGCTACAAGCCATCTCGGTGGTGGGCGGTGTGCTTCCGAACGCCGATGCCGAGAGGGGGTTCGTGCTGCGGGGCGACAAGCGGATCCCGGTCGACTTCAACCGCCTCGTGCAGCGCGGCGACCTCAGCCAGAACCCGAAGCTCGAGCCTGGCGACTCGGTGGTGGTCCCGCTCGCCGACGCGGTCTACGTGAACGGTGAAGTCAAGATTCCTGGACCCGTTAAGTATTCGGGAGATTTGACGATTCTGAAGGCTCTCACCCAGGTGGGAGGCCTCACGCCCCTGGCCTCCGGGGGCCGGGTGGACATCCTGCGTGGGAACGCAGAAAAGAAGGAACGGATCCGGGTGGATGTTGATAAGATGATGCGGTCGCCGGACGAGAATCCGGACATTCGGCTGCAACCGAACGACATCATCTTTGTCCCACAGAGACTGTTCTAAGGGCGCTGTTGGTTCGACCGAGAGCGCGGAGCTGCCGCGCACTCGGTTGAGCGTTTGTCTGATCGCGGTCATCGCGCTGTGTCTGGGCGCCGGCGTTCCTCGGCTCGTCTGGGGGCAGACGCCCAGTTCTCCCCCGTCCTCCGACCCGGCGCAGCAGCCCGGACAGAGTCAGCCGCAAGGGACCCAGCAGCCCGCTCAGCCGACGCCACCGACTCCGACCGAGTTGCAGGTTCCGCTGCAGCAGTTTCCGATCCAGCAGCCGGGCCGGCCGCCGGTCACGCCAGGCCTTCCGCCGTCCACCACGATCCCGCCGTGGACGCCGCCGGTTGCCCCCGCCCCTTCGCAGACCAATATCCCGGCGCCGTTCCCGCTGGGAGGCGGGGCGCCGGGCACTCCGGGCTTCGTCGGAGGAGGCGCGCCCGGAGGGCGGAGCGCGTTCGCGCCCACCATCACCAGCATCCGGGGCGCGACGCTCGAGTTCCATCCGACCCTCCGAACTTCCGAAGAGTACTCCGACAACTTCTTCCAGACCACGAACCACAGCGAGGAGAACTTCCGCTCGACCCTCGGTCCCGGATTCACCCTGCTGTTGAACGGGGCACGAACCTTCGGCACGCTGTCGACGACCGTCGACCTCGTGCACGACACGGTGGCCGGGGCGGGCGACGAGGTCAAGGTCTTCCCGAGCCTCTACGCCGCGATCCGGTACGCGCTGACTCCGCGGCTGAGCCTGACGCTGAGCGATACGTTCGTCCGGAGCGACTCCGCCTCCACCCTCGACCAGAGCGGCATTCGGCAGGGCCGGCAGATATCGGACACGAACGCGCTGGGGCTCTCGGTCGACTGGCTGATCGGCCAGACCGCCACGCAGGCCTACTACCGCAACGTTCTGTTCTTCAACGAGAGCAATTCCGGAAACGCGAGCACCGGGACGTCGAACACCGGAGACAGCATCACCAACATCCTGGGGGCGAACGCGACCGCCCGGGTTCTCACCGATTACATCGTGAGGGGCGGATACGAGTTCTCCCGGACCGACCAGACCGGGGGCAACTCGAACACAGGCGGTGACACCACCACGAACACCGTGTTCGGCTCCGCGGCGAGGCAATTCGGTCTCTTCACGTCGGCCGGTCTGTTGAGCTCCTACTCGTACCAGACCCTGGACAATACGCAGATCTGGAACGTGTCGCTCTTCGGGTCCTACGGAGTTCCGCAGGGCCTGTCCCTGTCCGGATCGGTCGGCTACAGCATGCTGATCAATGACAGCCAGGGCGATCAAGGGACGGTCTCCGCCAGCCTCACAGCCAGCTACCGGTTCAACCGGGGGGCCATCTCCGTGGGCGTGCTCCGGGACTTCCGGCAGACGGCCCAGCAGGGCCAGAACTTCGGCACCGTGGAGAGCCAGTCGTACTTCGGAAGCTTCCTCTACCAGCTCACGCCCTTCATCAACGCCACGCTCCATGCGACCTATACCGAGAACCAACCGACCGGGACGGGCAACGTCGACAATGGCGGGACGCAGAAGACGCTCACCTACGGCGCCTCGCTGAACTGGCAGGTGCTGCGCTGGCTGACCGCGAGCGTCCAGTACATCTATACGAAGCAGACAGGTAACGACGTCTTCAACCAGACCACGGCCGGCGGAAGCGGCGACTTCGCGGAGAACCGCGCCATGCTCAGTCTCTTCGCGACGTTCTAGCTCGTCTCCGTCCCCTTCGCCGTCGTTCCGCGCAAACGTTGCATTTTTCGTCCAATCGATTAAGTCACTGATTTTTCAGCCAATTTCCTGGAGCCGAGACCCTCGGTCCGACGTCCACGCAGATTTCTGAGAGAGTGGAATCCGTTTTCCCAATCAGGGGAGGAATATACTCCGCGATCCCTAGTGAGTTACTTAGTCTAATCAAGTAGTTACGCCTCTCGCCGCTCCTCTTGCTTGGCACCTCGCTTGCTCCTTTGTCCGCCTGGTCAAGACATGCTTCGAATCTTTCGCCACTACGTGTCCGGGCTTGCCTGCGTCCTCTTCCTGGGGGACCTGGCCGTCATTCTGGGCGCCTTCTACATCACGGAGCTGTCAACGCAGTGGGCGGGGTATGCGCCCTTCGCGGCGCGCGTGATCGAGGGCAGCATCATCATGACCTTCGTCCTCTACCTGGGCGATCTCTACCATCTGAGATACGCCTCGGGCAGCCGCGAGCTGGTCGCCCGGGTGATGATCTGCCAGGGCGTGACGGCCCTCATCGTGGCGACCGTCGGCTTCGCGATCCCACTGCTTCGGCTCAGCCGGTCGGCGTTCCTGGAGACGTTCCTCCTGACCACGCTCGGCCTCACGGCGTGGCGCGGGGTCCTCCTCGCCGCGTGGTCGCAGCAGCAGATGACCGTCCGGGTTCTCGTCCTCGGCACCGGCCAGGTCGGTCGCCTCATTGCCGGCCTCCAGCCGACCAGCGCTCGCCCCTTCCATATCATCGGCTTTCTCGACGATGCGCCCGGAGCCAGCGACATGGTCCCGGAGGGCGAGAGCCTCCTGGGCAAGATCCAGGATCTGGGCTCGCTGGTCGAGGAGACTCGTCCGGACATCGTCGTCATCGCCCAGGTGGACCGTCGGGGATGCTTCCCGGCTCAGGCCCTTCTCGAGTGCCGGCTGCGCGGCATCCGTGTCGAGGACTGGCCGAGCTTCTATGAAAAGGCCACCGGGAAGATCCTGGTCACGGCGGTCCGGCCCAGCTGGCTCATCTTCTCCGATGGCTTCGTCAAGACGCCCCGGACGGAGATCATCAAGCGCCTCTTCGATGTCACCGTGTCGCTGGCCGGGCTCCTCTTGTCGCTGCCGGTCGTGGCCCTGGTAGCCGTGGCCGTCAAGCTGGATTCCCCGGGCCCGATCCTCTACCGCCAGCCTCGCCTGGGTCAGAACGGCTGCGTATTTATCCTGAACAAGTTCCGGTCGATGGGGCAGGACGCCGAGAAGGAGTCGGGCCCGGTCTGGAGCTCCCGCCGCGATCCGAGGATCACCCGTGTCGGCGCGATCCTTCGCAGCACCCGGCTGGACGAGCTGCCGCAGCTCTACAACGTGCTGGTCGGGCACATGAGCTTCATCGGACCCCGGCCGGAGCGCCCGGAGTTCGTGGCGAATCTGCAGAAGCAGATCCCCTACTACATGGAGCGGCTCGCCGTGAAGCCGGGAATCACCGGGTGGGCGCAGGTGCGGTATCAGTACGGCTCCTCGGTGGAGGACGCGGTCGAAAAGCTCCAGTACGACCTCTACTACATCAAGAACCTGTCGCTGTTCCTCGATCTGCTGATCGTGCTCAACACGGTGCAGGTGGTCTTGTTTGCGCGGGGGCGTTGACGTCATGCACACCGACAATCAACCCAAGGAGACGGGCAGCTGATGGACACCAGGACGGTTATCAAGCAGGTCGCGATCTCGCTCTTCGCACGCCGCAAGAAGTGGATCGGCCTGACGACTCTCGCCGCACTGGTGCTGTTGGTTCCGGTCGCCTACCTGCTGTCGAAGGAGCCGCCGCGCTACCGCACCACCGCCACCATCCTCATCGACAACAAGGCTGAGCGCGGTCCTGTGTTCCAGGAGTTCTCGCCGTACCGGCCGCTGCCGGTGCAGCTGGCGATCCTGCAGAGTCGGCTCCTCGCGGCCTCCGTGGTCGAGGCGCTGCCGAAGGCGTCGGTCGAGGACCTGCTCTACAACCCGTACGGCCGTGACTACCTCGGGGACCTTTTGGACCTGATCGGCCGTCTCCGCGGCCAGGAGTCGTCGGCGGTGGCGCCACCCACGCCTCATCGGCGCGCGGTAGGCGAGCTCCGGCGGGATCGGGTGAGGTTCATCAGCCAGGGGGGTAGCTCCGGCATCGTGGAGATCCAGGCGGAAGCGTCGCAGCCGCAGATCGCCCTCGATATCGCCAACACGTACATCGAGGTGCTCCTGGCGCGGACCCGCTCGTTCAACGTGGATGACGCCAAGAGCACCCGGGAGTACCTCTCCCAGCAGACGGTCCAGGTGTCCGATGCGCTCGCCCGGAGCGAGGCCGCGCTGCGCTCGTTCACGATGTCACGCGGGGGCATCCAGATCCCGGCCAAGAGCACGGAGACGGCCCAGCGCCTGTCCCAGCTGGAGACGACACTCGCCGAGGTCCAGGCCAACCGGAACATCAGCCAGACCCGGTTGAACGCGCTGAAAGCCAAGCTCGACGCGATGCCGGCGAGTCAGTCCACGCCCAAGGTCGTGGCCGCGGCGCCGGCGCCCGTGAACCCGGCGAACGCATCGAGACTGCGCGCCAAGCTCTCCAGCCTCGAGGCGCAGATGGTCGAGGCCAAGAGTCGGTATTCTGACGAGCATCCGCGGGTGCGGTCGCTCGCGGAGCAGATCGTCGACGTCCAGCGCGAGTTGGGTGACGCGGTCAAGGATTCGACCTCCGCCAGCCCCGCGGTAGGCACCATCCCCGCCGACGACCGCAACGCGTTCGCCGACATGGTCGCGGCGCTCGACACCTCTGTGGTGTCACTGACCGCCCAGGAGACCGCCCTGAAGGACCAGATCGCCAGCTCGCGGCGGGATCTCTCGGGGCTCTCGAAGGACGAGCTCGAGTACCGCCGCCTGGCCTCCGAAGTCGAGACGAACCGGAAGCTCAGCACGCTCCTCTCCGACAAGCTCGGGGCCGCGCGGATCCGGGAGCAGGGCGAGATGAACGTGGTCAAGGTCATCGACCCTCCCGGCTTCCCGAGCAAGGCGCCGAACCAGCGCCGCATGCAGTTCGTGGGGCTGGCGCTCGCCCTGGCCCTCGTGATCGGTCTGGGCGCCCCCGCCACGGCCGAGTACTTCAACCGTCCAATCATGGGTGAGGTGGACGTCAAGCATCTCACCGGTCTGCCGATCCTGACCGCGGTGCCCCAGGTCCACTCGCAGAAAGTGATGATCAACTCGGCCGACGACCAGACTGGGCGAGAGGACTATCACCTCTTCGTCGACGCCTTCCGCCGACTGCGCGTCGAGCTGCAGATGCTCGGCGGCGAGACGCCCCTGCGACGGATCCTGGTGGCCAGCTCCCTGCCCTTCGAGGGTAAGTCCACGATCGTCTTCAACCTCGGCCTGGCCTTCGGTGAGGTCGGCAAGCGGGTCCTCATCGCGGACGCCGACTTCCACCGGCCCACGCTCCACCGGATCGCCAACGCCACGCCGCGGAAGGGCTTCACGGACCTGCTGGCGGGCGCGACCACGCTCGCCGACACGATCACGTCGATCACGGAGAACGTGCACCTCACTCCGCGAGGCAGCGCCCTTACCGCCCCCGCCAAGACGGGCCTCGGGACCGAGCGGCTCGCCCGGATCCTCGGCGACATGGCGGACGAGGCCGACTACGTGTTGATGGACTCGTCGCCCATTCTCCTGATTCCGGACAACCTGTACATGGCCGCGGCGGCCGACGGCATTGTGCTCGTGGTGGCGGTGGGGCAAACGCGTCCCCGCGATCTCGTCCGGAGCAAGGCCATCCTGGAGCGGTCC
Organism: Methylomirabilia bacterium; assembly: GCA_041478145.1. Lineage (GTDB taxonomy): Bacteria > Methylomirabilota > Methylomirabilia > Rokubacteriales > CSP1-6 > CAMLFJ01. The sequence goes on from JBGOVO010000001.1 coordinate 6,547, forward strand.
GGAACACCGATCGTCGGCGTGGTGCTGAACCGCACGCCGCTGAAGCACCTGAACTCCTACTACAAGCAGTACAGCGCGTACTACAGCGACTGACCTTCAACCCCCAAACCGCACAGGGAGCACTGACAGCCGTGTGGACCAAGATCCTCCGCGAGAAACTGGAGACGCGCAGCGCGCGCGTGAGTGTCATCGGACTCGGCTACGTCGGCCTCAGTCTCGCCGTCGAGCTGGCCAAGGCCGGGGTGGTCGTCCGCGGTATCGACCTGGACCTCGAGCGGGTCAGCCTCCTGAACCGCGGGGAGTCGTACCTGGTGGACGTCCCCACCGAGGCCCTCGCCCCGCTGGTGGCGGACGGCCGCCTGACCGCCTCCACCGCCTTCGACGAGGCGGGCGGCGCTGACGCCCTCATCATCTGCGTTCCGACTCCGCTCCGGAAGACCAAGGAGCCGGACATCTCCTTCATCCTCTCGGCGGTGGAGAGCCTCCTGCCGCACCTCCGGCCCGGCCAGCTCATGGTGCTGGAGAGCACGACGTACCCCGGCACGACTGAGGAGGTCGTCCAGCCGCGCCTCGAAGCGAGCGGGCTCGTGATCGGCCACGACTTCTTCCTCGCCTTCTCGCCTGAGCGGGTGGACCCCGGCAACAAGTGCTTCACCACCGCCAACATCCCCAAGGTGGTGGGGGGCGTGACACCGGCCTGCACGCAACTCGCGGCCGCGCTCTACCGGCAGGTCACCACGAGCGTGTTCGAGGTCTCCAGCCCTCGTGTGGCCGAGACCGCAAAGCTCCTCGAGAACACCTTCCGGAGCGTGAACATCGCGCTCGCCAACGAGCTGGCCTTCGCCTGCCGGAAGATCGGCGTGGATCCGTGGGAGGTCATCGACGCGGCGGCTACGAAGCCCTTCGGCTTCATGCCGTTCTATCCCGGGCCCGGCATCGGCGGTCATTGCATCCCGGTCGACCCCCTGTACCTCTCCTGGAAGATCCGTCTCACCGGCTACGAGGCGCAGTTCATCGCGCTGGCTGACCAGGTCAACCGGGCCATGCCGGAGCACGTCGTCACCCTGGTCGTCGACGCCCTGAACGAGCGCGGGCGGGCCCTGCGTGGCGCTTCCGTCCTCGTCATGGGCGTCACCTACAAGGCGGACGTCAACGATATCCGTGAGTCCCCGTCGCTCGAGATCATCGAGATGCTCGAGAAGAAGGGCGCGCAGGTCTCCTACGCGGATCCGTTCACCCCGCAGATCGTCTCGAGCGGCATCAAGCTGAGCGCGGTCGAGCCCAGCCCGGAGAACATCGCGGCCGCCGACTGCGTGCTGATCCTCACGAACCACTCGAGCTTCGACGGCGCCGTTATCGCGGATCGCGCCAAGCTCGTGGTGGATACCCGGAACGCGCTCAAGGCTCATCGGCAGAGCCGCGCCTCCATCGTCACCCTCTGAGGTTCACCATGCGTACCGTCCTTGTCACCGGCGGCGCCGGCTTCATCGGCTCTCATCTCGTCGACCAGCTCCTGGACGGCGGGGCCGCCGTACGGGTTCTCGACAATCTCTCGACGGGCTCCCTGGTCAACCTGCAGGCGGCCGCCGAGCGGCACCCGCAGCAAGGCCGCGCGCCGAACCGCGGCCGTCTCGAGTTCATCATCGGCGACATCCGGGATCGGGAACTCCTTCGCAAGGCCCTCCGGAACGTCAAGTACGTCTTTCATCTGGCGGCCCTGCCGCCGAGCGCCGTCTCGGTCACGGACCCCGGTGACGTCCATGCCGTGAACGTGGAAGGCACCTTGAACCTGCTCCACGGCGCCCTCACGGAGGGGGTGTGGCGCGTGGTCCTCGGGTCCTGCGCCTCCGTGTATGGGCTGCCCGAGGTCGTGCCGGTCTCCGAGGACGCCCCCCTGCGGCCCACCAGTCTCTTCGCCGCCTCCAAGGTGGCCGCGGAGACGTACTGTCGAGCCTTCCATGCGCGCCACCAGCTGGACACCGTGATGCTGCGCTATTTCACGATCTACGGTCCGCGACAGAGAGCGACGGCGGCCGGGGTCATCGCCCCCAAGCTGATCGAGGCCCTCCGGCAGCGCCACCCCTTCGTCGATCAGGACGACCGCAGCGCCGAGGATTTCACCTACGTGGAGGACGCCGTCGCCGCCACCCTGGCCGCGGCGCGCGCCCCGCGGGCCGCCGGCCGGGCCATCAACGTCGGCTCCGGCCAGATGGTGGCCATCAGCGACGTGCTGGGCATTCTCGCCAGTCTCGTGCGCGTACCGGTCACCACCGGTTTCCCGCGGAGCCCGGACGCGCCAGTGTACCGGATCTGCGCCCAGACAACGCTCGCCACCGAGCTGCTCGAGTTCACCCCGCGCGTGTCGCTGATCGCCGGGCTGGCGCGCATGGTCAGCTCCCTGGACGGACAGCCTGAACGAGCAGCCCTCGCGCCCGTGGGCTCCGATGATTAACGCCCTGACGTTCGACGTTGAGGATTATTTCCACGCCGAGGCCTTCGCGGGCGTCGTGCGGCCTGAGGAGTGGCCTGGCCTCGAGAGCCGGGTGGTGGCCGCCACCGAGCGAATCCTGAGCCTGCTCGGGGAGACCGGCACGCGCGCGACCTTCTTCGTGCTGGGCTGGGTCGCGGAGCGTCATCCGCGCCTGGTGGCCGCCATCCGGTCCAAGGGCCATGAGGTCGCCTGCCATGGCTATGGCCACCAGATGATCACGCGGCTGAGCCGGCCTCAGTTCGCCGCCGATCTGGAGCGCGCGAAGGCCACCCTGGAGGACGCCGCCGGCGTCGCGGTGGTCGGCTATCGAGCGCCGACCTTCTCGGTGGTACGCGAGACCCTCTGGAGCCTGGAGGTCCTCGCCGAGACCGGCTTCCTCTACGATTCGAGCATCTTTCCGATCGTGCACGACCGCTACGGCATCCCGGACGCGCCGCGCTTCCCACACCGGCGGGCCGTGGGCTCCGGGAGCGCCATCGCGGAGTTTCCGCTCTCGACGGTCTGCCGGCTGAGGTGGCGCTTCCCGGTCGCGGGCGGCGGCTACTTCCGGCTGCTTCCCTACGCGGTCACGGCCTGGGCGCTCCGCCAGCTCAACCGGAAGGAAAGCCAACCCGCGATCGTCTACCTGCACCCGTGGGAGATCGACCCCGGGCAGCCGCGGCTGCCGGTGGACCGGCTCACCCAGTTTCGCCACTCGGTCAATACCCGCACCACCGAGGCGAAGCTCCGACGGCTGCTGCGCGACTTCCACTTCGCCCCGGTCCGGGACGTGTTGGCGGGCTCCGGGATCATGGCGGCCGGAGGAGTCTCGTGAGGATTCTCGCCGTCGTCGGAGCCCGGCCGAACTTCGTCAAGATCGCGCCGATCATGGCGGAGCTGGCGGAGTACCCCTACATCGCCACCACGCTGGTGCACACCGGTCAGCACTACGACGCGCAGATGTCGGACTCCTTCTTCGCGAACCTCGAGATCCCGCGGCCGGACGTCAACCTGAAGGTGCAGGCGGCAAGAGCGGTGACCCAGATTGCGGAGATCATGACGCGGATCGAGCCGGTGATCGAGCACACGCGCCCCGACGTCGTGGTGGTGGTGGGTGACGTCAACTCCACCGTGGCCGCCACCCTCGCCGCGGTCAAGGCGGGACGGCCGGTGGCGCACGTGGAGGCGGGACTCCGCAGCTTCGACCGCAACATGCCGGAAGAGGTGAACCGGGTCCTCACCGACGCCGTCTCCGATCTGCTCTTCACCACGGAGTTATCGGGGGACGAGAACCTCGCGCGAGAGGGTGTGGCCGCCGACAAGGTCCACTTCGTCGGCAACGTGATGATCGACACCCTGTTCCGCTACCGGGAGCGCGCGCGCCAGTCGGACGTGCTCGATCGCCTCGGTCTCGGGTCCGCCGGGTACGCCGTGCTGACGCTGCACCGGCCGAGCAACGTGGACGACGAGGGCACGCTGGGGCTGCTCCTGGGCGCCATCGCGCGCATCCAGGCCGAGATCCCGGTGGTCTTCCCCGTGCACCCGAGGACGCGGCGGCGGCTGGAGGCGCTTTCCGCCGTCCTTCCTCCGATGCCCGGCCTTCGACTGGCCGATCCGATGCCGTATCTCGACTTCGTCCAGCTCATGGGGGAGTCACGCTGCATCCTGACGGACTCCGGCGGCATCCAGGAGGAGACTACCGCGCTGGGGATTCCGTGCCTCACCCTCCGCCACAACACCGAAAGGCCGGTGACCGTGACGCGCGGCACCAACCGCATCGTGGGTACGGAGCCCGACGCGATCTATCAAAGCTGGCGCGAGGTGGCGGAGGGGCGCTGGCCCGCGGGCGAGCTGCCGGAGCTGTGGGACGGCAAGGCTGCGGGGCGGATCGTACGCATTCTCCTCGGGACCACCAAGTAGGCCGGGAACGCCGTGGACATCCGACCGCTCACGACCGAGACCGTTGAGTGGGATGCCTTCGTGCGCAGCGCGTCGGGAGGCAGCCCCTTCCACCTGATCGCCTGGAAGCGTGCAGTCGAGAGCGCCTTCGGGCACCGGCCACACTACCTCATGGCCGTGCGCGGAGGTGGCCTCGAAGGCGTGCTGCCCCTGTTCGAGGTGCGCGGGCTGTTCGGAGGCCGCGGGCTCGTTTCCGTGCCCTACGGCGTCTACGGCGGCATCTGCGCGTCGGTCGCGCCCGCTCGCCGCGCGCTCGTGGAAGCGGCGCGCGAGCTGGGCCGCCGCCTCGGCGTCGAGTACGTGGAGCTGAGGCATCGGCCCACCCAGCAGCTAGACGAGCTTCCGACCAAGAGCATGTACGTGACGTTCTCGCGTTCCGTCTCGGCCAACGACGAGGAGAACCTCACCGCTATCCCGCGCAAGCAGCGGCGGATGACGCGCCAGGGCCTCAAGCACGGGCTCCGCGCCGAGATCGGTCTGCACCACCTCGACGCTTTCTGGCACGTCTATGCCCACAGCGTGCACGCGCTCGGCTCGCCGGTGTTCCCGCGCCGGCTCTTCCGCGCGATCGCCCACGAGTTCGGCAAGGAGTGCGAGCTGCTGACGGTCTGGAAGGACGAGCGGATGGTCTCGGGCGTGCTCTCGCTCTACTACGAGGACCAGGTGCTCCCCTACTACGGAGGAGCCCTGTCGGACGCGCTGCCGTACGCGGTGAACGACTTCATGTACTGGGAGCTCATGTGCCACGTGGCGAAGGCCGGCTGCCGGATCTTCGACTTCGGCCGCAGTCGCGAGGGCACCGGCGCCTATCATTTCAAGCGGCACTGGGGCTTCGAGCCCGTGCCGCTCCCGTATCAGTACATCCTGGCGGGCGGTCGTGAGATGCCCAATGTGAGCCCGTCCAACCCCAAGATGCGCCTGGCCGTGAAGACCTGGAAGCGACTGCCGCTGCCGCTGACGAAGGTCGTCGGCCCGCTGCTGACGCGATACCTGCCATGAATATCCTCATGCTCGGACGGTGGCTCCCGCCGCCGCGGCGGCCCGTCAAGGCCACGCGCGAGTACCAGTTCGCGCGCGAGCTGGCCCGGAGCCATCACCTCACGCTCGCGTTCATCAACGACAATCCCGACGCGGCCGGCGTGATATCCGCGCTGCGCAGCGATTTCGGCGATCTGGAGTTTGCCTCGGTGCCACGCGCCTGGAGGTCGCTCGCCGGCGCCATCAGCCTCGCCACCGGCGAGTCGTGCACGCTGTCGTACTTCCGGTCGGAAGCCCTGAGAACCCGGCTCGCCGAGCGGCTCCGTCGCGCTCCCTACGACGCCGTGCTCGTGACGTCCTCCAGCATGCTCCAGTACGCGCTCGGGGTGGACCGGGCCATTCCCCTGGTCGTGGACTTCGGCTCCGTGGACTCGGAGTGGTGGGCCGCCCAGGGCACGCGGAGCTCGTTCCCGTCGGGCCAATTCTTCCGGACCGAGGCCGCCCGCCTTCGGGCCGCGGAGTCGGCGGCCGCCAAGCTAGCCGCGCGCTGCATCGTCGCGACCTCGGAGGCGGCGCGGATCGTCCAGTCGCTCTCGGCGGGAGAGCCGACCGCGGTGATTCCCAACGGGCTGGATCTCGACTTTTTCGGTGCGGTGCCGCGTCCGAGCACCAGCCCGACCGTCATCCTGAATGCCGCGCCGGGTGTCGACGACGGGCTCGCCGACATCGTGCAGTTCTGCCGCGAAGTCGTTCCGCTGGTGAAGGCGCGCTTTCCGAAGGTCCGGTTCATCGTCTCCACCCGGGACCCGCTCGCCGGCGGCAAGCGGCCCGCTAGTCTCCCGGAGCTCGAGATCGCGGGGCCGGCGACCGACCTCCGTGCCCTCTTCCATAGCCACGCGGTGGCGGCGGCCCCGGCCGGCTCGAGGGTGGACGTGCGGAGCAGCGTGCTCGAGCCCATGGCGGCCGGCATCCCGGTGGTCGCGGGTACCTATCTTCGGGATGAGCTCGGGGCCAAGGCCGGCGGGGCGCTGCTCGTCTGCGAGACCGCGTTCGATTTCGGCCTGCGGATCATTCAGCTCCTGGAAGATGCGGCCTTCCGGGTGGAGCTCGGGGCGCGGGGCCGGGCGTATGCGGCCGCCCATCACGCCTGGAGCGTGCTGACGCCGAGGCTCGCCGAGATCGTGGAGAGCCTGGCCAAGCCGACCTGCGGGCCGCCCTCGCTGGCCCCCGCCGCGCTCAATCCCCGAACTCCACTCCACGGCGACGCGCAATGAGCGGCGTGGCGGGGATCGTCTTCCGGGATCCGGAGCGGCCGATCGAGGTGTCGGCGGCCGTCGCGTTTACGCCGGGAGTCGGTGACCACCCGCGGCCGGCACCGCTGTCGGCGCCCGGTCTCTTCCTGCAGGGCGTCGGCGGAAGCACACGCTCGGAGAAGCGGCCAGACGCGCTCGTCGTCGCCGATCTCGACGTCACGAACCTCGACGACCTTCTCACGAGTGCGCGCAGCGCCTCCCCGGGAGAAGCCCTGAGCCGGCTCTATCGTCGAGAGGGCGCCGAGTTCCTGACGCGGCTCCGGGGACCGTTCGCCCTGGCGATCTGGCTCCCGGTCGAGCGCCGTCTCCTGCTCGCGGGGGACCGCTTCGGCATCCGTCGCATCTACTACGCCGCCAGCGGCGACGGGCTGGCTTTCGGTCCGCAGGCGCCCGACGTCCTGGCGCGGGCGGACGGTCCGAGGGACCTGGATCCGAGCGCGATCTACGCCTACATGAACTTCGGCACCGTCCCGGCGCCCCAGAGCATGTACCGCGCCGTCCGGCGTCTGCCGCCCGGGCAGGCGCTTCTCTGGGATGACGGCCACGTCTCGGTGCGGCCGTACTGGGACCTCGCCTACGAGGAGCAGCGGCGCCCACCCGCGATGGCCGCCGCCGACATGGTGCGCTACACCGAAGAGGCAGTACGTCAGGCTCTGGTCGGGACCGATCCGAAGAGCACCGGTGCCTTCCTCAGCGGCGGCACGGACAGCAGCACGGTGGTGGGCCTGATGGCCCGACTGACCGGCGAGCAGGTCCATACCTTCTCGATCGGCTTCCGTGAGCAGCGCTACAACGAGCTGGCCTACGCGCAGCTGGCCGCGCGCCACTTCAGCGCCGCCCACTATACGCAGCTGGTCACTCCCGACCAGGCGTTCGCTTGCCTCCCCGAGCTCGTCGCGGGGTACGACGAGCCCTTCGGCAACAACTCGGCGATCCCCACCTACCTCTGCGCGCGCCTGGCCCGCGAGAACGGCATGGAGCGGCTCCTGGCGGGCGATGGTGGCGACGAGATCTTCGGTGGCAACGAGCGCTACCGGCGGGAGCAAATCCTGGCCCGCTACGGTGTCATCCCCGCGCCGATCCGGGCCCGGCTCATCGAGCCCGTGCTCCGCGCGCTTCCGGCCGGAGGCCCGACCCTCCTGGGCAAGGCCCAGCGCTACGTCGCTCGGGCGTCGCAGCCGAATCCCGACCGCTTCTACTCGAGCGAGTTCCTTCTCGCCCACGAAGGCGGCCGGCTGCTCGACCCGGGCTTCCTCGGGCTCGTCGACCGCGACGGGCCCCTGGAGATCGCTCGGGGCCACTACCGGGCCGCCCGCGCCACCTCCAATCTCAACCGCCTCCTCTACGTGGACATGAAGATCACCCTCGGGGACAACGATCTGCTCAAGGTCTCGCGAGCGGCCGAGCTGGCGGGCATCGCAGTCCGCTTTCCGATGCTGGACCATCCGCTGGTTGAGTTCACCGCCACCCTCCCCGCTCGCGACAAGGTCCGAGGGACCGAGAAGCGTTACCTCTTCAAGCGCGCCTTCGCCTCGCTGCTTCCCCGCGAGATCCTGGCGAAGACGAAGCACGGCTTTGGTCTCCCGATCAGCGACTGGCTGAAGAATCACGCGCCGTTCCGGGACCTAGCCCGCGACACGCTCCTATCGGCCCGGTCCCGCCAGCGTGGCTACTATGCGCCCGGTGCCCTCCAGTGGCTGTTCGACCAGCACCAGGCCGACGGGACGCCGTACTACGGCGACATCCTCTGGTCGCTTCTCATGCTCGAGCTGTGGCACTGCCATCACGAGGCCGGCGAATGAGCGCCCGGACCCGCGCGATTCGCGCCGTCGCCGGGGGGCTCTACCACAGCGGCCTGCTCCGGCCCCTCGCGGCGGCGGCCTCGCGGCTCCGGAGAGGCAACGCCTTCACCGTGTTGACGTTCCACCGGGTGAACGACGAGGTGGATCCGTTCTTTCCGTCGCTCGCGACGGCGGTCTTCGCGGAGCGCATGCAGCACATCGCGCAGAACTACTCCGTCCTCGCCGTGGAGGAGCTCGTGGATCTCCAGCGGCAGGAGCGCGTGCCGCGGAACGCCCTCGCCGTGACCTTCGACGACGGCTACCGCGACACCCTCACGCATGCGGCGCCGATCCTGGCCCGTCACGGGCTAGCCGCGACGGTGTTCCTTGCCACCGGGTACATCTCGAGCCCGTCCATGCCGTGGTACGACCTCTTGGCCCTCGCGCTCAAGACGACCCGGCGGGAGAGTATCGAGCTCGCGCCCGGGGAGCGGCTCGCGCTCGACTCGCCCACCCGGCGGCTGCAGGCGCTCGCGAGTGCCCTCCGTCACATGAAGCGGCTGCCGGACCCGGCGCGCCGGCGCGCCGTGGACCGCCTCGTGTCCGAGCTCGAACCATCCGGCTCGGAGCGCCAGAAGCGTCTCATGCTGAACTGGGATGAGGTGCACGCGCTGCGCGGCCTCGGCTTTTCGATCGGGGCTCACACTGTGAGCCACCCGATCCTGTCGCGGCTCGAGCCCGATGAGGCCTGGGCCGAGATCCACGGCGCCAAGCAGAGCATCGAGGAGAATCTCGGGACCCGGGTCAAGGCATTCGCGTATCCGAACGGGGGCGCGGACGACTATGACCAGGTCGCGCTCGGGCTCCTCGAGCGGGCGGGTTTCACCTGCGCTGTGACCACCCGCCGTGGACTCAACACGGCCCGGACGCCGCGCTTCGAGCTCCGCCGGGGCGGCCCCTGGGAGCAGCACTTGCCGACGTACGCGCTGAAGCTGGCCTGTTACCAGCTCAGTGGCATCTAGAGAGGAGAGCGTCCATGTGCGGCATCGTGGGCTACATCGGTGGGCGGGACGCGGTCGCGACCCTGCTCGATGGACTTCGGCGTCTCGAGTATCGTGGCTACGACTCCGCCGGGCTGGCGGTCCAGAGCGGTTCCCGCCTCGAGGTCCGGCGCACCGCCGGAAACGTGGATCAGCTCGAGCGGCTGCTCCAGGAGTCGCCGGTGGCCGGGACCACCGGCCTCGGCCACACGCGCTGGGCGACCCACGGGCGTCCCTCGGACGGCAACGCCCATCCCCACGCCGACTGCACCGGCGGGGTCGTGGTCGTCCATAACGGCATCCTCGAGAACTACCTCGACCTCAAAACCCGGCTGGAGGCGGATGGCCACCACTTCCGGTCGGAGACCGACACCGAGGTCATGGCTCACCTAGTCGAGCACTTCCTGGCGGCGGGCGACGACCTGCACCGGGCGGTCAAGGCGGCGCTCCGGGAGGTCCGTGGCGCCTATGCCTTCTGCGTGCTCTCCGCGCGTGAGCCGGGGCGGATCGTGGCCGCGAAGCGCGGGGCGGGCGCGGTGGTCGTCGGAGTCGGCAAGGGCGAGGTCTTCATCGCCTCCGACATCCCGGCCGTGCTGCCCCACACGCGGAGCGTGATCATCCTCGAGGACGATGAGCTGGCCGTCCTGAGCCGGAGCGGTGTCTCCCTCTTCCGCGCGGATGACACGCCGGTCGAGCGCACCCCTTCCATCATCGCCTGGGACGCCGCCATGGCCCAGAAGGGCGGGTTCGCCCACTTCATGCTGAAGGAGATCTACGAGCAACCCGACGCGGTGACCGCCACCTTCCGGTCGTGCGTGAGCCCCGACGGCGGCACCGTGACCCTACCGGAAGCCAACGTGACACCCGAGGTCGCCGGGCGGCTCCGCCGGGTGGTCCTCGTGTCGTGCGGGACGTCCTACCACGCCGCGCTCGTCGGCCGTCTGATGATCGAGCGGCTCGCCGGGCTGACCGCGGAGGTCGATCTCGCCTCCGAGTTCAGGTACCGGGATCCGGTCATCGGACCGGACACCCTGGTTGTGGCCATCTCGCAGTCCGGCGAGACCGCCGATACGCTCGGGGCGGCCAAGACGGCCCGCCTGCGCGGGGCCCCGGTGATTGCCATCACGAATGTCGTCGGCTCCGCATTGGCCCGCGAGGCGGGCGGGGTGATCTACACCCACGCCGGTCCGGAGATCGGCGTCGCGTCCAGCAAGACCTTCACGGCCACCCTGACCGCCTCGTATTTGCTCGCGCTCGCTCTGGGGCTTGGCCGCGGCTTCCTGACCGCGCGCGATGGGCAGAAGCGTATCGAGGAGCTCCTGGAGGTCCCCGGACTGATGGCGCAGGCCCTCGCCGCGGAAGAGCCGGTGCGCGAGCTGGCGACACTGCTGGCCGGGCACCGGAATTTCCTCTACCTGGGCCGTGGCGTCCATTACCCCATCGCGCTCGAGGGCGCGCTGAAGCTGAAGGAGATCTCCTACATCCACGCCGAAGGCTACGCCGCGGGCGAGATGAAGCACGGGCCCATCGCCCTGATCGACGAGAGCCTGCCGGTGGTGGCCCTGGTCCCCCGCGACGGTACCTATGAGCGGATGGTCGGGAACGTCGAGGAGGTCAAGGCCCGCGCGGGCCGCGTGATCGCGGTCTGTCACCGGGGCGATTCCGCGATCGCGAGTCGTGCGGACCACGTCCTGGAAGTACCACCGGCCGCGGACCTCCTCGCTCCCATGGTCACGGTGATCCCGCTGCAGCTCCTCGCGTATCACATCGCCGTGCTCCGCGGGTGCCACGTGGACCGCCCGCGCAACCTCGCCAAGAGCGTGACCGTCGAGTAAGCCCCATGGGCCCGACGCGCGACCTCCTCCTGGTGGCGATCCTGATCCCCCTGGTCCCCATCAGCTTCCTCCGGCCCTGGATCGGGCTCCTCGCCTGGTTCTGGATCGCCTATTTCGTGCCGCACAGCTTCACGTGGGGGTTCGCCCGGAATCTCCCGCTCGCCATGATGGTGGGAGGCGCGGCGCTGGCCGGCTTCGTCTTCACCGAGGAGCGAGCGCCCCTGCCCCGCTCCGCCAACGTGCTGCTGCTCCTTGCCTTCTCCGTGCACGTCACCGCGAGCACGGTCTTGGCCTTCAATCCGGAGGAAGCGTGGGGCAAGTGGGACTGGGTGAGCAAGTCGCTCCTGATGACGTTCGTCACGATGTGCCTCTTCCAGGACCGGCAGCGCCTCCACTGGCTGTACGTGGTGGTGGCGACCAGCTTCGGCCTCCACGGGCTCAAGGGGGGCCTCTGGGTGCTCCGCACGGGAGGCGGCAACCGCGTCTACGGGCCGGAGCGCAGCTTCTTCGGCGACAACAACACGCTCGGCCTCGCGCTCTGCATGGCCCTCCCCATGCTCCTGTACCTCTCCCGCCAGGAGAGCCGGCTGTGGCTCAAGCGGGCCTATCGGGTAATGTTCGGCTTCTCGATCATCGCCATCCTGTTCACGTATTCGCGGGGCGCGTTCGTCGGGCTCGTGGTCGTCACCGGCATCCTGGTGTGGCGGTCACCATGGCGGATGCGCTTCGCGGTCGCCATCGTCATCGCGGCCTTCGTGACCGCGGCCGTAATACCCGACCGGCTCAAGGAGCGGATCGGATCGATCAGCGACCAGGAGTCGAGCGAGACGCGGGACAGCTCGGTGGCCGGACGCTTCGACGCTTGGCAGACCGCCAGCCGCATCGCGTCCACCCATCCGGTCTTCGGGGCGGGCTTCCGGGCGCTCTGGAACGCGGACGTGTGGGAGACCTTCTACGGGAGCGACTACGTGGCCGCGCGCGACGCCCACAGCATCTACTTCGAGCTCCTGGCGGAGCAAGGCTTCGTGGGGCTCGGCCTCTACCTGACCTTGCTCGTGAGCACCCTCTTCGCCCTCGGCCACGTCCGGAGGCGGTGGCGAGGACATCCGGAGTACGGATACCTTTCCGGCTACGCTGAGATGAACCAGCTCTCGCTGTACCCGTTCATGGTCAGCGGAGCATTTCTCGGGGTCGCCTACTTCGACTTGTACTTCCTGCTCGTGGGCACGTCGGCCGTCCTCTGGGAGCTGTCGGCCAAGGCGGAGGCGGCGGTCAGCGCCGCGGCGACGGCAACGCCGTCGGCGGCGCTCGCGAAGGCCGGACCGCGGGGGCGGGCCCTGCGCCGGCCGATCCGGCCCGTGCCCAACGCCGGAGGTCGCTGATATGTGCGGAATCGCGGGCATCGCCGACGTCACCGGCCGTCCCGTCGACGGGCGGCTCCTGCGCGCGATGACCACCGTTCAGGCCCATCGGGGGCCCGACGGCGACGGCTTCGTGTACCGGGGCCCGGTGGGGCTGGGCCACCGGCGCCTGGCCATCATCGATCTCGCGACCGGCGATCAGCCGATGGCCAACGAGGACGGCTCCGTCTGGATCGTCTTCAACGGCGAGATCTACAACTTCCGCGAGCTGCGGCGGGACTTGGAGGCGAAGGGCGCGACGTTCCGCACCACCTCGGACACCGAGGTCATCCTCCGCGCGTACGAGGCGGAGGGCCCCGACTGCGTGCGCCTCCTCCGGGGGATGTTCGCCTTCGCGATCCTCGACGAGCGCACCCGCCGCCTCTTCCTGGCCCGGGACCGGGCCGGGATCAAGCCCCTCGTCTACTCCTGGAACGGCCAGCGGCTGATCTTCGCCTCCGAGCTCAAGGGGATCCTCGAAGACCCGGCCTTCCCCCGCACGCTCGACCGCAACGGGCTCGGGGACTACCTGACGCATCACTACGTCCCCGCGCCTCGCACGATCTTCTCGGCGGCGCGGAAGCTGCCGCCCGCCTCGACCCTTCTGCTCTCGCTCGATGGTGGCGCTCCGGTGGTCTCCCGCTACTGGAGCCTCCGCTTCGCCCCGGCCGGTGCCACGACGGAGGCGGAGTGGGTCGAGGGACTTCGCGACCGGCTGGACAGCGCGGTGCGCAGTCACATGGTCAGCGACGTGCCGATCGGGGCCTTCCTGAGCGGTGGCGTCGACTCGAGCACGGTGGTCGCGCTGATGGCGCGCGCGTCGTCCTCGCCCATCCGCACGTTTGCGATCGGCTTCCAGGAGTCGGGCTTCGACGAGCTCGACTATGCCCGCCAGGTCGCCACGCGGTACGGGACCGAGCACCACGAGTACGTGGTCACGCCCAAGGCGCTCGAGGTGCTGCCGAAGCTCGTCTGGCACTTCGACGAGCCGTTCGCCGACTCTTCGGCTATTCCCACGTACTACGTGTCGCAGATCACGCGGCAGCACGTCACGGTGGCGTTGTCGGGCGACGGGGGCGACGAGAACTTCGCGGGCTATCGGCGCTACGCGCGCGCGCTCGAGCTCAGGACGCGGAACAGCGGCGTCACGGGGCTCCTGCGCCCCCTCATCGCCCTGACCGCGCGCCTGCTTCCGGTCGGCGCGCCGGGCCAGGCCTACGCGTCGCTGCTCGCGGCGGCCGGCGTCGAGCAGTACTTCCGGCTCGTGACCTACGAGCGGGCGGAGACCCTGCGGCGCCTCCTCTGCGAGGAGCTGCGGGGCCTGGCCGACTCGGCCGCGGATGCGACGCTGTTCTCGCGCCTGGAGGCCGAGATCGGGTCCACCGACTACGTGTCCGCCCTCCAGCAGATCGACATCCGGACGTACCTGCCCGACGACATCCTGACCAAGGTGGATCGGGTGAGCATGGCGGTCTCGCTCGAGGCCCGCGTGCCCCTCCTCGACCACGTGCTGATGGAGTACGTCGCGACGGTTCCGTCCTCGCTCAAGCTGCGAGCCGGGACCGGCAAGTACCTCCTCAAGCGCGCGATGGCCGACTACCTCCCGGCGGAGATCCTCGACCGGCGGAAGATGGGCTTCGGCGTCCCGCTCGGCGCCTGGCTCCGGGGTGAGCTGCGGGACTACGCGCACGACGTGCTCCTCTCCAAGGCCGCGCGCGAGCGCGGCGTCTTCCGGATCTCCGAGGTCGAGCGTCTGCTCCGCGTCCACGATTCGGGCCGGCGGGACTGGTCGGCCCGCCTGTGGGCGCTCATGTGCTTCGAGCTCTGGATGCGCGAGTGGGTGGACCGCGGCGTGGCATCCGCGCGGCAGGCGGCCTAGTTCCCGATGGACAGCGGGCGACCGGGCCGCATCTTGCACGTCCTCGACCATTCCCTGCCGATTACCAGCGGCTACAGCTACCGGAGCCGGAGCATCGTGACCTGGCAGAAGCGGCTCGGCCTCGATCCGGCGGTGCTCACCTCGCCCAAGCACGGCAGCGATCGGAACCATTGCGAGATGCTCGACGGGATCGCCCACTACCGGACGGGCCGGGCCGGGGGGCGCCTGCCGGTCGTCAGTGAGCTGCGCCTGATGGCCCGGCTGGCCCGCCGGATCATGCGGGTGGCCCGGGAGGTGCGCGCGGAGGTCATCCACGCGCACTCGCCGGTGCTGAATGGCCTTCCCGCCTTGTGGGCGGGCCGGCGGCTCGGCCTCCCCACCGTCTACGAGGTCCGGACGTTCTGGGAGGATGCCGCAGTGAGCCACGGGACCCACGGCGAGGGCTCAGTGCGCTACCGGCTGAGTCGGGCCATGGAGACATCCGTGCTCCGCCGGGTGGACACGGTGGTCGCGATCGGCCGTGGCATCCAGGGCGAGGTGAGGGCCCGCGGTGTCGCCCCGGATCGGATCGTCATCGTGCCTAATGGCGTAGACGCCGAATGGCTCGAGCCGCGCCCCAGGATCGAGGACCTCGCTCATCGCCTTGGGATCGGAGCCGGCCCGGTCTTCGGCTACGTCGGGTCCTTCAGCCACTACGAGGGCCTGCCATTCCTCATCGCGGCCATGTCCGATCTGGCGGCCCGCATCCCGGGCGTCAGGCTCGTCATCGCGGGGAGCGGCCGCGACGAACACGCGGTGCGTGAGGCCGCCTGGAAGGCGGGGCCGGCGGTCACCCTCCTGGGCCGCATCCCTCAGGAGCAGGTCCGGGATCTCTATACCCTGCTCGATGTCCTCGTCCTCCCGCGGCAGCGGATCCGGCTCACGGAACTGGTCACCCCGCTCAAACCGCTCGAGGCCATGGCGGCCGGGACGGCGGTTCTCGCCAGCGACATCGGGGGCCATGCCGAGATGATCGTCGATGGGGACACCGGTCTCCTCTTCAAGGCGGAGAGCCGGGACTCCCTCGTCGAGCAGGCGACTCGACTCGCCGGCGACGCTCCCCTGCGGAGGCACCTTCGGGAGAACGCCCGCCGCTTCATCGAGAGCGAGCGCACCTGGGACCGTGTCGTCGCGCGTTACCTCCCGATCTACGCGGGCGCGGCTCGCCGCGCTGGGGGGACGGGTTGATGCGCGTCCTGGTCCTGAGCTCGGTCTATCCGAGCGCGACGATCCCGACGCGCGGGATCTTCGTCCACGAGCGGACGCGCCATCTCGTGCCGGCCTGCGAGATCGAGGTGGTGGCGCCCGTCTCCTGGTTCCCGTTCAACCGGCTGCTGCGCGGGCCCGAGCGCGCGCTCGTCCCGCCCGTCGAGGCTCGGGACGGGCTGACTGTCTTCCATCCCCGATTCGGGAGCTTTCCCCGTGTCGGTAAGAGCCTCGACGGTTTTCTCTACTTCGCCTCCGTGGTCCCGTTCCTGATTCGGCTGAGGCGTCGCTTCCGCTTTGACCTCATCGACGCGCACTTCGCCTATCCGGATGGCCTGGCCGGCGTTCTCCTCGGCCGCGTCTTCGGCGTTCCGGTCACCGTCACGCTTCGAGGCACGGAGGTGCGCCTGGCCCGCGCGTGCCTGCAGCGTCCGCAGCTCGCCATGGTCTTTCGCAAGGCGGACCGCATCATCGCGGTCAGCCAGTCTCTGGCCGACCTCGCCGCCGCCATGGGGGCGCCCCGGGAGCGGCTTCGCGTGATCCCGAACGGGATCGACGGCGCGCGCTTCCGCCCGGGATCGAAGGTCGAAGCTCGGCGGCGCCTCGGTCTGGCCGGGGAGCGCCCGCTCATCGTTTCGATCGGAGGCCTGACCGAGCGCAAGGGGCACCACCGGGTTCTCGCCGCCCTCCCCGACCTGCTCCCGAAGTATCCTGATCTGCTCTTCGCCGCGGTGGGCGGCTCGAGCGTCGAGGGGGACACCGGCCCCCTTCTGCGTCGTCTCACCGCCGAGCTGGGCCTGGCGGAGCACGTCCTGTTGCCCGGGGCGACACCGCACGACCGGATCGCGACATGGCTGCAGGCGGCGGACCTCTTCTGCCTCGCCACCGGGAACGAGGGACGGCCCAACGCGGTCCTGGAGGCGCTCGCCTGCGGGCTCCCGGTGGTCACCACGGACGTGGGCGGCAACCGTGAGATCGTGCAATCAGGTCGGGACGGCTTCCTGGTTCCTTTCGGGGAAGGGCCCGCGCTCTCCGACGCTATTCTGACCGCGCTCGCCGGCCAGTGGGATCGCGAGGCCATCAGCGCGCGGGCGCGCAGCCGGACCTGGGAGCAGACGGCCAGCCAGGTGGTCGCCGAGTTCGGCTCCGCGCTCCGCGAGGGCGCTCGCTCGACGCCCAGCCGGCTGGACGATCCAGCCCGGAGGCTGCCGTGAACGACGCCCTGGTCCGGCACGTCCTCCTCCCGCTGCACGAGCGCCTCAAGCGCAAGCCCACCTTCCAGCGGCTGCACGAGCTCGAGCGCACGCAGTGGCTCTCGCCCGCGGAGCTAGCCGAGTACCGCGCCGCCCGCCTCCGCCGGCTGATCGGATTTGCCTACGACCACGTCCCGTACTTCCGTGCGCTGCTGGAGGAGCACGACCTCCCGCCGGCCCGTGTGCAGTCGTTCGCCGATCTCGAGCGGCTCCCCTTCCTGACCCGAGACGTGCTGCAGAGCCGCTTCGAGGACCTCCGCGCTCGCGCCGTCCTGCCTCGCGTCCACCGGCGCTCGTCCGGAGGCTCAACCGGCACTCCGGTCACCGTGCTGGTCGACATGAACCGGATGGGCATGGTGGAGGCGGGGCGCCTCCGCGCCCACGCCTGGTTCGGGATCCACCCGGGTGCGCGGGAGACCATCCTGTGGGGGACGCCGGCCCGGCTCTCCCGCGAGGAGCTCGTCCGCCGGATCCGGGACCGGTTCCTGAACTCGCGGCTCCTGTCGGCGTTCGACATGGGCGAGGAAGCCCTCCGCCGCCACGCCTCCGCGCTGTTTCGCTTCCGCCCCGCCAAGATCTACGGATACGCCAGCGCGGCCTACCTGCTCGCCGCCCACTTCGAGCGCCATGGGCTCACACCCCCCCGCGGGCTCAAGGCCGTCTTCACCACCGCCGAGCCGCTCTTCGACTTCCAGCGGAAGACCATCGAGGCGGGCCTCGGCTGCCCGGCGGCCGTGGAATACGGCTGCCGCGACGGCGGCCTGGTGGCCCTGGAGTGCCCGGAGGGCGGTCTCCACATCTTCGCCGAGAGCATGCACGTGGAGATCCTCGATCCCGACGCCGACGGGCGCGGGGAGATCGCGCTCACCAACCTCGATTCCCATGCCTTCCCGATCATCCGCTACCGCACCGGCGACATCGGGAGCCTGGATCCCACGCCCTGCCGCTGCGGGCGCACCCTTCCGAAGCTCCGCAGCGTGGAAGGACGCCGGACCGACTTTCTCGTCACCCCTGCCGGCAGGGTGCTCCATGCCCTCTCGGCAATCTACATCCTCCGGGACTCCCCGCTCGTGCACGAGTTCCGGATCGTCCAGGACGCGCTCGATCATCTCACCGTCCAGATCGTCCCGACCCGGCCGCTCGGCCGGGGCGACGAGGCCGCCCTGAAGGCGCAATTCGCGGTCGTCTTCGGCTCGGACCTCACGGTGGACATGGTGCAGCTCGATCACATCCCTCGCACCGCGGCGGGGAAGTTCCGCTACGTCGAGTCGCGGATCGCCACGCCGATCCTCGAGCAGCTGATGCAGCGTGGTGCCCAAGGAGCCTCCAAGAATGAGCACTGAGCCCAGAGTCTGTGTCGTCGGGACGGGCCACATCGGCCTCCCGCTGGCCGCCGTCCTCGCCGACGCCGGTTTCCAGGTCACGGGTTACGACACCAACGACGATCTCGTCACCCGCGTCAACACCACCGGCACCGTGGACTTCCGGGAGGAGGGGCTGGCGGACCTGCTGCGGCGCCACCTCCACGGGCGCCTCACGCTGACCTCGACGCCGGCGGCCGAACAGGACGTCTACATCATCACGGTTGGCACGCCGCTCGAGCGCGGAACCGACCGGCCGAACCTCCAGCTCATCCGGAATGCGGTGGAGCGGCTGGCGCCGAGCTTCGGTCCCGATCCTCTGGTCATCCTCCGCAGCACCGTGAGCATCGGGACGTCGCGGGGGATCGTGATGCCGGAGATCCGCCGGCGGACCGAGCGGTTCGGGCTGGCCTTCTGCCCGGAGCGGACGATCGAGGGCCGGGCCATTCCGGAGATGCGCTCCCTGCCCCAGATCATCGGCGGGCTCGACGAGCGGAGCGCCGACCGCGCGGCGGCTCTTTTCCGTCGGATCACCCCCCACATCGTCCGGGTGTCCTCCCTGGAGGCGGCGGAGATGATCAAGCTCATCAACAACACGTACCGGGACCTCACCTTCGCCTTCGCGAACGAGGTCGCGCTCATCGGCGAGCGCCTCGGTCTCAGCGCCGGCGAGCTGATCCACGCCGCCAACGTCGACTATCCCCGGTCGAACGTCGCGCGGCCCGGCTTCGTGGGGGGCCCGTGCCTCGAGAAGGACGCCCTCATCCTCATCGACAGCCTCCACCAGATCGACTTCCGGCCGCGGGTCATCGAGGAGGCCCGGCGGCTCAATCAGGAGCTTCCGAACCATGTGGCGGCGCGGATCATCAGCCGCCTCGAGGAGATTCACGGCTCGACGGCCGGCCTCCGCGTGCTCGTCACCGGGTTCGCCTTCAAGGGGCGCCCCGCCACGGAGGACGTACGCGGCTCGGCCGCGGTGCCGCTCATGCGGCGCCTGCAGGCGGCGGGCATCGAGGTCTGGGGCCATGACTTCGTCACGCCGGAGAAGGTGATCGCCGATCTCGGAGCGCGGGCGTGCACGCTGGAGGAGGGCTTCACGGGGGCGGACGCCGTGATCGTCATGAATAACCATCCGGGATATCTCGACGCGCGGCTCCCGGTCCTCGCGGGTCGCCTGAGGCGGCCGGCGGTGGTGTTCGACAGCTGGGGCCTCCTGAGCGCCGACGACTTCCGCGACGTAGCCGGACTGCACTACGGCGCCCTGGGGAGCCCATTCACGCAGTCATGAACATCCTGTTCCTCTGTCACCGGCTGCCTTACCCGCCGAAGCGTGGGGGTAAGATCAGACCGTTCAACATGATCCGGCACCTCTCGCGGAATCATCGCGTCACGGTGGCCACCCTGGCGCGGAGCGCGGAGGAGGTGGCCGAGGGGCGGCCTCTCGCGGAGCACTGCCACGAGCTCCACGTCGAGCGGATCACCCCGGTCGCCGGCTGGCTCCGGTTCGGGCTTCATACCGCGACCGCTTACCCCGCCACCTTCGGGTACTTCTACTCGCCGGCGCTCGCCCGCACCGTGAAGCAGGTGCTCGCGCGGGGTGACATCGACGCCGTCCTGGTCCACTGCTCCTCCATGGGCCCCTACGTTGCCGAGCATCGCGGCTGCCGCAAGATCATGGACTTCGGCGATGCGGATTCGGAGAAGTGGCTCGAGTACGGCCGCTCCGCGCCCTTCCCCATCTCGGTCGGCTTCCGGCTCGAAGGTGAAAAGGTGCGGCGCTTCGAGCGGCAGCTCGCCGAGCGCTTCGACGCCTGCTCCGTCACCGCTCCCCGCGAGCGCGAGGTCCTCGGCGCCCACGTGAAAGCCCCGATCCACGTGTTCCCCAACGGGGTGGACTCCGGATATTTCCGCTCCGTACGACGGCCGACGGAGCCCTATGCCCCGCACCGCCTGCTCTTCACCGGGAACATGTCCTACCGGCCCAACGTGGAGGCGGTGCAGCACCTGGTCGTGGATATCCTCCCGCGGATCTGGGAGCGGCGGCCGGAGGCGGAGCTCTACATCGTGGGAATGGATCCCGCTCCGGCGGTCCGCCGGTTGGCCGACGGCCGCCGCGTGGTCGTGACGGGGCGCGTGGACGACGTCCGGCCGTACTTCGAGTCAGCGGCGGTCGCGGTGGCCCCGCTCCGAATCGCGCGCGGGCTGCAGAACAAGGTCCTCGAGGCGATGGCCATGCGGGTCCCGGTCGTCGCCAGTCCCCAGGCCTTCAACGGAATCAATGCCGTGGCGGACCGCGACCTGCTGGTCGCGGAGGGTCCGGAGGCGTTCGGCCGCGCGGTGGTGTCCCTGCTCGACGATCCCGTGCGCCGCGAACGCTACGCCGCCGCCGGTCGGGCGTGTGTCGAGGAGAATCACGACTGGGAGCGCATCCTCCACGACCTGGAGGCCCTCGTGGTGGACGGCCTGGAGCGGCCGACGGCGAGGATCGGCGCCGCGTGATGGAGACCCGGAGCGCGCCCCCCATCCGCACGCTGGCCATGAGGTCGGCGGCCTGGTACGGAGCCACCCGGCTCTGGGGTCAGTTGATCTCCTGGCTCGTCACGCTCCTGCTGGCCCGCCTGCTGCTGCCCCGGGACTACGGTCTGTTCGCGATGGCCCTGAGCGTTCTGTCCCTGCTGGAGCTGCTGCAGGAGTTCGGACTGGGCACGGCCCTCATCCAGCGCCAGAACCTCACGCAGGAGCAGATCAACAGTGTCTTCTGGGTCGTGGCCGGCGCGAGCCTCGTGCTCACCGCCGGGACCTTCCTGGCCGCCGGCGCGATCAGCGGCGTGTACGGTGAGCCGCAGCTCGCGTGGCCGCTGCGGATCCTGTCACTCACCTTCCTGCTGAACTCGCTCGGGATGGTCCCGTACAGCCTCATGACCAAGGCCATCAACCTGCGCCAGCGATCGCTCGCGGAGGCGTGCGCCACCACCGCCTCGGCGCTGGTCGCCCTCACGCTCGCCTCGATGGGCTGGGGCGTGGCGGCGCTGGTCCTCGGCCATCTCGCCCGGGCGGTCGTCTCCTGCGCGCTGCTGACGATCTTCTCCGGGTGGCTGCCTGGGCTCGCGGTCAGCCGGGATGGGGTGCGGGGTCTCCTCAGCTTCGGCCTGAAGGTCGCCGGGTCCCACCTCGTGGGTTCCGGCTCGACGGCGCTCGGAACCTTCGTGATGGCCCGCATGCTGAGCAGCGCCGCGGTCGGCCTCTACAGCATGGCGGAGAGCCTCACCGAGGCGCCCCATCGCCTGTCCACCGCCGTGATCAACCAGGTCTCGCTGCCCGTGTTCGCGAAGCTCCAGCACGATCGGGAGAGCTTGGCCGCTCACTTCCTCAAGATCTCGAAGTTTCTCTGCGTCGTGTCGCTGCCCATGCAGATCGGTCTCGCCCTGGTGGCGCCCGATCTCATCCCGCTCCTGCTGTCGCCGAGCTGGTCGCCGATGACCGTGCCGTTCCAGATCCTCTGCCTACAGAGCACGATGGTGCTGTCGACGCTCACCTGCAGCCCCCTCCTTACCGCCCGGGGGCGGGCGACGCTCCTGTTCGGTCTCTCGGTCGCGTCGTTCGCCTGTCTGGTCGGAGGCGTGCTCGTGGGCAGCCTGTTCGGGCTGGTCGGCATCGCGGTCGCGCGCCTGATCACCACCCTGCCTCTGCGACTGGTGATGCTGCTGCAGACCCTGCGGGAGCTCGAGGTCACCTTCGGCACCTTCCTCAAGACCCTGTCGGCGCCGATCGGGGCCTCGGCGGTGATGACTGCGGCCGTGCTTGCCGTCCGGCACGCCTGGATCCAGCCTGCTAGCCGCATTGAGCTTCTTACCCTGAGCATTGCAGGGGGCGCCGTGACCTATGCGGTGGCACTCTTCTTGCTCGATCGAACCCTGGTTCCTGACCTCAAGATCATGGCTCGAGATCTGCGGGGAACCTCAAACGCATAGGAGATGGTGGGTATCATGCTTAGTCGAATCGTTCTGGCAGGCGGCCTGCTGCTTGCGTCTCTCGTCGTCCTCGCCGTAGAGGCGAGGCCGATCGCGGCCCAGTCCAACGACCCCCTGACGAAGAACACGAAGGATCCGAAGATCATCGCCACCCAGATCAAGAGCGCCCTGCCTCTCGCGGAGCGCGGGTTCGCGATGCTCAACACCTCGATGGACCCCCAGCCGACGGAGAGCGCGGTGGAGCTGCTCCTGACGTCGTATCGCTATCTGCGCGCCGCCTACCAGAGCAACGACCTGATCCTCTCCACCTCGAAGGTGCCGGACCCGCTGCTGGAGCTCGAGAACAAGCAGATCATGTACGTCCGGCAGCGGCTGCTCGACTGCACCGGCAACCGCCAGTACCTCACCGATACGGGTCGAATCCGTACCACGTGTATCGAAGGCCTGGCCCTGGGCCTCCGCACGCTGCGGACTCTCGCCGTCACGCTGCCATGACCGCAGCGCGCCTTCGGCCGGTCGATGAGCGCCCCGTGATCGTCCATGCGGTGCACTCGCTCGCCGTGGGCGGGCTCGAGAACGGCGTCGTCAATCTCGTGAACGCCACCGAGCCCATGTTCCGGCACGTCATCGTCTGCATGACCACCGAGGGGCCAATGCGCGAGCGCCTTCGCCCCGGTGTCGAAGTGCTCGCGCTCGGCAAGCGTCCCGGCCACGACTTGCCTGCCTTCGTGCGCCTCGTGCGTACCCTCCGGCGGATACGTCCGGCGGTGGTGCACTCGAGGAACTGGGCGGCCTTCGATGCGGTGCCGGCGGCCCGTCTGGCCCGTGTCCCGTTCGTGGTCCATGGCGAGCACGGGCGCGAGATGAGTGACCCGCATGGGCGGATGGGGCGGCGCAACCGGGCGCGGCGGACGCTCGCGCCGCTGGTGAGCCGGTTCGTGACCGTCTCCGAGGACCTGCGGCGCTGGCTGGTCGAGGTGGTGGGAGTGCCCCCGCACAAGGTCACGACCATCCAGAACGGCGTGGACCTCTCCCGCTTCGGGCATCTGGAGCGTTACCCGGCGCGCCTGCGGCTGGAGCTCTCGGGCGACTCCGTGGTGGTCGGCACCGTCGGCCGGCTCGATCCCGTGAAGGACCAAGCGGGGCTCATCCGCGCCTTCGCCACGCTGGCCCCATCTCACCCGGAGGCGGTGCTCGTCATCGCCGGAGACGGCCCGTGCCGCCCGGCTCTGACGCGGCTCATCGAGGACCTCGGGATGGCCAGCCGTGTCCACCTGCTCGGCGCCCGGCCCGACGTGCCGGCGGTCCTGGCCGCCATGGACCTGTTCGTCCTCCCGTCCATCGCCGAAGGGATCTCCAATACCATCCTCGAGGCCATGGCCAGCGGTCTGCCGGTGGTGGCGACGCGGGTCGGGGGGAACCCGGAGCTGGTCGAGCACGGAGTCGGCGGGGCGCTCGTCCCGGCCCAGGAGCCGGCGGCGCTGGCCGCCGCGATGGCCGCCTATCTCGACGAGCCCGGAATCCGCGCGCTCCACGGCAAGTCCTCGCGGCAGCGCGCGGCCGAGCGCTTCGGGCTCGAGCGCATGTGCAGCGCCTATGCCGGCCTCTACCGCGACCTGCTGGCCGGCGCCGCGGTGAGGAGCGCCTGACCATGTGCGGCATCAGTGGAGTGGTGTACACGGATCGCTCGCATCCGGTGGACCGCGAGCTGGTGCGGCGGCTGACGAGCACCCTGGCCCATCGGGGCCCGGATTCCGACGGCTTCCTGTTCGACGAGGGGGCGGCGCTGGGGCACCGCCGGCTGAGCATCATCGACCTCTCGACCGGTGATCAGCCGATCTACAACGAGGACCGCAGCAAGGCGGTGGTCTTCAACGGCGAGATCTACAACTTCCGCGCGCTGCGGGCCGAGCTCGAGGGGTGCGGCCACCGGTTCGAGACCGCCTCGGACACGGAAGTGATCCTCCACGCCTGGGAGGAGTACGGCGACGGCTTCGTCTCGCGCCTGCGTGGGATGTTCGCGTTCGCGGTCTGGGACCTCCGTCATCGGCGGCTTCTGCTCGCCCGGGACCGGGTCGGAAAGAAACCGCTCTACTACGCTCACGACGCCGAGCGGCTTCTCTTCGGGTCCGAGCTCAAGGCCATCGTTGCCGACCCGTCGGTCAAGCGGGCCATCAGCCTGGAGGCGGTGGACGAGTATCTGACGTTCGGGGCCGTCCCCGCGCCCCGCACGATCTATCAGAGCGTGCAGCAGCTGCCCCCCGCGCACTACCTGGTCTGGGAGGCCGGACGCGTTCGCCTCGTCGAATACTGGGACCTGACCTACTCCCGGGTTCCGGCGCGGTCGGAAGCCGCGTGGCTCGAGGAGTTCGAGTCCATCTTCGAGGAGGCCGTGCGGCTGCGACTGATCAGCGACGTGCCCCTCGGCGCCTTCCTGAGCGGCGGGGTGGACTCGACCGTGGTGGTGGCGGCCATGGCACAGGCGTCCGACCGTCCCGTGGCCACCACCACGGTGACTTTCGATGAGCGCGCGTTCAACGAGGCTCCCCATGCTCGCGCCGTGGCCCGAAGCCTCGGGACCGATCATCAGGAGGTCGTGGTCGCGCCGCGCGCGGTGGACATCCTTCCCACCATTGCCTGGCATCTGGACGAGCCGTTCGCCGACTCCTCGGCGCTCCCGACCTACTATGTCGCCCGGGCCGCGCGCCAACGGGTAACGGTGGCCCTCTCCGGCGACGGCGGCGACGAGATCTTCGCCGGCTACGAGTGGCGCTACGGGCTCAACCTGCTCGAGGACCGGATCCGGCGGCGGATTCCCGGTGGGCTCCGGCGGGGGATCTTCGGGCCGCTGTCCGCGGTGTGGCCGAAGGCCGACCGGCTTCCGCGTCCGCTCCGCTGGAAATACCTTCTCCGGAACGTGAGCCTCGAGCCGGAGACCGCCTACTTCCAGGACCTGAGCCGGTTCACGCCGGCCGACAAGCGCGATCTGCTCACGCCCGACTTCCGGCGGAGCCTGCATGGCCACGATCCCTTCCAGGGCTTCCGGCGCCACTTCGACCGCGTCCGGGGGCTCGACCACCTCAACCGGATCCTCTACGTGGACCTCAAGACGTGGCTGGCGAACGACATCCTCGTCAAGGTGGACCGGATGGCGATGGCGAGCTCCCTCGAGGTGCGCTCCCCGCTGCTCGACCATCACATCATCGAGTTCGCAGCGACGCTGCCGCCCGACCTGAAGTTCCGCAACGGGAAGGCCAAGTACCTCCTCAAGCGCTATGCGGAGCGCCGGGCGCCGGCCTCCGTCATCCACCGGCCCAAGCAGGGTTTCTCGATTCCGCTCGCCGCCTGGCTCCGCACGGACCTGCGGCCGATGGCCGAGGATCTGCTGCTCTCCGAGCGGGCGCTGGGCCGCGGCTACTTCCAGCCGGAGGTTGTGCGCGGCCTGTGGGGCCGCCACCAGGAGAGGACGCGGGACCACGCCCACCAGATGTGGGCCCTCATGATGCTCGAGCTGTGGCACCGGCTCTTCGTGGACCAGACGCCCGGCGCGGCGCCAGCGGCTCCGGAGCCCCGCTGAGACGAGCCATGGCCGTCAAGATCCGTCCGGGCGACGTCGAGGCAGACCGCGCGGCCGCCATCTCGCTGCTCTCGCGCTATGTCAACCCGGCCTACGACGGCGCCCGGTTCGACTGGCTCTACCGCGCGAATCCGGCCGGCCGCGGCCGCCTCTGGATGGCCGTGGACGGCTCCACCGGCGACCTCATCGGCACCGCGGGCGCCTTCCCGCGCTGGCTGTCCACCGGCGGGCGCGACCTGCGCGGCTGGCTCCTCGCCGACTTCTGTATCGCGGAAGGCCACCGCGCGCTCGGTCCTGCCCTGCAACTCCAGCGAGCCTGCCTCGAGGATCTGGCCGCCGACGGCGCGGCCTTCTGGTACGACTTCCCCAGCCGGACCATGGAGGCCGTCTATCGGCGCCTCGGCGTGGCTCCGCGCGTTCAGGTCACACGGCGCGTCCGGTTGCTGCGGTCCTATGACGTGCTCCGGCAGCGCCTCGGCTCCCCGGTCCTGGCCCGAGCCCTGGGGCTCGCCGTCGACCTCGCCCTCGCCTGGGGCACACGGGCGCCTGCGTCACTGCCGGTGACGCGCCACGAGGGCCCCTGCGGCGGGGAGTTCACCGACCTTGCCCGCACTGCCGGGCCCGGGTACGGTGCCGTCGTGCGGCGGCGGGCGGAGTACCTCAATTGGCGCTATCTCGACAACCCGATCCGCCGGCATGACATCCTCGCCGCGCGCCGGGACGGCCGTCTGCTCGGCTACGCCGCGGTTACCATGGACGGGGACAGCGCATCCATCGTGGACCTGTTCGGGATTCCAGACCCGCGCCTCATCGAGGGGCTGACCCGGGGCACCCTGGGCTGGCTCCGCCGGCGCGGCGCCGCCAGCGTGACGCTCTGGCTGCTTCCGCCCCAGGCCTGGGTCCCGGGGCTCCACCGCCTCGGGTTTCGGCCGCGCGAGACCGCGCCCGTGATGCTGGAGGCCGCGGCCTCGCCCGCCGGAGCGCCACGACTCGACGATCCCGCCCTCTGGCTCCTCACGCATGGCGACGGGGACAGCTGAGCCCAGGAGACCTCCATGACCCTTCACCCGATCACCGTGCGGATCCGAGAATTCCTGATCGAGCACTTCCCGTCCGCGCGTAAGCACCCGCTGACCGAGGACGATCACCTGCTCGCCAACGGGATCGTCGACTCCCTCGGGGTCCTCGATCTGGTCGCGTATCTCGAGCGGGAATTCAACATCGCGGTCGGGGACGACGATCTCGTGCCCGAGCACTTCGAATCCCTTCGCCGCTTGACCGCATTCGTTCAAGATAGGATGAGCGTCGGCTCTCGCTGACGGGAGGAGGATATGGATTTCCTGATCCACCACATGCTCCAGGCGAGCGCGCGCCGCCATTCCGCGAAGGAAGCGCTCGTCCATGCCGAGGAGCGCCTGGCCTACGATGACGTGGCGCGGCGGGTCTCCGGCCTCGCCACCGGCCTCCGCGAGGCCGGGCTCGAGCGAGGCGACCGCATCGGCATCTATCTGGACGCGTCGGTGCCGCAGGTGCTCTCCATCTTCGGCGTCTCCCAGGCGGGCGGGGTCTACGTGCCCGTGAACGGGCTGCTCTTCCCCGATCAGGTGGCCTTCATCGCTCGGGACTGCGGGATGAAGGGGCTCATCACCACCCCCGAGAAACTGGCCCCGCTCGCGCAGGCCTTGAAAGAGGTCCCGTCTCTCGAGTTCGTCGTCCTCGTGGGCGGCTTCGGCCTCGTGGACAGCCCGCTCGCCGTCCACGATTTCGAGGCCTGCTGCGCGCTCCCGCCGCCCTCGCCGTGGCGCGAGCAGGCCATCGAGAAGGATCTGGCCGCCATCCTGTACACGTCGGGCTCCACCGGGAAGCCGAAGGGCGTCATGCTGAGCCACGCGCAGGTCATGGCCGGCAGCTCCATCGTGTCCGCCTATCTCCGGATCACCGAGGCGGATCGGATCCTCGCGGTGCTGCCCTTCAGCTTCGACGCCGGCATGAACCAGCTCATGACGGCCTTCCAGCAAGGGGCGACGCTCATCCTGATCAACTTCGTCTTCGCCCGTGAGGTCGTCCGGACGCTGCTCCGCGAGCGGGTCACGGGCCTCGCCGGCGTGCCCACGTTCTGGAGCCTCCTCGCGCAGCCCACCTCGGGCCTGCAGAAGCAGCCGCTGCCCGACCTGCGCTACCTCACCAACACGGGCGGAGCGATGCCCCAGACCGTGCTGGCGACGCTTCGGTCCCTCCTGCCCTCCACCGACATCTTTCTCATGTACGGTCTCACGGAGGCCTTTCGCTCGACGTATCTCCCGCCCGAGGAGCTCGCCTACCGGCCCACGTCCATCGGCAAGGCGATCCCGGACACCGAGATCCTGGTGATCAACGAGCACGGCGGCCTCTGCAAGCCGGGAGAGGTCGGCGAGCTGGTCCACCGGGGCCCCACCGTGTCCCTCGGGTATTGGGGTCATCCGGAGCTGACGGCCAAGGTGCTCCGGCCGAACCCGCTGCTGCCGCCCGAGCTCGCCGACGTGGTCTGCTACTCGGGCGACTACGTGAAGATGGACGAGGAGGGGTATCTGTACTTCGTCGGGCGGCGCGACGCAATGATCAAGTCGTCCGGCTTCCGTATCAGCCCGACCGAGGTCGAGGAAGTCCTGTTCCGCAGCGGCCGGCTCAAGGGCGCCGCCGTCATCGGGCTGCCCGACGAGGTGCTCGGGCAATCGATCAAGGCGCTCGTGGTGGTCCGGGACGGCGAGCCGCTGGACCCGGCCCAGCTGCGCGAGTTCTGCGCCGCCAACATGCCGCGCCACATGGTGCCCAAGGTCATCGAGGTGCTGGACGACCTGCCGAAGACCCCGAGCGGCAAGGTGGACTATCCTGCCCTTCGCCGGCGTGAAGGGCTCTAGAGGCGTCGCGGTGGGTGCCGTGGCCGCCCTGGTCGACCGCAACTTCCCCGGGTCGGGGCGCGAGCTCCTCGTGGGCGGCTGCCCGGTCACCGAGCTCGCCGGGCGCCACGGCACCCCGCTCTACGTCTACGACACCGCCACCATCGATCGGCAGCTCGCGCGGCTGCGCGGCAGTCTGCCGCCCGGATTCTCGGTCTACTACTCCGTCAAGGCCAACCCGAGCCGCGCGCTGCTGCGCCATTTCCTCGCGCGGGGATGCGGGCTCGAGGTGGCCTCCGCGGGAGAGCTCGGCGGGGCGCTGGCCGCCGGCTGCCCGGCCGACCGCATCTTCTTCGCCGGCCCCGGCAAGACGGAGGCCGAGCTCGAGGAGGCCGTGGTCCAGGGCGTCGGCGAGATCCACGTGGAGTCGCTCACCGAGGCCCGGCGGATCGGCGCTATCGCGCGTCGGCACGGCACCCGCGCCCGCGCAGCCCTCCGGGTGAACCCCGGTGCGGAGGCCCAGGGCGGCGCCATGCGCATGGGTGGCAAGCCCGCGCCCTTCGGCGTGGACGAAGAGCGGATCGAGGAAGCGCTGGATCTGCTGGAAGGCGATGCCGCCATCGACCTGCAAGGCCTGCATCTCTTCACGGGCACGCAGATCCTCGACCATGCCATCGTGGTCGCCCAGTACCGACACGGTCTCCAGCTCGCCCGGCGGGTGGCGGCCCGCCTGGGCCGACCACTCCACACGCTCGATTTCGGCGGAGGCTTCGGGATCCCGTACTTCGCCAACGAGACCGAGCTCGACATGGACAAGCTTCGAGAGGAGCTGCGCGCGCTCCTCGCCGCCGTCGAGGGCGACCCGCTCTTCCACGGCACCCGGTTCGTGGTCGAGCCCGGGCGCTACCTCGTCGGGGAGGCCGGGATCTTCGTCACGCGGATCACCGACATCAAGGTCTCGCGGGGCAAGACATTCCTGATCACGGACGGCGGGATGAACAATCATCTCGCCGCGTCGGGGAACCTCGGCCAGGTCATCAAGCGCAACTATCCGATCGCCATCGCCGGTCGCCTCGCTGAGGATCAGGCCGCTGCCGTGGATGTCGTGGGCCCTCTCTGCACCCCCCTCGATACCCTTGCGCGCGATGTCAGTCTCCCGCCCGCGGACATCGGCGACCTGGTCGTGATCTTCCAGTCCGGCGCATACGGTCTCACCGCGAGCCCGGTGATGTTCCTCGGCCATCCGGTGCCCGCGGAGGTGCTCGTCACCGACGGCCGGTCCGAGGTCGTTCGCGCCCGCACGCCGTCGTCCGGGACGCTTGCGTCTGACAGGATGGGAACGTGACCTGGACGCTCCACTCGGCAGCCGAGGCCTTCGAGGGGCACCGGGAGACCTGGGATGCGCTGAACCGGGCGAACGGGAATCACGTCCTGCTGGACTCGGGGTTCGTCGCCATCCTTCTCCGTCATTTCGGTCACGCGGGGGTGAAGCTCGCCGTGTCCGAGCATCCGGAACGGCCGGGCCTGGCCCTGCTCGAAAGGACCCGCGGCGGCTTCTGGCGGACATTTCAGCCCTCGCAGGCGCCGCTCGGCCTGATTCTGTTCGGCTCCCGCCAGGACATCTTCGGCCAGATCCAGCGGCTCATTCGCGCCCTGCCCGGGTACGCGCTGGGCCTGGCCGTGCTGCAACAGGATCCGGACTTCACCTGCTTCGGAGACCTCGCTCCGAGGCCAGATCTGGAAACCCTCGACTACATCCGGACGGCCCGGCTGACCCTGACCGGCTCCTTCGATGACTACTGGAGCTCTCGCGACCGGCGCTGGTCTCGCGACCTCGCGCGGCAGCGGCGCCGCCTGGTCGAACGCGGGGCCCGCCTCGAGCTCCAAATCACCCGTGAGCCGGAGGAGGTCGGCGCCGCCATCCGCGACTACGGGGTCCTGGAGGCTGCGGGCTGGAAGGCGAAGCACGGTACGGCCATCGCGCCCGAGAACGCCCAGGGGCAGTTCTACCGGGAGGCCCTCGAGTACTTCTGCGCCCGAAATGAAGGCGTCATCTACCGGCTGCGCCTCGAAGGGCAGACGGTGGCCGCCAACCTGTCCATCGAGCGCGACACGATGCTGATCGTCCTCAAGATCACCTACGACGAGAGCATCCCGACCCTGTCGCCGGGACATTTCCTCGAGGCGGAGATGCTGCGCGCGGTGTTCGCGGAGGGGCGCATCAAGGTCGAGGAGTACTACGGCCCCTTCAAGGACTGGCAGGCCCGCTGGACCGACGAGATCCGGACCATGCACCACCTGAACTTCTACCGGTCCGCGGCGGCGGCGAGGGTTCGTCAGCTCCTGAAGACGGCCGCCGGCGGCGTGCGTGATCTCCGGCGCCGGATCGCCGGGCGAGGAGCCAGGGAGCAGCCGTGACGCAGCGGGTGCTCATGGTCGCCTTCCACTACCCACCCTGCGTCGGGAGCAGCGGCGTCCATCGCACGCTCAAGTTCTCCCGCTACCTGCTGGATCACGCCTGGCAGCCCGTCGTCCTGACCGCGAACCCTCGCGCCTATGCCCAGCGCGCCGAGCACCAGCTCGCCGAGATACCCGCGGCGGTGGCGGTCGCGCGCGCATTCGCACTGGACTCGCGCCGCCACCTGGCGATCCGCGGCTCCAGCCTGCGGCTCACCGCCCTGCCGGATGCCTGGTCGAGCTGGTGGCTCGGAGCGATTCCGGCCGGGCTCCGCCTGATCCGCCGGTACCGTCCCGCCGCACTCTGGTCCACGTATCCGATCGCCACTGCGCATCTGATCGGCTTGACGCTCCACCGGCTCACCCGGATCCCCTGGGTCGCCGACTTCCGCGACTCGATGACCGAGGAGTTCTCCCCTTCGGATCCGGCGACCCGGCGAGCGTTTCTCTGGATCGAGCGGCACACCGTCCGCGCCGCGGCCCGGCTGGTCTTCACCGCGCCGTCGACGAAGCGCATGTACCTCGACCGCTACCCCGGCCTACCCGCGTCGCGCTGCCTCGTCATCTCGAACGGCTACGACGAGACCGACTTCGCCGGTCTCCTGCCCTCGACGCCTCCGACACCGGCCCCGCTCCGGCTCATCCACGCCGGCGTGATCTACGAGTTCGAGCGGGACCCGCGGCCCTTCTTCCGCGCCCTTGCGCGGCTTCGCCGGGAGGGGCGGGTCGGCGCGCAGAGCCTCCGCGTAGAGCTGAGGGGATCGGGGACAGACGCTTACTGCGCCCGCCTCATCCGCGAGCTCGGGATCGACGACTTCGTGCACGTCCTCCCCGCGCTCCCGTACCACGAGAGCCTCGAGGACTGCATGACGGCCAGCGCCCTTCTCCTCCTCCAGGGGGAGAGCTGCAATCACCAGATCCCGGCGAAGGCGTACGAGTATCTCCGCCTCGGCAAGCCGATCCTCGCGTTGACGTCGGCCACCGGGGACACCGCCGGGCTCCTCACCGAATGCGGTGGCAGCACGATCGAGGATCTGGCGGACGAAGAGGCCATCTACCGGATCCTGCCGGGGTTTCTCGACTCGCTGCGCGCTGGCACCCACGCTCTGCCCGAGCCCGCGCGGGCCGGGCGCTATGCGCGGCACAGCCAAGCGCGGGACCTGGCCGCCTGTCTGTCCGAGGTTGCCGCGGCGCGGAGGGACGGCGCCGCCGTCGGAGTCGGCGATGGGTGAGCTGCTCTCAGGCCGTGCGGCCAGCTCCGGCGACCCGGCGGATCCCCTCGACGATGAGCTCCAGATCGCGTCGCCTGAGGTTCTGATGGACCGGCAGCATCACCAGGTTGTCGTAGAGGAAGTCGGCCCGCGGGAACTGCTCCCGCGAGATATCGGGTGGGCGGACGCCGTCCCAGGCCACGGCGGGAATACCCAATCGGCGGAGGTCGAGGTGCGCCTTCGGGCGTCCCTCGAAGAGCATCGGGTAGACCCACGGGCAGACGCCCTCCTCCAGCCGCGGAAACAGCGCCCGCGCTCCCATGACGTCCTGCGTGTGCTTGGACACGAACTGGTAGTGCTCTCTCCGCCGCTGTCGGATCGCCTCGACGTCGGCGTGAGCGAGCAGCCAGCGGGAAGGGCGGCTCATCGGCAGGTTCAGCCGGCTCCGCTCGAACCAGCGGCACTCCTCGGCAGCGCCTGCGACCGCCGGCCGGGCCCCGCCCCGTCGGAGGAGCGCCTTGGGCCGCTGCAGCCATTTGTACACCGCGTTGACCTTGGTCCACTCCGTCCAGGTCATCGTACGATCGCACAGGTCCTTCGCGACCTGGAGCGTGTGCAGCGCGGTTTCCCGCTGCCACCTCACGGCGACGGGACGCTCCGGCACGTTGACGATCAGCGTCGCGCCGTCATCGACGGGCAAGAGCTTCGGCCAGCTGAAGACCGCCAGCTCGCCGACCCGTCCGAGCGTCGGTTCGCCGCCCGCCCTCGGCAGTACGTGCGCGCAATCCTCGAGGAGCACGAGCCGGTGCCGGTTACAGAGCTCGCGGAGCGCGTCGAGCCGCTGCGGGAATCCGAAGTAGTGGACGCACATCACCGCCCGCGTCCTCGGCTGTATCTTCCGCTCGAGCGCCCCGACGTCCACGCTGCAGTCGTCGCGCACGTCGTGGAAGTCCACCGTCGCGCCGAGCGCCATCACCGGCTTGACGGCGGCGATGCAGAGATACGCGGGGACGAGCACCCGGTCACCCGCCCCGATGCCCAGCGCCGCGAGCCCGTGGTAGATGGCATTCCTCGCCAGCAGGAACTGATACGAGCGGGACGTCCCGCCTTCGGGACGAGGCTCCTTCCGGCCGGCCCAGCGCACGAACTCCAGCGACGGATACTGCCGGATCGGCATGACGAAGGCGTCGTTCCCCGTATCCATCTCGCCCATAGTACCTCAGCGGGTTTCGCCCACCATGGCGATCGACCTCGTCACTGACGAAGACGCGCTGCTGCGTCTCGAGAACGACTGGGAGTCGCTCCTCGCCGACTCCGCGCACCCGTCCATCTTCATGTCGTTCGACTATCAGTACGCGGGCTGGAAGACCTTTCATCGTCCGCACTCGGAGCCGTTCGTCGTCTCGGTGCGTGACGCCCGGGGCGGGCTGATCGGGCTGGTGCCGTTCCGGAGCTCTCGCGACCGCGGCTCGTGGGTGCGCTGGCGGAGCCTCACCTACCTCGCCTCTTTCGAGATCGACCGCCCCGCTCCACTCATCCGCCTGGGATCCGAAGCCGAGTTCTGGGCGGCTCTCCAGCGTTTCCTCGCGGACGCGGGCGGCGGCTGGGACGTCCTCCGGATGCCGGAGCTGCCCGCGGACCAGGTGGCGGCCGCCCTGGCGGCGTTCAGCTCGCCGCGGCAGCGCTTCACGGCCTCGCCCGGCCCCTCCGCCATCGGCGTCGACCTGCGGCCGTCCTGGGACGAGTTCATCGGGCAGCACCGGAACCTCCGGAAGCACGTCCGGGGGGTCGAGCGGAAGGTGCCCGGGCTCGACGTCTGGCTCTACGACGATCCCAGCCGGATTCTCGAGGGCTTCGCCCTCTTCACGGAGGTCGAGAGCCGGAGCTGGAAGGCGGGCAAGGTCGGCGTCTCGAAGGACGCCCGTCATACGGAGTTCTACCGTGATCTTCTCCAGCGCCTGGTCCGCCGCAAGCGGGTCGCCGTCCGGATCCTGGCCGCGGGAGACCAGCCGGTCGCGGGCGACATCACCTACACGCTCGGGCGGCGCGTGTTCTTCCATCACGGCACGTACGACCAGGCCTACGCCGACTGGTCCCCCGGTACCTTCCTCACCTGCCGCCTCTTCCAGGACTACATGGACTGCGGCTACGACTCGGGGGACTTCCTCTGCGGCTTCGCGGACTACATGCGACCGTGGTGCACCATCGAATGGCACACCACGAACGTGATGATCACCCGGGAGTCCGGTCTCATGCGCCTCAGCCGGCTCGCCCAGCGCCTCAAGGCGCCCCGGTCATGACGGAGCCCACGGCACTCTCACTCTCGGGCGTCTCGGTGGTCATTCCGACCCACAATCGGGCCGCCCTCGTCACCCGCGCGGTCGCTTCGGCGCTCGCCCAGTGCCGCGAGGGCGACGAGGTGATCGTCGTGGACGACGATTCCCAAGACGAGACCGAGGCGCGCCTCGCGCCCTATCGCGACCGGATCGTGTATCGGCGGGTCGCTCATGGTGGCGCCGGAAGAGCCCGAAATGTCGGGGTCGAACTCGCCAGGAACCCGCTCGTCGCCTTCCTGGACTCCGATGACGAATGGGTGCCCGGCAAGCTGGACATCCAGCGCGCGCTCCTGGCTGCACGGCCCGACGTTCTCTTCTGCTTCACCGATCAGATGTATCGCCAGCCATCCGGGCAGGAGTTCCACGGCGTCCTGCGCTACCTGTGCGGGGACGACTGGATGCGCGAGGACTGTGCGCCCGCGTTCCCCTTGTCGTCGATCGTGCGGCTGCCCGAAGGGCAGCCGGAGATCTCCGTCTACATCGGCGATGTCTATCCCAAGCAGATGGAAAAGGAGTTGCCTTCGGTGGTCACGCTAGTCTACCGTCGGGAGGCCGCGGGCGAATCGGTCCGGTTCCCCGAGGACCTCGAGACCCGGGAGGACTGGGAGTTTGTCGGGCGTCTGGCCCGGCAAGGCCTCGCCGCCTATCTGGACTACGAGGCGGCGATCGTGCACCAGCACAGCGGGCCACAGCTCACCAAGCTCGACAACGCGCTGCTCGTCCCGGCTCGCCTGACGCTGCTGCAGCGCGTGTGGGGGTCCGACGAAAAGTTCCTGAGAGAGCACGGCCAGCGCTATCGGCAGGTGCTCGACCAGCTACGACTGCAGCGGGCCCGGGATCTCCTGGGCTTTGGCCGCGCTGGAGAGGCACGGGAGGAACTCAGGCAGATTCGCCAAACACCGATCGCCCTTCGGCTGTTGAGTCATATTCCCGGGATCTTTACGCGCGAGCTGGTTCGGGCGCGACGG
The DNA here is from genome assembly GCA_041478145.1 of Methylomirabilia bacterium. GTDB lineage: Bacteria > Methylomirabilota > Methylomirabilia > Rokubacteriales > CSP1-6 > CAMLFJ01. Next base: position 42,457 of record JBGOVO010000001.1, read on the forward strand.
TATCTCCGGAGTAGGCTGCGGGCCAGGGACGGGCGCTGAGCGACGTGACCGAGGTGCATCCGTGATCCGGAGAGTCCAATGCGCGTCACAATGATCGGCCATGCCGCGTTGCTGTGCGAGACGGAAGACCTCCGCATTCTGATGGACCCGTGGATCGCGGGCCCGGCCAACTTTAGGAGCTGGTGGCATGTCCCCGAGGTGTGTCATGAGGTCGCGCGACTGCCGCGCGTCGACTACATTTACATCTCCCATCTTCACGGAGACCACTTTCACGAGGCCACGCTGGCTCAGCTCACACAACGGCCGACGGTGCTGGTGCCCCGCCTATACCACGACCGGATGGTAACCAAACTTCGCCGACTTGGGTTCACGAGTATCCGCGAGCTCCCCCACGGAGCGGAAGTAGGGCTGAGCGCCAGGACGCGCGTCTGCTGCACGCAGATGGGCAACGACAGCGTGATCGCGGTGGCAGACTCGTCGGCGGCCATGCTGAACGCCAACGATGCTTTGCAGGGATCGCGCCCAGACATCAAGCTGCCGCTCTTGCGCACGCTCAGTCAGCGCTATCGGTTCGATATCGCGTTTCTGGCTTTCGGGACCGCGGGGGCTTTTCCGAAGTGCTACCGCATCGAGGACATGTCGCCGAAGAGCATGGATCCCTGGCGGAAGGAACGGGCCATGCTGAGCAACTTCGTGACGGGAGTCAAGACGATCAATCCCAAGAGCGTCGTGCCCTTCGCCGGGGGCTTTGCTCTTTTGGCCGATCGCGTGATGTGGATGAACGAAGCCAAGACGACACCGGCGGACGCCCTGGCCGCCCTCGCCGAGGCGAAACTCTCCACGACCGGCTTCGAGATGAACCCGGGCGATATCTGGGACAGCCGGGAGGGTCTTCTGCAGGTCCATCCGGCAGTGGACTGGACTCGGCGTCTGGATGTGATCCGGGAAATGCAGAGCACGCGGGCGGTCGAGGTGGCCCGAATCGAGGCCGATGATCGGCAGGGACCGGCGGACCTCTACGAAATCTTCCAGCGTCGGCTCAGTCAGAATGTACGCCGGTTCCCTCTTCTGCGGCGGCGGATGGACTGCTCGGTGCTCTTCGTTGTCGAGGGTGAGCCGGGAGGGCTGTGGGAAGTCGACCTCCGGAGACCATCCGGCTGGTTCCGGAACGGTGATTCAGGAGATTGGTCCCTGCGCGTGACCATTCCGGCGGGGCTCCTCGCCAGCGTGCTGAGTGACCCGGACGGCTGGGAAACGCTGGGCATCGCCTATAAGCTCGACCTCTACATCCGGAAGGGGGCGCGCGCCAAGGAGGGGCTCCTCGATCGCTTGATCAATACACCCTCGCCGTTCTGGTTTCTTAAGGCGGTGCTGGCTCCTCGCTTCGCCGAGTTCGTGATTCACCGTCGGCTCGAGTTCTCGCAGATCCTCCGCGAGAAGATTTCGGGAACGTGACGCGGAGCCACCGCGCGTCTTGAGGACATCGGATGCCCCTGTTCCGGGAACAGGTACACTGCTTGTCTGGCCAGTCCCTGTATACTCGCCATGCGTGTTAACCAATTTGGATGCGGCGGGGAGCGTCCTTTCCGTTGAGCCGGTCGAGGAGGTATTCAATGCGTTGGGGGTTCCTTTTTCTGACAGTCTTGGTCGTCTCGGTCGTTTTCATGGGGGCAAGTGGCTCGACGCAGCGACTCCCGCTGGGTGACTGCTCGTCCGAACCTGGTCTCGCCGGGCGCTCGGACATCGTGTTCTGCGAGCCATGGGAGTCGCCGACGTGGTGGCGGCAAGGGTATTTACGCGACGGGCGGGTGGATCGTCCCTTGCCGGCGAGACCGGAAGAGCTCGTCGACGCCACGCTCGAGGGCAATGGGTGCGTTTCCGGGAAGTGTCTCCGTCTCACGATGAAGCAGTTCGAGACAACGGCCCTGAACCTTTACTGGCCCCTGAAGAACGCCGGGCTCCGGCCCGAGCAGCTCTATTTGCGGTACTACCTCAAGTTGGGGCCCACTTGGGATAACGAGAACTGCCGCGAGGTGAACGGCAAGCCGGTGCCAGAGGATGCGGGAGGAAAATTCCCCGGCCTCGCCGATATCCGCAACGACGGCGACCAGGCGGGTCAATGCGGTTATGGCGGAGAGCCCGGTGACGGCATCGACTGCTGGTCCCACCGGGCCTACTTCCGCGACTGCTACAGCGGCAGCACCGGGAACCAGATCTGTCGGACGGTTCCGGGAGCGATCACTCGCTACGGGGGGTACGTCTATTTCGCGGGTCAGGAGGGCTTCACGGGCAACCCGGCCATCTGGGACAGCGATCCCTGGGGCCAGGCGTTTGGACGGGGCGGCTCGTGCGCCACCGATCCCACGGATCTCTTCTGCCCCGTCGGCCGCAACGCGGGCGTGCTCGTTCGGGAGCGCTGGTACGCGCTTGAGCAGTTCATCAAGATGAACACGCCGGGCAAAGCCGACGGCGTCATCCGCGGGTGGGTGGACGGGGTCCTGGCCTATGAAAAGACCAACATGATTTTTCGGCTGCCCGGCCACCACGGGCTGCACATCCGGCAGCTCTGGCTCGACGTCTACAAGGGCGGCGTCTATGGAGGATGCCGCGACGGCGAGGTGTGGCTGGACCAGCTCGTGCTCGCCACTAACGCGCCGATCGGGCCGATCAAGCGGCCCGTCTCGCGCTGAGGCTGCGTGACGATGGCCGCCGCCAGGGTTCCGGCCCTCCTCTTGCTCGCCACCGCCGCTCTGCTCCCGGCTGCGCCCCGGGCCGCCGCGGCCTCGGCCCTCGGCGACCTGGCCGCTTCCATGGCTCCCGGGACCTGGGCGGAGCTCAAGACGAACGGGCTGACGCCGGCCCTCCTCCAGGTCCCGCGCCCCGTCATGATCTACAACGTGCTGGAGTACCAGAACAGCGGGGTCTGGGATCCTACCTCGCACCAGGTGCTCTTCGTGGGCGGGCCGCACGACGGCCTTGGGAAGTTCATCACCTACGACGAGCAGACCAATACCTGGCGGCAGGAGCCGGACCCGAAGCCAGAGGACATGCTCGCGACCCACGGATACGACCACAACACGATCAATCCCAACACGGGTGAGCTGTACTTCCGTCCTTACGACAGCTCGAACATCTGGAAGTACCACATCCCGACGAAGACGTGGAGCCGGCTGACGAGGATCCCGAACGAGGAGTACAACTGCTGTGGCGCCATCGAGTATTTTCCCGAGCGGAACGGCATCCTCTTCGTCGGCCGGAACGAGATCGAGTTCTACAGCTTCGGCTGGCGGAGCTGGTCCACGCCGTCCGCGACCATCAAGACGGGGCCGTACCATGCCACCGCGGAGTACAGCCCGGTGGACAAGGTCGTGGTGTTTGGGGGAGGCAGCGGCGTCAAGACCGTGTACGTCATGGACCAAAAGGGAGGCGTCAAGCGCGCCACCGACTCCCCGTTCCCGCTCGACAGCGGAGGTCACGCCATTTTCACGGCGGACCCGGCCAGCGGGAAGTTCCTGCTCTTCGCCGAGGACGGGACCTTTCACGTTTACGATGCGGTCACCGATCGCTGGCAGCTCCAGAGCCAGCGGCCGCCCTTCTTCGACGTCGGACAATACGGCCCGGTGAGCTGCTCCATCGCGATCCCGATCAGCACCCACGGCGTGGTGATGGTGCTCACCTACAATGCGCGCCGGCCCACGGTCTTTCTCTACAAGCACGCGGCCGGCCCCGCCGCGCCACGGTAAGCCCGGAGCGTAGTGACCACCCTCCTGTCCCTCTTGGCTCCGTTCGTCGTGATTGGTGCCGTGTGGCTTCCTCATCTCGCCCACTACTACGTGGCCAGCCCGTACGTGCCTCCCGCGCTCCTTGAAGCGAGCCGCGCCACGCCGGACGATTCGCGGCTGCGCGAGCTGGCCAGCTTCGGTCCCGGGTTCGGAGTCGCCCTGCCCGTCTTTGCGCTCCCGGATGCGGTGCCGGCCGCCAGGAAGCTGCTCGCGGGGGAGGTGGATGTCCCCGGCCTTCGCCGGATGCGCGTCACACTGCCGTTCGCACCGGCCGACCTGGACAAGGACGACAACGAAGAACCGCTGAGCTTCGCCGGGCTGGTCCTGCCCCAGCTCCTGCTCCGCGCCTACTTCCAGAGCGGGGAGGACCGCTACCTCTTTGCAGCCCGGGATATGATCGTCGCGTGGGCCGAGTACGAGCGGCACGCATGGCTTCCGAGAGGCTTCCTCTGGAATGATCACGCGGTCGCGGCCCGGGTCCCTGTCCTCGCCGCCTTCTGGCTCGCCTATCGTCACCACCCAGCCTACGACCCGGCGGTCGGCGCGACACTTCTCACGTTCGTGGCCCGGAGCGGGTTGCTGCTCGCGCGGCCGGCGCACTTCACGGTCGCAACCAATCACGGTGTCATGCAGAACCTGGCGCTCTGGCACCTGGCCCTCGCGTTCCCGGAGCTGCCCGAGACCGCCCAGTACCGGAACACCGCGCTGGCCCGGCTCGACGAGGAGATGGGTTTCTACATCGATGACCAGGGCGTGGTTCTCGAGCATTCAGCAGGCTACCACCGGGCCGGCGTAGAGCTGCTCGCGATGGCCTTGAGATATCTCACCCTCATGGAGATGCCGCTCCCGGAGTCCTGGGTGCAGAAGTACGAGCGAGCGATCGACTTCTACGCCCAGCTGCGCCGGCCCGACGGCAGCCTTCCGGTCTTTGGCGATACCACTGGCGACCCCACTGACGATGCGTTTCCGGCCGGGCCGCTAACCACGCGGGTCCGGCCCGACGGCCGCAGCGAGCCGCTCGCGTATCGCGCGAGCTGGCCGGCAGCGCAGGCGCGGTCTCTCTATCCGGTGGCCGGCTATTCGTTCTGGTGGAATGGCCTCGGAGCTACACGCGACTCGCGACACGCGAGCCAGACCGTGGTGGCCTGGTCGTATTTTCCCGGGCACGGCCACAAGCACGCCGACGAGATGAGCGTCCTCCTATGGGCGGCGGGCCAGACGTGGATCACGAACGTGGGCTACTGGCCTTACGGTGTGGCGGGTCGCTCCCGGGCCGAGTCGTGGAGTGGATCCAACGCGCCGCATCTCGTGACGGAGTCCCCGGCGAGCGCGCGCTCCACCCGGCTGATCTCATCCGCCTGGTCGGATCGTCTGGCCGCGCTCGACCTCGAGCGGCATCTCGATGCCGGGTACGTCGCCCGACGGCAGATCGTCCAGGTCGATCCGGACCTCTGGGTCATCGTGGATCATTCATCGGGAGCGCCGACGGAGACTGCCCGGATCCAGTGGACGACCGCGGCCGACGTGAAACTTCGGCGGGTCGGCCCGGTCGGGGTCTACCATGTGGAGCCGCCGACAGCCCCGCCCCGCTTGTCGCTGCGTCTGGCCTCGTCATCGGGAGCCACGGTCCGGCAACTCCGGGGCAGCCTTGACCCGTTTGCCGGGTGGCACGTCGTGAACGACCGGCCGAAGCCGGCGGACACCCTCCTCGTCGATCAGCCAGCGGGGAACTCCTGGACGGTGGCCGTGTGGTGTCTCGATGCGGTGCCCGCGTCGAACCCCTGCCCGGACGATCCGGTCTCTACCCAATTCTCGGGCGACGAGGACTGGACGGTCACCGTTCCCCGGGCCGGCTCGTCCCTCACGGTCGCCCGTGCCGGTCGAGCCGTGCGCGTCAGCCAGGCCGCGGTGGCCACCCCCGCCTCCGTGACGCTCCAGCCCCCCCCAGACGTCGCGGGTGCCAGAGCCCGGATCCGGGCCGCCTACGAGGCGGGGGTCAGGAAGTATCCACGGTTCCGCGATCTCGGTCCCTACCGCCTGCGCGTGACCTACGCATTGCTGGTCGTCGCCGGGCTCCAGGAGGTCTTCTTCGCGACGCTGTGCCCGACCGGATACCGGCTCTGGCTCCGACGCGTGGCGATTCTGGCGTGGGTAGCCATCGGGTTCTGGCTCGTCGCGGTCTACTTCGGTTGACCGGAGCGACCTGGGGTGTCAAGCGGGACAACCAGTGGCCCGGAAGTAGAGGGAATCGGTCAGGATCACCTTGACGCGAGGATCCCGGGTGAGCTCGCACAGCGTGCCGGGATCATTGACGGTGAACAGGTGGATCGGCACGCGCGCGAACACGAAACCCACCGACCTGTCATATTGCATGTAATCGAGTGATACGGCGGCAAAGCTCGCTGAGCGGAATCGCATGCCGGCCACGAGGAGATCGCGTACATGCGCCAGGCGGCCCGCCCGCGTCGGGGTGATCTGGAGCCAGAGGCTGGTTCGCATCCCTAGGCTGGCCACTGCGCCGAGTCTCCTCGGATCCACGGACTCGACGATCGCCCGGTCACGCATTCGGGCGGTCTCGAGCTCGGTCCGCAGGCTATCGGTGGCGCGCTGCGCATCCGTGTCGGACAGCGTTCTCAGGTTCCAAAAGTCCAGCCAGACCAGGCCGTGTGGCGGCACGGCGGCGAGCATTTCGGTCAGATGCAGAACCGCGGGCAGCCTCGCCGCAACCGCCTCTTCCGAGATCACGTAGAGTCCATTCCGCCGGGCATCGTAGATCACGTCGATCTCGACACCAGGTGCCCCGAGGGCAAAGGCGCGTCGGAGCCCCTGCGGAGAGTTCTCCGGCGCGCCGTCCGAGAGGGCCCGGTGAGACCAGGCCTTGCTCGGGCCCTGGTAGAAGACCGGCACCGTCGGATTCGGCCGGAGAACGTAGACGAGCGCCCCACCGAAGGCCAGGGGCGCGATGGCAGCTGAGATCAGAATCGACCGCGCGGACCTGACCCGCAAGCTCTCTCCTGTCAGGCAGCGCCGCGGGCGCCTACGGGCGCGGCGGGCTAGAGGGCCGGGCCGGGCGCATCCGTGTCAGATTGACGGTTCGAACGACGGACGCTTCGTCGTCGACGTCACCGCTCACGAGCCCGGTCGTGTCGCCCGCGACCCGTATCGTACCTTCCCGGCTCCCGCACTTGACGAAGATCAGGTCGCGGTCGTCGCCCCGCGCATGCATGATGCAGCGACCGGGCCTGGGCGGGTCGGCCAGGAAGGCACCCTCCTGCGGGCCCACGCAGTGCCGCTCGCCGAGCAGCGCCTCGATTGAGGCGCCGAAATCACGCTGTTGGAAGTGCTCGTCCAGCACTCGTGGCAGGGCGATGGCGCGGGTCACGATCACCCCCGGTATGCGCGTGACCGCGGATGCGCCGAAGCGAGCGAACTCGTCCTTCCGGAATGGCTCCATGGCCCGGTGGTCGCCGGTGATGAACAGCAGCCCGTTCTCGAAGAAGCGCGCGGCCATCAGTCGGTCGTAGAGCGCCCCGATTTGCGCGTCGGTCTCCCGGATCACCTGCTCCTCGCCGTGGAGCTGAGCGCCATCCGGAGTCATGAACGGGCGATGGCTCCAGTACGTCTGGATGACCGCGAAGTATGGTCGGCTCGCGGGCATCCCGCGGAGCTCCTCCAGCGCGACCGCGTAGAGCAGACGATCCGGCACCGAGTCGAAGGGCCCGCGCACGGTCTGTCCGTCGAACCGGGGATCGTCATGCCCGACGAGCTTCTGGAAGCCCTGTGTCCGCAGCCACGTGTCCTGCCCGAGGAACCCCAGGTCTCCGCCCGCGATGAACTCGGTGCGGTAGCCCTGGTCCGACAGCACCCGCGCGAGGGATCGCGAGGTATCCCCGAAGTCGGTGAGTCGCGGCGATCCCCACTTGTTGAACTCCGTCTTTTCCGGGACGAACGGAAACGTCCGCGTCAACAGCGAGATCAGCCCGCCGATCGTGGTCCACCCGTTGGCGTGGAAGTTGGTGAGCGACGTCTCCCGCTTCGCGATCTCATCGAGCCTCGGGGTCCAGTCCTCCACGCCCGAGAAGTATCTCGAGTGATACGCCGAGAGGCTCTCGACGATGAGGAGGATCACGTTGACGCGCCGCTGCCGGCTCAGGTGGCACGTCTCGGGCGGCGGGGGCGTCGCGAGTAGACTGGCGCGGAACGGGTCGGTGAAGTTGCTGTGGATGAAGAAGTTCGCGTTTCGCTCGAGGAAGTTCTCGAAGAGAGGCTTGTCACCGAACGAGTAGACATACCCTGGAATCGGAACGAAATGGAAGAACGTCAGCAGGAGGGCCGCAAAGACAAGAGACCGGCTCCGAAGAGGTTGGCGAGCCGGTCGGACGAAGAACAGGTAGCAGGTGTACAACGCCATCCAGACCACGACCCCGCCGACTGCGAGCTTGACGACGAGCTTCCAGGCCGGGATGCCGAAGGCGATCAACCAGCCGGTGCGCAGCAAGGAAAAGATCGAACCAAGCTCCGCCGAGAAGGTGACGATGTCGCTGACGTAGAGGCGCGTGGCGAAGAAATAGTAGGCGAAGACGTCCGCGGTGTACAAGAGGACGATCGCGAGGCAGGTGACCATAGAAAGCCGGGACACGATGCCGGCGGCGCGGCTGGACGAGTGGCGCGCCACCGCCAGGGCCGCCGCGTAGAGGACCAGGAGCAGGGCGAGGATGGTCGCGTCGTGCTGGATGATGGCCAGGAGGATCCATCCGGTCGCGGCCGGTCGCATGAGCTTCACCTTGAAGAGGAGCGTCGCCATCACGAAGATCGCGAGGGCGAGCTCTGGACGGCGGACACGCAAGACAGAGAGGAGCCCCACTTCATGGACAGTCGTGCGTTCCGTAGAGGGTTCGGAGGTCGCATCGCGCATCGGGTCCATCCCTCCTTGGCGTGGGCGCTACTTCGGAAGAGCGGCTCGGCCGAAGATCGCGCTCAGCTCCGCGTGCAGCTCCTGGAGCAGCACGGTGCGTGCGCCGACTGCGCGTCGCGAGATCCGGCCGAGCAGCGCGAGCTTCTGTCGCGGGCTCAGGGGGCTGCGGCGGATCGCCCGCAGGTAGCCGGCGTAGTGCCGCCAGTAGTAGAACTGGGCGCGCCCCTTCTGTGTCGGCACCATGTAGGCGACCTTCTCTTCCAGCGACCCCAGGCCGCTGAAGGCCTCGCCGTGCATACGCCGGTAGAAGAGCCGCTCGTCGATCTCGTGGAATTGGCCATGCAGCGCGAGCTCCGCGACCAGCACCATGTCGGAGCCGAGGTAGCGCTCCATCAGCCCCGTCGTGATGAGCGCGTCCAGCCGCACCACGCCCTGCATCATGTTCACGAGGCCGAGCCGTCGGAGCACGGTCACGAAGCGCTCGCCCGGGTCCGGGTCCCGGACGTCCAGATCGTCGTCGTAGTCGCGGATCCGGCGGCCCTGCTCGTCGATCAGGGTCGTCCGGCCGAAGCAGGCGACCACCTCACAGTGAGCGTCCAGGACCCCGACACACTTCTCGACCAGGGTCAGGTCACACAGGTCGTCGGCATTGGCGAGTTTGAAGTACGTGCCGGTCGAGAGGGTGATGACCCGGTTGAAGTTCCACGCCGAGCCGGCGTTGGTCTCGGCGCGATGGTAGCGGATGCGTGGGTCCATCGCCGCGTAGTCGCGGCAGATCTCGGGCGTCTCGTCGGTGGACGCGTTGTCGGAGATAACGATCTCGCTGTCCCGCCAGGTCTGGCCGACGATGCAGTCGAGCGTCTCGCGGAGGAACGGCGCCCCGTTGAACACCGGGATCCCGATGCTCACCCGGGGACGCCGCTCCCGAGCCGCGTCAGCTGACATCCGGCGCCTCTCGCCTCCGCCCACCTAGTTACGCTGCCGCATGACCGGCTTCACCGGGCGGCCCAGCAGGTACTTGCCGATGCCTTCCTCGAGGGCCCGCCGGTACACGACGAGCGCCTCGCCCACGGCCTCCACCGTGCGATCGATGTCCTGGTCGGAGTGCGAGAAGCTCACCACCATGGACGGCATGATGAACCCGCGCTTCAGCATCTCCTGGAGGAACAACGTCCGGTGGGCCTGCGAGGGCTGCTTGTTCTCGTCGCGCGCCGCATAGACGAGGTTGCAAGGCATGCCGAGCACCTGGAAGTGCTCGGTCAAGCGGAGGCTGGCGATCACCTGCCCGAGTCCATCGCGCAGCCGCTGGCCCTGATGCCAGAGGTATTCGACGACCTTCTCCCGCTGGTAGATCCGCATGACCTCGATGGCGGCGGCCAGGCTGTGCGTCTCCGCGCCGTGCGTGGTGGAGAGCAGGAACACCCGGTCCCGGTCGTGCTGGAGACCGCCCAGGGCCATGATCTCCCGCTTGCCGACCATCGCCGAGACCGAGAAGCCGTTCCCCATCGCTTTCCCGAAGGAGGCCAAGTCGGGAACGACTCCGTAGTACTCCTGGCCACCTCCCAGGTGCCAGCGGAAGCCGGTGATCATCTCGTCGAGCACGAACAGCGCCCCGTGCCGGGCGCACAGCCGCTGGACTTCGGTGAGGAAGCCGTCCACCGGCTCCATCGCGGTGGCCGGCTCGAGCATCACGCAGGCGATGCGCCCCGGGTACTGGGCGAACAGGGCCTCGATCCCCGCGCGATCGTTGTAGTGGAACTTCACGGTGAGCGCCTTCACCGCGTCCGGAATGCCCGCCGAGACCGGCGTGGTCCCGATGAACCAGTCCTCGACGGAGAAGAAGGGGTGCTCCGCGCAGACCGCCACCATGTCCCGGCCGGTGTAGGCGCGGGAGAGCTTCACCGCCGCCGTCGTCACGTCCGAGCCGTTCTTGGCGAACTTCACCATCTCGGCGCCGTGGATAAGCCCGAGGAGCTCCTCCGCGCATTCGAGCTCGATGGTCGCGGGGCGGGTGAAGTTGCTGCCGAGCAGCATTTGCCGCTGCGCCGCCTCGACCACCGGCCCGTAGGCGTGGCCGAGCGTCACCGCCCGGAGCCCCATGCCGTACTCGACGAGCTCGTTGCCGTCCGCGTCCCAGACGTGGCTGCCCGCTCCCCGCACGATGTAGGGCGCCGAGTGCTCGGGATACTGGTCGTCCCCCTTGGCGTAGGTGTGGCTGCCCCCGGGAATGACGGCGTGGAACCTCGACTGCAACGCTTGCGATTTGGCGAAGTTCATACGCGTTTGGCCCCCGATGTCATGCGGTCGTGGTGCGCGGATGCTTCTCTCCGAACAGGGTGTCGAACTGCGACTCCAGCGCCCGCCGGCAGCGCCCGGCCTCCTCCTCGAGCCGGGCCGCGATCCGGGCTCGCGCGGACTCGAGCGCCTCGAAGCGCTCGGCGAGCGATCGGCTATCCAGGCCGGCCGCGGGCAGCAGGTAGGCGTCCTGGCCGGCCCGCTGCATCAGCTCGTCGATCTTGCTCTGGTACGATAGCCCCACCACCGGCTTGCGGAGCAGGAACGAGAGGAGGATGCCGTGGAACCTCCCGCTCACGACCAGGTCGAGCGTCGAGATCGTGGCCACGAGGTCGTCCACCGTTTCCACCGTCCGCTCCAGCACCCGCCCCGGCAGCCCCGGCCCGCGGGCGGCCAGCCGCGTCTTCAGGTCCGCGATCACGCGCGGGTCCGACCGCAGCTGCGTCGGGAAGAGCACCACCGAGTACCCGCGGGCGAGCAGCCACTCCGTGAAGCCCGCCAGGGTGTCCAGGTAGCCCTCGTACCGCGCGCGCTTCCCGCCCGGCCAGTACCGCGCGTCCTCGTGGGGAAACGGGTTGAGCCCGACCACCAGCGGCGCGCTCCCGGGCCGGGACGCGGCTTCCGCCTTCTCCACCCGCAGCGCCCACGCGGGATCCGCATAGACCGCGCCCGCCACGCCGAGGGTCGCGATCAGCGCGCGCGAGCCCTCGTCGCGGAATGAGCGGTGGTCGCCGAGCCTCAGGGCGGCTCCGACGAAGAGCCGGGCGAGGCGCGAGTCGAGCGGGCCCGCGCCCACGCTCACGAACAGCACCCGAGCCCCGGCCAGCCGCGCCATCACCGTCCACTTCAGGACGAGGTACGGGAACGCCCACGTCCCGCCGAAATCGTCGGAGAGCTGGCCGCCGCCGCCCACCACGAGGCAATCGATCCCGCGCAGGGCCCTCACCGTCCGCGTGACGAAGGCCGCCTCCCCCACCAGACCCCGAGTTCCCGTCCAGAGGGCTCGCAGCCCACGCAGGAGCCGGCCCACGACCGGAGCGGCCCGCAGCCGCGCCTTGAGGCGGTCGAGAGCCGTGACCAGCCGGCCGCGCTGACTTGGGGCGGCGCTGACGACCTCGCGGCCGGATATCCTGGCGGCCTTCCGGGTCTGGCGCTGGGCGGGCAGCGCGATCACGCCGTGCCGGGCCTCCGTGTCCTCGGGGTCGAACGAGATCGCATAGAGCCGGGCCCCTTCACGCCGATCCCGGACCTGCTGCAGGATCGCCGCGAGCGTGGCTTCGTCCCCGAGGTTGCGGTTCCCGTAGTTGCTGAGGACCGCGATCGCCCCGACCCTGCCCCGGCGGTTCACGAGCGCTTCAGCCCAGGATCAGCTTCCGGCCGTAGAAGCCTTCCGCGTATCCGTCCGGCGCGTTCGACTCCATGCCCCGCAACCTCAGGATCGCCTGGAAGGTCTCCTCCGAGAACCAGCGCCGGTCCGCCTGGCTCGGGAAGCTCCGGATGAGGTTCTCGATCTTGCGTCGGCAGAGAGCCCGGTCCAGGTGGACGAAGACGTTCGGCGACCCGAGGTCTCCGTCGAACTTGGGGATCTCGTACTCGAGGATCAGGTGGTCGCGAAAGGTATTCCACGTCAGCTCCGACACGAGCCGGTGGTCCTGGTGCAGGTCGGCGCGATAGTGCGTGAACACCATGTCCGGAGCCGCGATCTTCTTCAGCTCCTCGAAGGCCTCCTTGACCTCCGCGCCGTGGTACGGAAGGAACCCGTCGCGGAAGCTCTTGATCACGATGTGCTTTGCCTTCACGCCGGCCAGGATCGCCTCCGCGCTCGCGCGGGCCTCCCGGGCTCGCAGGTCGTTGGAGCTCCACACCACCCAGGTCACCGTCAGCCCCGGGTGCTCGTCCGCCAGCTTGGCGATCGTCCCGCCGCAGCCGATCTCGATGTCGTCGCAGTGAGCCCCCAGGCACAGGACGTGCCCGAGCCGCGGTTTCGTCCAGTCGAGTCCGATCGTGAGCACGCCGCCTCCCGCTCAGTCGGCGCGGCCGTCCAGCCGGCTCATGACCTGCATCCGCTGCTCGTCGCCGTTGCCGTGGTGCGGGACCGGCTCCCCCGGAGCTCCCCTTCCGCCCGCCTTCCACACTTCCCACGGCCGCTCGCCCCGCGCGTGCATCTCGTCGAACAGCTGCTTGTCCTTCAGCGTGTCCATGCAGCCCCAGAAGCCCTCGTGCCGGTAGGCCATGAGCTGGTCACCCGCGATGAGCCGGTGGAACGGCTCCTGGACCAGCTCCTCGCCCTCGCGCATGTAGTCGAACACCTCGCGCCGGAACGCGAAGAACCCGCCGTTGATCCACAGCCCCGACTTGGCCACGTGCTTGATGTCCTTCACGGCCCCTTCCGGGGAGAGCGAGACGAGATGGAAACTGTAGTTGGGCCGCACGCAGACAAAGCTGCCGACCTTGCCCTGGCTCAGGAAGTCGTCGAGATACCAGTCCAGCGGCAGGTCGGAGAGGCCGTCCGTATAGTTGGCGAGGAACACCTCCTCGCCGTCGAGGTACCGCTCCACCGCCTTGAGGCGCTGCCCGATGTTGGAGTGCTGTCCCGTGTCGGCGAACGTGATCGTCCAGTCCGCGATGTCACGCCCGTAGAGCCGTACGTCCTTGCCGCCCTTCGACAGCACGAAGTCGTTGGACAGGCACTCGTCGTAATTAAGGAAGTAATTCTTGACCATGTCGCCGCGGTATCCGAGGCAGAGAATGAAGTCGGTATGGCCGAAGTGGGCGTAGTACTTCATCACGTGCCAGATGATCGGCCGCGGCCCGATATTAACCATGGGCTTCGGGATGGTGTCGGAGTATTCCCGGAGCCGCGTCCCCAGTCCTCCGCAGAACAAGACGACCTTCACGATGGCCACCCCCTCTTCGCCCGGCAGGTGAAAGTTCCGATGCCGTCGGTCATTTCGCGAGCTCCTTGAGTAGGCCGTTGGCCTCGAGCAGATCGGCCGCTCGGCGGATCGCCCCCAGCTCGCGGTCCGAGCGCCGCGAGATGTCCAGCAGGGAGTGCTCCCCGTCGGACAGGTTGAGCACCCAGAGCAGGGCCAGCTCGTCCACCCCGTCCTGCGCGTAACCGCCCATCGACCGGTACAGGCCGCGCTTGCCGAGCTGCGGCTCACCCTTCGGGTTCTGGTTCAGGTAGCGCTGGTTGCCTTCGAGAGCGTCCAGGATCGCCAGGACCGTCTCGAGCGACTCCGCGAGCGACGCCGCCGAGACCAGGCCCGGGTTGTCGGCCGAGGTGTGGTACTCGGGGAAGCGTCCGTGCGGCGTGCGCATGAAGCAGCCGACCGGCAGGTTGAAGCCGGGCGAGCAGAACTGCCGCTCGTCGTACCCGTAGGGCGTGAACTCCTCAATCCGATGCGCGACACCCCGCTCCTGGAGCACGTGGGCGACCACGCGGTCCACCTCCGCGTCCCCGCGGCGACTCTTCTTGTAGGTGAAGGCCCCGCGGTCCCCCACGCACGCGAGCACGAGGCCGTGCTTGATCCGGTCCACCGTGGCCTCGTTGAGGGCCAGCCACGTGATAGAGCCGATGGTCCCTGGGATGAAGAGGAAGCGGTACGAGTACCGGAGCGCGCACTCGCGCAGCCGGCTGGCCAGCATCATCGCGAGCACGACACCCGAGAGGTTGTCGTTGGCGAGGGACGGATGGCAGACGTGGCAGGAGATCAGGACCTCATCCGACGTCGCTCCCGGCAGGTAGCACTCCCCGTAGGTGAGGGCGCCCGGCTCCAGGGTGGAGTCGATGCAGACCTCGTACTGGTCCTCGGGGAGGGTGGTCATCTGGCGGTGGCTGAGGCAGAACCCCCAGGTCTCGCGGTAGTACGACGTCCGGTACGGCACCCAGTCCGGCGCGGCCGGGAGGGTGTGCAGGTGGGGCACCAGCTCCTGCAGCGACATCCGCGCCCGGACAGGCGAGCTGTAGTTGACCACGTGAAGGTTCGAGCGACGGAAGTCGACCACCCGCTCTCCGCTCGAGCTGGCGATGTAGGCCTCCCGGATGTTCCACTCCTTCGGCACTGCCCAGTCGAGCACCTGCGTTCCCGAAGGCACCTCGCGCAGCGCCAGCGGCGCGCGCTCGGCGACGTAGCGGAGCGTCTGCCGGAGCCCGTTGCCGGTGATGCTCCGGCACAGCGGGTAGAGGTCTTCCACGGCGCGGTACATGGCCGCGCCGGCCGCGCCCCGGTCGAGCCCCGCCCGCACGTCTGCGATCCGCATGCCCGTCGCCTCAGGCCGGGAAGTCCGGATAGCTCCGGTCATGGTCGGAGATGGTCCGCTCGGCATCCGGCCACCGGATGCCGAAGACCGGATCGTCCCACCTCACCCCACGGGCGTGATCCGGCGCGTAGAACTCGGACATCTGATAGAAAACCTCGGTCTCGTCCTCGAGCGTCTGGAAACCGTGCGCGACGCCCTCAGGCACGTAGAGCATGCGGCGGCTGTCCGCGTCGAGCACCACCGCCTCGTGACGCCGGAAGGCCGGCGAGTCGGGGCGGAGGTCGATGATCACGTCATGAATCGCTCCGCGCGTGCACCGGATGAGCTTGGCCTCCCGGTGTGGCACCGCCTGGTAGTGCATGCCGCGGAGGGTGCCCCGGCACTTGTTGAAGGACACGTTGCACTGCACGAGGCGGGGGTTGAGCCCCCGCTCCTGGAAGTCGCGCTCGCACCAGCTCCGCGCGAAGAAGCCCCGCGCGTCCTCGAGCCGCTCGAGGTCCACGATCCACGCGCCCGGGAGCGCGGTCTCGGTGAAGATCACCGCACGACCTCGAGCCGCGGGATCGGGATCACGAACTGGCCGCCCCAGGTCCGGATCTCGACCATCTGCGCCATGATCTCGTCCTTGAGGTTCCAGGGCAGGATCAGGACGTAGTCCGGGCGCGTCTCCTTGATCTTCTCGGGATGGAAGATGGGGATGTGGGTGCCCGGCAGGAAGCGTCCGTGCTTGTAGGGGTTCCGGTCCACCGTGTAGTCGAGGAAGTCGGTCCGGATGCCGCAATAGTTGAGGAGCGTGTTGCCCTTGCCCGGCGCCCCGTACCCGACGATGGTCTTTCCTTCCCGCTTGGCCGCGATCAGGAACTCGAGGAGCCGGCGCTTGGTCTCCTGCACCTGCTCGGTGAAGCGCGCGTACTTCTCGAGGCGGTCCAGGCTGGCCGCCCGCTCGCGGGCCAGGAGCTTCTCGACCCGGGGACCCCCCGGCCGCGACTCGTCCTCGGCGTGGCGCGCATAGATCCGCAGGGAGCCGCCGTGGGTCCAGAGCTCCTCGACGTCGAACAGGGTCAGGCCGTGCTTGGCGAAGATCCGCTCGACGGTCAGGAAGGAGAAGTAGGAGAAATGCTCGTGGTAGATCGTGTCGAACTGGTTCTCGTCCATCAGGCGCAGGAGGTGGGGGAACTCCATGGTGATCACGCCCTGCGGCTTCAGCAGCATCTTCATACCGGCCACGAAGCCGTTCAGGTCGGTGACCTGCGCCAGCACGTTGTTGCCGATGATCAGGTCGGCCCGGCCCCGCTCGGCCAGGAGCGCACCGGCCGTCTCCAGCCCGAACAGGCGGGTGGTGGTGGGCACGCCCTGCTTCACCGCCGCCGCCGCCACATTCGCGGCGGGCTCCACCCCGAGCACCGGGATGCTCTTCGCCACGAAGTTCCGCAGCAGGTAGCCGTCGTTGCTGCCCAGCTCCACCACGTAGCTGCCGGATCCGAGCTGGAGCCGGGAGGTGATCATATCCACGTAGGACTTTGCGTGCTCGAGCCACGCCGTCGAGAAGGAAGAGAAATATGCGTACTCGCTGAAGATCCGCTCCGGTCCGACGTACTCTTCCACCTGGACCAGGAAGCACCGCCCGCAGACATAGGCGTGCAGTGGGTAGAACGGCTCCATCTGGTTCACCTGCTCGCGGGTGAGGAAGCTTTCGCACAGCGGCGACATCCCCAGGTCCACGAAGGTGTGGTGGAGGCTCGCGCCGCAGAACCGGCATCCGGCCATGGTGGTCATCGCTCCTCTGACGGGTATGGGTGCGTGGGCGCGCTCGCGCTAGACGCGAACCCACCTCAGGTCGCGGTCCAGCCGTCCCTGGTCGAGCAGGTGCTTGATCTGGGTGAGGCGGATGAATCGGCGCCCCTGGAACTCGGCCAGCGTCACGTCCGCGTCCTGGAGCGCGTCGTAGAGGTCCTTGGCGCCGAACGAGGCGTTCCACTGTGGCCGGAAATCGGGGAGCGTCCGCGTCAGCTTCGAGAAGTCCACGCGGTAGCTGCGGGGGTCCGGGCCGGCACCTTCCGCGTACTCCACCGTGCAGCCCGCGACGGTGGCCCGCACGATCTCGGCCAGCTCGCGCACCTGATAGTTCTCGCCGTTCGCGCCCACGTTGAAGGCCTGGTTGTGGATGGCTTCGCGCGGCGCGGCCAGCGCGGCTGCGAACGCGCGCGAGATGTCCTGGACGTGCACGATGGGACGCCAGGGCGTTCCGTCACTCATGATGCGGATGCGGCCCGTCGTGTGTGCCCAGCACACGAGGTTGTTGAGTACGACGTCGGCCCGGAGCCGCGGGGATACGCCGTAGGCCGTGGCGTTCCGCATGAACACCGGGCTGAAGGAGCTGTCGGCGAGCTTGGCGACGTCTTCCTCGGTTCGCACCTTGGAGACCGCGTAGGCGGTGAGCGGTCGCAGCGGAGCGTCCTCGGTGAGCAGGTCGTCGGCGCCCGCCGCGCCGTACATGCTGCACGACGAGGCGTACAGGTAGCGCTTCACTCCCGCCTCGCGGGCGAGCCGGGCCAGGTCCACCGACGCCCGGTGGTTGATGTCGTGCGTCCACTCTGGATGCAGGTCCCCGAGAGGGTCGTTGCAGAGCGCGGCCAAGTGGGCCACGGCATCGAAGCCCTCCAGGTCGGACGATCGGATGTCCCGGATATCCTTGCGGAGCACGGCGATGCGCTCGCTGCCATCCCTGAGGGTGCAGTCCTCGAAGAAGAACGTATCCAGCCCAACCACGTCGTGACCGGCCGCCTGCAGCACGGGAAGCATGACCGACCCGATGTAGCCGTTGTGCCCAGTCAGAAGAACGCGCATTCCTGCTCCTCTCTCCTCTTAAAGGTCAGGGTGAGAACATCCGACCCTGCCAAGTCGGGACGTGATGAGAGCAAACAAAGTGCCACCGAGGGGGGACTCTTTATTTCTAACCCATTGATTTATTTGGGGATAGAAGGCAATGAGATAGAGAAGTCGATTCGCTTCATTGGGAAACCGGATTCACTCCGATGTCGAAAGTGCGTGTGGATGCCGCGAGGACGGCCGAAACCTAGAAGAACACGCTTTGAATCAATTGGTTACGCCACACACTACCTACGCAAAACTTGCGCGACGGATCGAGTCATGGTTGGGGACTCAACTGAATCGGGCCGCTGGGTCGCTCGACCGCTCCGAGCGTCGGCGGGTTCCCGCGCTTCGAGCCGAAGAAGTCATCCGCGACCACGTCCTCACCGCGCACCCCCCCCAGCCCCTGCAGCAGGGAGCCCGGAGCCGGTGAGAAATCGAGGGCGTCGGGGTTCACAAAGCACGCTGCCCAGGTGCAGTCGACGTTGCCGCCCAGCCGCACGCCTACCCGAGGCCTGGGCAGGGCCGGGGTGCCGGACCGCACGTGCGCGGCGTTGTTGAGGATGCGCGCCAGCAGCAGTCCGGACTCGGGCGCGGTGATCCCACCCTGCCCGTTGTTGTAGACCGTGTTGTGGATCAGCGTGATGGCCCGGAGGAGTCCCCGCTGCTGATAGTTCTCCAGACCGATCCCTGCTTCCGCATTCCACCCGGAGATGTTGTTCCGGACGACGGCTGGGCCTCCCCCCACGACGATGCCCGACGAGGTGCGCGAGCCTCGCACGAAGTTGCGCTCGATCACGCTAACGAGCGTGATGTCGCGCGACCCGAAGACCATGATACCCGGGCCCTTCGTGCCCACGATGCGGTTGTCGCGAATCACCCCCGCCGAGTTCAGCTTCACCTCGAGCCCGTAGCCCACCTCCTCGGGCACCGCCGTCACGCCGTGGATGTAGTTGCCCTCCACGAGCAGTCCGCTGACGGCGCACGCGGTACCATTGTGGCAGCCGAAGTACATGCCGGTAGAGCCGGAATCCACGATCACGTTGCCGCGAACCGTGAGGCCCTGCACACTCGCGTGGGTCGAGGCGATCGCGATCCCTCCCAGCTCGGAGAAACGGCAGTCTTCCACGGTGATGCGGTTGCCCGACATGATCCGCACTCCATCCGCTTCTCCGCGGGCCGCCCAGAAGTCGAGGCCCCGGATCGTGATATCGCTGGCGCGGATCTCGAGAAGATTGACCGGCTGGCCCGGATACACGAGTCGTGCCCGGTGGTCGGGATCCACCGACCGGATGACGAGCGGGCGTCCCGACTCTCCTCCGCGCCGCAGCTTGCAGCCTCCTCGATAGTCGCCCGGCCGGAGGACGAGCTCCTCGCCTGGCGGCAGCGCCCGGATGGCGGCACACAGATCCGACTCCGGACCGATCTCGAGCGCCCGCGCCGCGGCGGGGACGAGGCCGCCGGCCAGCAGGGCTGCCAAAGCGATGCCGGCGCCATCCATCAGTCGTGTCAACACAGCACCTCCTATGCGCTTGTCCGCTCCTGATCGTATACGCTAGACTCCCGTCGACGCCAATGTATAAGCCGAACACGCCTTGCCGGCTCCGCCATGTCTGATGAGGCCGGCCCGACGCCCCGAATCTTCCCGGACATGGAGATGCGCCATCTCCTGGCCCGGGAGGTGCAGCGCTGCACGCGCTACCAAGCGTTCCTCTCGGTCTGTCTGATCCGCGCCGCCTATTCGGGCGCGCCGCGAGCCGACATGGAGAGCGCGATCGCCCGGCGCATCGCCGACATGCTGCGCTCCACCGATATCGTCGGCGTCATCGGGCAGGATATCGCGGTGGTCCTCGTGCACACGCCGGACACGGACGCGGCCACGATCGCCGACCGCATGCGTGATCGGGTCCAGAGCGACTCCTCCGGCGCGCCGCCGTCGGAAGGCCGCGTGGACCTCAGCATCGGCGTCGCCTCGTTTCCCACCGACGCCACGAGCGACCCCGGCCTTCTCGCGCACGCTCAGGCCCAGCTCCAGGCCGCGCGGCGCGCAGCCGGTTGAGATGAGGCCAGAAGTCGGCTAACATCCCCCCAGCCCGGAGGAGGTAGGGCATGGCTCTCTACGTGGTCGAGCGCGATCTGAGCAATATCCCCCCGGAGCAATTGCGTCTCGACCAGCGCGATGTCGCCTCCGTGTGCATCCAGCTCAAGGCGCGGGGCAAGCGCATCCGCTATATCAGCAGCGCGGTGGTGCCGTCCGACGGACGCGCGCTCGATCTGTTCGGGGCGGAAAATGCCGAGCTGATCAAAGAGGCCCACGCCTCCGCCGGCGTCCACTACTCGCGCATCGTGGAGATTCTCGACCTCACGCCGAGCTTCGTCCACCGGGATACGTCGCGATCGAGGCGCTCACTGCAGCGATCCGTCGGTGCCTCCGCCGATGCGGGCGCCGTGAAAGGGACCGGGCACACCATGACTGCAAACTCGGCGCCCGAGCTGGCACGATGGCTCGCCGACGGCCAGCGGCTCTTCGGCGTGTGCCTGGAAGCGCTCGAGAACCTGGAGCGCTTGCAGAGCCGGAGTCACACGCTGGAGAGGGAGAACGAGATGCTCCGGGAGGAGGTCGCGCGCCTGCGCCAGAAGGTCGATGTGCTGCAGGCAGACCGGTCCGAGATGGTGGCCGCGTTCAATGATCTCGCCGGCCACGTCACGCAGGTCGTGGACCACATCCTGCAAAAGTCCGAGGACGGAGAAAACTCGAACCCGAAGTGATCGCGAGGCAGCCGCGTCGGTGTAAAAGTTACACCGAACGTCGGTAAGTTCTTCGGGCGATCGACCCCGGAAAGATCAGCGCGGCGACGGGGGCCCGGTCCGTGACCGTTCATCCTGCCGCGCGTCAAAAACTCCGACACCATTTTCCGGGTCATGCTATGTGCAATTAAGATGTGCACACCGGGCGAGCAAGGACGCCGGCTCGCTTACGGGAGGGAGTCTCCTGGTTGCCGGGCAGCTTCGCAGAGGCGCTAACCATCCGGGAAGTCAGTCGAATTCGCCACTTCTTCTCCGCGGGCTGGAGTTGGCGCCGTACCGGAAGAAAAGTAGAAAGCTCGGTCACCGTGAAGCGCCTAGCACATTCCTTCGTAGTGCATGCAACAGTTGCGAGCGCTGAGCCTGCCCGGAAGTCATTGAATTCGGTGGCATTAATTCACGAGGAAACGCCAGCACGTCAGTCTTCATTAACAGTGGCGTCAGAAAGGAACTGGATTTCCCATTAAGTGAAGTTGATTGCCTCTCCACCGCGGCGTTCTGGTTCGGTAGATCAGGCACTTGCACACTTCAGTGATAAGTCCGGATGGCACCTCCTTTGCTCTTCGTAACCACGCCAACGCGTATGGTCGGGATTTCACACGAGGGCTCATCTGAACCCCTGGACGAAAGATGACGCAATGAAGAACAGACTAGTGCTCGTCGCTGCCCCGGAAGCGCGCTCCCAGCAGCACCTCGCCGCGACACTCAGCGAATGGGGCTATGAGCCGGTGTGTACGAGCTCGCTCGAAGACGCGCTGCCGGAAATGGCGCAGCGACGGTTCTTGCTGAGCCTCCTCGACCTCGGCGCGAGCGCGGGAGAGCTGCTCCGCCGCCTCCGGACGCAAGGAGGCTCGCCGGGCGCCATCGTCGTGATCGCCGACGCCGACGCGGGCGAACGCGCTGTGGAGGCCACCTCGCTCGGCGCCGACGACTTCCTCCAGAAGCCGTTCACGTCCGACGACCTCGAGAACGTGATCAAGAGCGCCCTGTCACGCCCGCGGCGAAGCTGGGAGCGCACGCCCGACGACGAGACTCGGAGCCGACTCCACGAAGAGGTCGGGCTCTGGCGCAGCGCGAAGATGAGGGAGGTCCGCGACATCATCGAGCAGGCGGCCCGCGTGGACGTCACCGTGCTCATCTGCGGCGAGACGGGCACCGGCAAGGACGTCGTCGCGCGCGCGGTCCACGACGAGTCGATCCGCGAGAGCGGCCCCTTCGTCAAGGTCAACTGCGCCGCGGTGCCCCGCGAGCTGCTCGAGAGCGAGCTATTCGGCCACGAGCGCGGGGCCTTCACGGGCGCGCACCAGCTCAAGATCGGCAAGTTCGAGTCGGCCGACCGCGGCACCATTTTCCTGGACGAGATCGGCGATCTGCATCCCGCGCTCCAGGGCAAGCTCCTGCACGTGTTGCAGGACGGTCAGTTCTCGCGCGTGGGCGGCCGCTCCACCGTCAAGGTGGACGTCCGCGTGCTCGCCGCCACCAACCAGGATCTCGAGCAGGCGGTGGCGACGGGGCGGTTCCGGGAGGATCTCTACTACCGGCTGAACGTCATCCAGATCGTGGTGCCGCCGCTGCGCGAGCGCCCCGAAGAGATCCCGGTCCTCGCCGAGTACTTCATGCAGCGCTACTCGCAGCTCTTCCGCCGCGAGAGCCTGCGCCTCCCCGCGGAGACCGTGCAGCGGCTCATGCACCACCGGTTCCCGGGCAATGTCCGGGAGCTGGAGAACATGATCAAGCGCATGATCGTCCTCGGCGACCCGCTCCTGCGGCGCAGTCCCCTGCCCGGCGGCGTGCCCGTGACCGAGGAGAACGGCGCCCCGCGCCCGGCCAAGGCCGCGACGCTGTCGTTGAAGGACATTTCGCGCAAGGCCGCCCAGATCGCGGAGCGCGAAGCCATCCTTCAGGCGCTGGAGCAGACGCAGTGGAACCGCGTCCGCGCCGCCAAGCTCCTGGAGATCTCGTACCGGGCCCTCCTGTACAAGATCAAGGACGCCGGGCTGGACCGTGAGCGCCGCGGAGCCCACCGGTCATGAGCGACGCGGTCCGGGGCCTCGACGACGCGGCCGCCACCCCGCGCGGCTCCGGCCTCGGCCGCTTGCGCCTGGCCTGGAGCCGGCGGAAGTGGCTGGGCATGCTTGTGGCCTTGGTGCCGCTCACCGGCGGCGTCAGCATCATCATGGCGCTGCCGGATCTTTACCAGTCCACCGCCCTCGTGATGATCGAGCGCCAGCAGGTTCCGGAGGCGTTCGTCAGACCCACGGTGACGAGCCAGCTCGAGATCCGCCTGCAGACCATCAGTCAGGAGATCCTCAGCCGCTCCCGCCTCGACACCCTCATCACCCGCTTCAATCTGTACCCCGAGCTGCGGAAGGCCACCTCCTCCGAGGAGGCGGTGGACCGGCTGCGGACCGACATCCGGCTCGAGCTGAAGGCCGACGCCGGCAGGGTCGGCACCACGACCGCCTTCGCCCTCTCCTACCGGGGACGCGACCCGCAGACGGTGGCGCTCGTCACCAACACCCTGGCGTCCTTCTACATCGAGGAGAATCTCAAGGCGCGGGAGCGACAGGCGACGGGAACCGCCGAGTTCCTGCGTGTCCAGCTCACGGAAGCCAAGAAGCGCCTCGACGACCAGGAGACGCGGGTGAGCGGCCTGCGGCGCCGGTACCTTGGGCAGCTCCCCCAGCAGATGCAGGGTAACCTCGCCACCCTGGATTCGCTCACCGGGCAACTCCGCATCAACAGCGACAACCAGGTCCGCCTGGCCGAGCGACGCGACCAGCTCGTCTCCCAGCTCGCCCAGGCCCGAATTGTCGCCGGCGACGAGACCGACGAGATGCTCCTGGCCCGGCTGCGGCGCGAGCTCAGCCTGCTGCGCATCAAGTACACGGACCTGTGGCCGGATATCATCCGGATCAAGGACGAGATCGCCAACCTCGAGAAGCAGATAGCGGGGCCGAAGCCCAAGGCCGCGGCCAAGACACCGCCTCCGCCCAGCCCCGAGGTCATGCGGATCCAGGAGGCGATCCAGATCGCCGAGACCGAGATGAAGCTGTTGAAGGTGGATGAGCAGCGCATCCGCCGCTCCCTCGAGACGTACCAGTCTCGCGTCGAGAACGCTCCCAAGAGCGAGCAGGAGTTTCTCGAGATGACGCGCGACTACGAGGGGACCCGGGAGCTCTACCAGACGCTCTCGAAGCGCTACGAGGAAGCTCTGCTCGCCGAGAGCATGGAGCAGCGCCAGAAGGGCGAGCAGTTCCGGGTCCTGGACCCGGCCCTCGCGTCCTCGGTGCCCACCGCGCCCAAGCGGTCACGGCTTCTTCTCGCCTGCGTCGCGCTGTCACTGGCCCTCGGCGCCGGCGCCGTGGTGCTCGCGGAAATGCTCGATACCTCGTTCCATTCGACCGGCGATCTCCGTGCCTACACCACCGTCCCGGTCCTGGTGAGCATTCCGAGGATCTCGACCGGAGCGGACTCGCGGCGCGAGCGGTGGCGGTTCCGGTTCGCGGCCGCCGGCGTGCTCGTTTGCCTCGTGGTGCTCGCCGGCTCCTGCTACTTCTTCGCTCACGGGAACGAGCAGCTCGCCCAGCTGCTCTCCCGCGGGCGCGCGTGAGCGCCCCGTGGCCATCTACGTCAACTTCTACGGGTTGGAGCGCGATCCCTTCGGGCCGACGCCCGATCCGGACTTCCTCTTCCTCACCCCGGGCCACAAGGAAGCCCTCGCCCAGCTGCTCTACGCCATCCAGGAGCGGAAGGGCTTCATCCTGGTCACGGCCGAGGTGGGCATGGGGAAGACGATGCTCCTGCAGGCCCTCCGCCAGGAGCTCGACAGCACGACGGCCGTCGCCTACGTGTCGAACTCGATGCTCCCCTTCCCCGGCATCCTCGAATACATGCTGGCGGAGTTCGAGATCCAGAAGCCCGGCGAGTCCCACGCCCAGCGGCTGGTGGCGCTCCAGAACTTCCTGCTCGAGCGCCACCGGACCGGGCAGAGCACGGTCCTGATCCTCGACGAGGCGCAAAACCTCTACCCGCAGACGCTCGAGCAGATCCGGCTCCTGTCCAACTTCGAGACCACCAAGGAGAAGATCCTCCAGATCGTGCTGGTTGGGCAGCCCGAGCTACTGGCCCGCCTCGATCTCCCGGAGCTGCGGCAGCTCAAGCAGCGCATCGCCATCCTGTGCACGATTCCGCCGATGACAGCGTCCGGAACCCGGAACTATATCCGGACCCGGCTGCGCCTAGCCGGTTCCCGGGATCTCGGGATCTTCACGGAAGAGGCGCTGGCCCGCATCTCGGCCCACGCCGCCGGCATCCCGCGCGTGGTCAACACGCTCTGCGATCACTGCCTGCTCATCGGCTACGCCGACCAGACCCGACGCATCGACGGCGGCATCGTCGACCAGGCCGTATCCTATTTCCATGGCGGTCTGCCGGCCCGGCCGGCGCGGCGGGTGCGCTCGACCCCGAGCGTCGCGCGGCGGCGAGCCCGCCGCCGCATGGGGCCGCTCGGCTGGGGCCTTCTCGGCACGTCGGCCGCCGTCGTGGCCGCCGTCGGCGCCCTGGTCATCCTCCATCCCGGGCTTTTGCCCCAGGCGATGGGCCTCTCGAGCGATCAGTTCTGGGACATGGCGCGCACCCTGCGCACCTTGATCGGCGGATGAGCAAGTTCTCGAAGGCCCTCGAGCAGGCGCAGCGAGACCGGGTCCTCCGGGCCCGGCCCGTCCCGACCGACAACGGGCACGCTGCCGAGCCGCGACCGACGCGACCGGTGCCCAAGCCCCCGTCGACGCGTCGGCGCGGGGTGGGACCGACCGGAGCCGTCGATGACCACCTGGTGAGCCTGGTGGCCCCCGCGGGCCTGGAGGCCGAGCAATATCGCGCGCTCCGTCACGTGGTGGAGCAGCGGCGTCGGAGCGACAATCTGACCGTGATCGCCGTCTCGAGTCCCGGGGGCGGCGACGGCAAGACGATCACCGCCATCAACCTGGCCGGCGCGCTGGCCCAGGCGCCGGACGCCCGGGTGCTGCTGGTCGAGGCGGACCTGCGTCGGCCCTCGATCGGGTCTCTCCTCGGTCTCAACGATCCCGGCGCTCCGGGGCTGGTGCACGCCATCCTCGATCCGGGTCTGTCACTGGCCCAGGTCGCCCAGACCCTGACGACGTTCAATCTGAGCGTGGTGCTTGCCGGCCAGACCCCGCCAAGCCCCTACGAGATCCTGAAGTCGCCCCGTCTGGCCGAGCTGCTCGACGAGGCCCGCCGCGACTATGACTATGTCGTCCTGGACACGCCGCCCCTGGTTCCGGTCCAGGATTGCCGGCTGATCGCCCGCCTGGTGGACGGGCTCGTCCTCGTGGTGGCCGCCCACCGCACGCCGCGCCCGATGCTCGAGGCGGCGCTCGACGTCCTTGACCCCACGCGACTGATCGGTCTCGTCTTCAATGGCGACGATCACCTTCTGGCCGGCCGCCAGCTCGGGTACAACGCCGGCTACTACGCGCCGCCGAAGGCAAGGAGTCGGCGGCCCACGGATCGGTCACGGTGAGCCTCGCCATCCTCGAGGGCCTCGTCTTGTTCCTGGCGGTGTCCGGAAGCATCTTCGCCTGGGGCCATCTCCTGCTCGTGGATTGGCTCGACGTCGCCACGCTGCTCTGGCAAGCCGCGGCAGTGTCGCTCTGCTGCATCGTCGCCTTCTACTACAACGATCTGTACGACATCCAGGTCGTCCGGAGCTTCAGCCTCTTTGCGTCCCGGCTGCTCCAGTCCTTCGGCGTGGCCCTGATCCTGCTGGCCGGCTTCTACACGCTCTTCCCCGCGACGCAGATCCGCGAGAGCGCCTTCTTCTCGAGCCTGGTGGTCAGCGCCGGTCTCCTGGTCCCCCTCCGCGCCGTGGGCTATGCGATCATGCGCCGCCGGGCCTTCGCCGATCGCGTGCTCATCCTGGGCACCGGCCCCCTGGCCACGCGGCTGCTGCGCGAGATCGAGGCGCGGCCGAACTTCCGCTACTCGATCGCCGGCGTCGCCGATGAGGGCACCGGGGCTCCGCCGAGCGATCTCCCGTATCCGGTGCTCGGTCCGGTGGAGCGCCTGGACAAGATCATCGAGGAGGTCAAGCCCGACCGCATCATCGTGGCCCTCGCCGAGCGGCGCGGGCGAATGCCGGTGGGCCATCTCCTCGAGTGCGGCGCGCGGGGCATCCTGGTCGAGGACGGGCTGCGGACTTACGAGTACTTCACCGGGAAGCTTCCGATCGAGTCGCTCACGCCGTCGTTCCTCATCTTCTCGGGGGCCTTCCGCAAGTCCCGCCTTCAGCTCGCCGGCCGACGGTTCGTCGGCCTCGGGGCCGGTGCTCTGGGCCTCCTCCTGACGTCTCCGCTCATGGCCCTGATCGCGCTTGCGATCAAGCTGGATTCCCGGGGCCCGGTCTTCTACATCGACGAGCGGGCCGGGCGTGGCGGGCGGCCTTTCTGGCTGGTCAAATTCCGTACCATGCATCCGATCGCCCCGGGCGAGACGCCCGCCGCCTCCGTGTGGGCGCGTGACGACACCACCCGGATCACCCGGGTCGGACGCTGGGTCCGGAAGCTCCGCCTCGACGAGCTGCCCCAGTTCTGGAACGTTCTGAGGGGCGACATGGATCTCGTCGGGCCCCGCCCGGAGATCCTTTCCAACGTCCAGGCCATGAGCGAGCAGATTCCCTACTACTCGCTGCGGCATTCCGTGCGGCCGGGGCTCACTGGCTGGGCGCAGACGCGGTTCGGCTATTCGGTCAGCCTCGAGCAGGTGACCGAGAAGATGCGTTATGACCTCTTCTACATCAAGCACATGTCGTTCTGGCTGGACCTGCGCATCCTGGTCGACACGGTGAAGATCATGCTCTTCGGCCGCGGCGCCCAGTAGCCGCGATATCGCCGTGACCGCCGTCGAAGTCGTCTTCTGGGCTTGCTGCCTCCTTGTGGCCCACACCTACCTGCTCTATCCGGTCCTTCTGTTCGGGGCCTCGTCGATGGTCCAGCTCTGGCGAGACGGCCGGCACCTCTGGTCCCCGCGAGACCGCCGGCGAGCGACGTCCGATTCCGAGCATCTGCCGGACGTCTCCCTGATCATCCCGGCTCACAACGAAGAACCCCGCTTGCCCGACAAGCTCGCCAACCTGCGCGCCCTCGACTATCCGAAGGAGCGCCTGAGCATCATCTTCGTCTCCGATGGCTCCACCGATGGCACCAACGCGCTGCTTCAAGGCGTCGAGGGCGGCAACATCGAGGTGCTGTACCTCCCGGTCCGCTCCGGCAAGGCCACCGCGGTCAACCAGGCGGTCGCTCGGGCGCGCACCGGCATCCTGGTCTTCTGCGATGCGGCCACCCTCCTCGCCCCCGATGTGGTGAAAAATCTCGTCCGCCATTTCGCCGACCCGCGGGTGGGCGCCGTGTGCGGCGCCCTCAGATTCGAGTCGAGCGCGGAATCCCGCCAGACCGAGGGCGTCTACTGGCGGTATGAGGCCATGCTGCGTCTCATGGAGTCACGCCTCGGGGTGACGCTCACCGCCAGCGGTGCCAACTACGCCATGCGACGCGAGTGCTTCGTGCCGCTCCCGGCCGATACCCTCGTCGAGGACCTGCTGGTCCCGGTGAATGCCCGCCGGGCCGGGTTCCGCACGGTCTACGATCCCGACGCTATCGCCACCGACTTCGCCCCGCCCACCGTGGCCGGTGAGTTCACGCGGCGGGTGCGGATAGCGACCGGCAGCTTCCGGGCCCTCGGCCAGATCCTGCGGGGCCCGCTGGATCCCCTGACCGCATTCGCCTTCGTTTCCCACAAGCTCCTGCGCTGGCTCCTCCCGTTCCTGCTGCTGGGGATGCTGCTGACCAGCGCCGCGCTCTTGGACCGGCCCGTCTACCGGGCCCTCTTCGCGGCCCAGCTCGTCTTCTATGCGTGGGCGGTGGTGGGGTGTGTATTCCGGCGCCGCGTGCAGGGCATTCGCTACGCCTTGGTGGCCTACTACCTGCTGGCCATCCACCTGGCGTTCCTCGTGGGCTTCGTGCGCTTCGTCGCCGGCCACCGCGGCGTGGAATGGCGGCGCGTGTCCTGAGCCGGCCATGAAGACGCGACTCCTCGAGATCCTCGTGTGCCCCTCCTGCAAGGGCGACCTGTCCCTTCGCGCCGATCAGGTGACCGATGGCGAGATCATCACCGGCGCGCTCGCCTGCGCGCCCTGCCGGACGATCTACCCGGTGACGGCCGGCATCCCGCGGTTCACGGGCCAGGACGCCTATGCCGAGAGCTTCGGCGACGAATGGCACCGCTTCCGGACCGTCCAGATCGACTCGCTGAACGACACCACGGAGTCGCAGGATGGCTTCCGGCGCAAGACCGGGCTCACCCCCGAGGATCTCCGCGGCCGCCTCGTCCTGGACGCCGGGGTCGGTGCCGGCCGCTACGCGGAGGTCATGGCCCGCTGGGGCGCCGAGGTGATCGGGGTGGATCTCACCCGGGCGGTGGACGCGGCGGCCCAGAACCTGCGCGCCTATCCGACCGCGCACCTGGTCCAGGCCGACATCCTCGCCTTGCCCTTCCGCGACGAGACCTTCGACGTGGCGTATTCCATCGGCGTCCTCCACCACACGCCGGACACCGCGGCGGCCTTCCGGCGGGTGGCGGCCCTCGTCAAGAAGGGCGGGCAGCTCGCGGTGTACGTGTACCAGGCGGGCGGGATGATGCGGTACGTATCGGACGCCCTGCGGCTCGTGACCACGCGCCTCCCCCGCCCGGTGGTCTACTACGGCTCGCTGATCGCGGTGCCGCTCTACTACGTCCATCGCATTCCTGTTGCGGGGCGGCTGGCCGAGATCCTGCTGCCGACCATCGACCATCCCCGGTGGCGCTGGCGCTGGCTCGACACCTTCGACTGGTACACGCCCCGGTTCCAGTGGAAGCACCGCTATCCGGAAGTGCTCCGGTGGTTCCGGGAGGCGGGGTTCAGCGATCTGTACGTCGCGGACGAGCCGATCTGCGTCCGGGGCGTCAAGGCGTGAGGCGAGCGTGAGCGTCCCGGTGTCGCGCTCGACCATCCGCCCCGCCGGCCGCGGGCGCCTGAGCGTCGCCTACGGCGGGCTCCTCCTGTTCACGGTGCTGCTCTATCTCCGCCCCAACGACTGGCTGCCGATCGGCACCTTCCCGATCGCGAAGATCGTCGCGCTGGTCGCCCTGGTCGCCTTCTTCGCCGAGCAGGTCTCCGACAGCCGGCCGTTCTCGGTCCTACCCCGCGAGTTCAAGTACGTGCTCGCTCTCACCGCGCTCATGATCGTGTCCATGCCCTTCGGGCTCGACCCGGCCACGAGCTTCGGTGGGTTCATGGACGAGTTCCTCAAGGTCCTGCTCATCTTCATCCTCACGATCAACGTCCTGACGTCCCTCCAACGCCTGCGGCGGCTGATGGAGACGACGGTAGTCTGCGGAACCATCGTCGCCGTGGGCACCCTGGGCCGGTTCGTGGCCGGGCAGAATCTCGCGGAGGGCTTTCGGGCGGGAGGCGCGGTCGGCGGCATCTTCGGCGGCCCGAACGAGCTCGCCCTCGCGCTCAACGTGCTGCTGCCCATCACCATCGGCCTCGCCCTGAGCAATCGGAATCTCTTGGTGCGGCTCCTCTACGGCGCTTGCGCCGCGTGTCAGGTCTACGCCGCTCTCATCACGTACTCGCGCGCGGGCTTCCTGACACTCGTGGCGGTAACAGGATTCCTGCTGGTGAAGTTGGGGCGGCGCTCCCCGATGCTCTGGGCGGTGGTTCTGGTCGGCGTGGCGGTCATCCTGATGCTGGCGCCGGGAGAGTTCTGGAACCGCACCCTCACGATCTTCGATACGTCCGGAGACGCATCGGCGGCCCAGAGCGCCGAGACGCGCTGGGCGTTGATCAAGCGCAGCCTCGAGGTCATGGGATTCAACCCAATTCGCTGGACGCTCGGTGTCGGCATGTACAACTTCCACATCGTGTCGGTCTCGGAATACGGGAATCACAACTCCTACCTGCAGGTCTTCAACGAGGTGGGACTACCGGCTCTCATCATGTACCTGGCCTTCCTCGTCGGCGTCATCCGGGTGAGCGGCCAGATCGCCAACGCGTGCGCGGGGCTCCCGGGCTACCGGAACGTCTGGATGATGGCGGTCGCGATCCAGGGGTCTCTGGTGGCCTACGCGGTGGGCAGCTTCTTCGCCCACGTGGCCTACCTCTGGTATCTCTACTACGTGGCGGGCTTTGCCGTCTGCCTCAAGATGCTCGTCCTCTCCCGCCTGCGGAAAGCCAACCCCACCGAGGTGCCTCGCCGTGTGTGGAATCTACGGCGCATTCGCTACTGATCCGCAGCGGCCCGCCGAGGCTGCTCTGCTGGACCGGATGGGGCACGCGCTCGCCCACCGCGGCCCGGACGGTGGCGGCACGCACGTGGCCGGTGCCCTCGGGATGGGCATGCGCCGGCTCAGCATCATCGATCTGGCCGGCGGCGAGCAGCCCATGTCCAACGAGGACGCCACCATCTGGGTCGTCTTCAACGGGGAGATCTACAACTACCGCGAGCTGGCCGACGATCTGCGTGCCCGCGGTCACCGGTTTGCCACGGCCTCGGATACCGAGGTGCTGCTGCACCTCTACGAGGAGCATGGCGAGCGCTGCGTCGAGCCACTTCGCGGCATGTTCGCCTTTGCCATCTGGGATGCTCCCCGCCGCTGCCTGCTGCTGGCGCGGGATCGCCTCGGGATCAAGCCCCTGTACTACGCCGCCACGCCCCAGGGGCTGCTCTTCGGGTCTGAGCTCAAGGCGCTCCTCCAGAGCCCGTGGCTCTCACGCCGGATCGATCAGCAGGCTCTTACGGCTTATCTCCAATATGGTTACATACCTGACCCTCAGTCGATCCTCGCAGGTGTCGCCAAGCTGCCGCCGGGCCACACCCTCGCCATCCGGGACGGCCGGCCCAGCGAGCCGCGCCGGTACTGGCACGCCGCGCCCTTCCTGCGGGAACAAGGCCTGCGCCTGACCGAGGACGAGGCCACCAAGCGCCTCTGGTCAGCCCTCGAGGACGCCGTCTGCTCGCACCTGGTGAGCGACGTGCCGGTGGGCGCCTTCCTCAGCGGCGGTCTCGACTCGAGCGCGGTCGTGGCCATCATGGCCCGCGCCTCCGGCCAGCCCGTCAAGACGTTCTCGGTCGGCTTCCGGGAGGATCGGTACAACGAGCTGCCCTACGCCCGACAGATCGCCCAACGGTACGAGACCGATCATCATGAGCTGCTCGTCGAGCCGAACGATCTCAAGGCGCTCGACGAGCTGCTGTCGGGCTTCGACGAGCCCTTCGCGGACTCCTCGGCGATCCCGACCTTCCTCGTCTCCCGCCTCGCGCGCCAGCACGTGAAGGTCGTGCTCTCGGGCGACGGGGGTGATGAGATCTTCGCCGGCTACGAGCGCTACCGGGTCGACCATCGACGCCGCTACCTGGGCCTGATCGGCGATCTCCATCTCGGCGCGCCTCTCCGCGCGCTCAGCGCGGTCCTTCCCGTCGGAGGTGGGAAAAACATCCTCCACAATCTCTCCCTTCCGAGGATCCGGCGCTATCTCGACTCCGTGTCGCTCTTCCCCGAGCGCTCGCTCCGAGGCCTGTTCGGCTCCGAGCGGCTCCCCTCCCGGCCGCTCGAGTCGATGGCGGATCCGGAGCTGGACCCTCTGTCCCAGCTTCAGAACCTGGACATCAAGACCTATCTGCCGGGCGACATCCTGACCAAGGTGGACCGGATGAGCATGGCCAACTCGCTCGAGGCGCGGGTGCCACTCCTCGACCACCGGCTGGTCGAATTCGCCTGCGCCCTGCCTGCCGACCTGCGCATGCGATCGGGCGTGAGCAAGTACCTCCTCAAGCGCGCCCTGCACGGACGGATCCCCTCCGAGCTGCTCACCAGGCCGAAGCAAGGCTTCGGCGTCCCACTGGAGGCCTGGTTCTCGGGCAGCATCCGGGGCTTCTTCCGCGATCAGCTCGGAGACGGCCGGCGGCTGGCCGGGGTCGGCATCGAGCGCAAGGCGGTGCAGGGCCTCCACGACCTCTTCGACCAGACCGGGCGCCGCGACTATTGCGATCGGCTGTGGGCGCTGGTGGTGCTCGATCGCTCCCTGCAAAGGCTGTTCGGGCCCTCGGCATGAGCGGCCCGGGCCCGTCCGTGCTGCTGATGGGCGACACGCTCAACTTCGGTGGGACCGAAGGCCAGTTCGTCGAGGTGGCGCGTGGCCTCGCCGCCTCCCGCTGGGACGTCGACGTCGCCTGCATGAGGGCGGAAGGCCCGCTCCGACCCCGGCTCGAAGCGGCGGGCCTGCGGCCCTGGAGCTGCGGCCGTGGCTCCTTCCGCTCCCGGCGGTTCATCGGAGCCGTCCGGGCACTTGCTCGCCACTTGCGGGAGCGCCGGGTGCAGATCGTCCACTGCTTCGACTTTTACAGTAACGTGATGGGGGTCCCGGCGGCCCGGCTCGCCCGGGTGCCGGCGGTGATCGCGAGCCAGCGCGATCTGGGCAACCTTCGCCCGTGGCATCAGCAGAGGCTTCATGCGGGAATGCTGCGGCTGGCCACCCACGTCCTCGTCAATTCCGATGCCGTCGCCGAGCGGCTCGCCCGCACGCGCGCCGCGCGCTCCGGCCGCCTCAGCGTCATTCGAAACGGCGTCGATCTGTCGCGCTTCGGTCCGGCAGAGGCGCCGGCTCCGCACCCGGGTCGGCTCGTCGTCGGCACCCTCGCCAACCTCCGCCCCGAGAAGGGGCTCCATCAGCTCGTCGAGGCGGCAGCGCTGGTCAAGGGCCGGATGCCCGGGGTCTCGTTCTCGATCTGGGGCGAGGGCCCGCTCCGTCCCGCGCTCGAGGCCCAGGTCCGCGCCCTGGCCTTGACGGATACCGTCCTCCTCCATGGCTCCACCCGCGAGCCCGAGAGGGTGCTGCGCCAGTGCGACGCTTTCGTCCTGCCGTCGCTGAGCGAGGCGTGCTCCAACGTGCTCATGGAGGCCCTGGCCACCGGGCTGCCGGTCGTCGCGACCCGGGTCGGGGGCAACCCGGGCCTGGTCGAGGACGAGCGGACCGGGCTGCTGGTCCCGCCGGGTAATCCCAGCGCCCTGGCCGAGGCCATCGTAAAGCTCCTGCAGACCCCGACGCTGGCCACCCGGCTGGCCGCGGCCGCCCGGGCCCGCGCGCTGGCCGAGTTCGGTATGAATCGCATGCTGGAGCGCATGGAGGGGCTCTATCTGCACGTACTCGGCCTGGAGGCGGGTGCCCCGGTCGGGGCCGGCGCGGAGTCGCGGCGGTGAGCCCCACGCGCGTGGTGCTGGCCGGCTTCTATCCACCGCCGTTCGCGGGTGAGCCGATCCATGTGAAGCAACTCGCCGGCTTCCTGCGTCAGCGCGGGTTGGAGGTCGAGGTCCTGAACCTCAACCGGCACGCGCCCCCGAGCCACGAGTATGTGGGCGCTCCGACACCGTGGGGGCTCATGCGCCGGCTCTTCACGCTGCCCGATCGCGCCTCGATCCTCCACCTGCACACCAACGGGCACAACTGGAAGAGCTGGCTGATGATCGCGACCGCCGCGATGACCGCGCGGCTCAAGCGAACCCGGGTGATTCTCACCATCCACTCGGGACTGTTCCCCGGGTACGTCTCGATGCTCGGGCGATTCCGGCGGGCGGTGGCGAGGCGGATCCTCCGTTCCTTCGCGCGCGTGATCGTGGTCAACCGGGAGATCGGCCAGGCCATGGAGCGGCTGGGCATCGCGGGGCAGGATCTCGCGGTCATCCCCGCATTCCTCGGCGTGCCGCAATCCGCCGAGCTCACTGCCGAGGATCGGGCGGTTATCGACGGCTTCCGGCCCCTGCTGGTGGCGGTCGGGGGTGGGGATCGCGACCCGGAGCTGGGTCTTCCAACGGTCGTCGACACCCTGCCCGAGCTGATTCGCCGTTTCCCCGGGCTGGGTGCCGTCTTCGTTGGCTGGCAGGTCGGCGCCAAGACGCAGCCGTTGATCGAGACTCGAGGCCTCATGACCCACGCGGTGTGCCTCGGAGAGGTCTCGCACGAGCGCTGCCTCAGCCTTCTCCGGGAGGCGGACGTCGTGGTCCGCTCCACATTCGCCGACGGGGATGCGATCACGGTTCGCGAGGCCCTGGATCTCGGTGTCCCCGTGGTGGCTAGCGATACCGCGTTCCGCCCGGCCGGCGTCGTGCTCTTTCGCAAGGGCGATGTCCCGGATCTCCTCGAGAAGCTCACGCAGGTCCTGACCGCGCCGAGCGCACGACCCGAGCGAACCGCGACGACGGTTCAGTCGGCTCAAGACCTCTGGCGGATCTATACGGAGCTGGTCGCTGGGGACTCCACCCCGATCACCTACTCCTCGCGGCCGCCCCGGGATGACCGAGCCCCGGTGATTCGGCCGTGAACCCTCGACGGTTGTTCCAGATGGGGCCGGTGGAGCTCAGCGGCCGTCTGCGACAGGAGACGTCGAAGTGGCTGGACCGCCATGCTCCTCGACTCACTTCCGGGCACCAGTTCGGTCGGGAGGCCATGCCCGCGCTCCCCTCGCTCCATTTCTTTTCGGGCGTGCTCGACGAAGGCACCCGGACCGCGCTGGACCGGCGGGTTCCGGAGGCCCGTCCGCGGATCGTGGCCAGCGCGGAGACCCTTGTGGCTGGGCACTTCGACCTGCTCGGCTATCGCGGGCTCGATTTCGGCGATCCGCTGGACTGGTCCCTGGACCCGGTCAGCGGCCGCCGGGCGCCCCTCCGCCACTGGAGTACCCTCGATCCGCTCGATGGCTCGGCGATCGGCGACAGCAAGGTCATCTGGGAGCTGAGCCGTCATCAGTGGCTGGTCCGGCTGGGTCAGGCCTACCGCCTGACGGGGGACGAGCGGTTCGCGCAGGTCTATGCCTGGCACATCGCGGACTGGATCGCGGCCAATCCGCGCGGCATGGGGATCAACTGGGCCAGCAGCCTCGAGGTCGCCTTCCGGCTGATCTCGTGGTGCTGGGCACTCCACCTCTTTCACGGATCCCCGGCTCTGACTTCCGAGCTCCGGGCACGCATCTTCGCGAGCCTCTGGTCGCACGCCGCGCACGTGGAGCGCTATCTCTCCTACTACTTCTCCCCGAACACCCATCTCACCGGCGAGGCGCTGGGCCTCTTCTACACCGGCACGCTCTTCCCGAGCTTGCCCCGCGCGTCCCGCTGGCAGGCTCTGGGCAAGCGCATTCTCGAGAAGGAGAGCGCCAGGCAGATCCTGCCGGACGGTGTCTACTTCGAGCAGTCGACGTGCTATCAGCGGTACATGGCGGAGATCTACCTGCACTTTCTGATCCTGGCCGAGCGAAGCGCGGTCGCGGTCTCCGCTGACGTCAAGGATCGGGTCGTCCGCCTGCTGGACGCGCTGCTCGCGCTGCTCCGCCCCGACCGCTCGATGCCTCAGATCGGTGACTCCGACGGCGGCTGGCTCTTGCCCCTCGGCGAGCGGGCTCCCGACGACGCCCGTGGCGTCTTTTCCACGGCCGCCGCGCTCTTCCGGCGCCCCGAGTACGCGTGGGCGGCCGACGGCCTCGCCCCGGAGACCCTCTGGCTCCTCGGCCCGGCGGCCGGCGATGTTTTCGATGCGCTGCCCCTCACCCCGCCCCGGACCGCGCCGTCACGCACGCTCGCTGACGGAGGCTACGTCATTCTGCGCACGAGCTGGCGGGAGGATGCCGACCAGGTCATCCTGGATGCGGGCCCCCTCGGCTGTCCGTACAGCAGTGGCCACGGCCACGCGGACCTCCTCGCGATCCAGTGCGCGTTCCGCGGCCGGGGCTACGTGGTGGACCCCGGGACGTTCGGCTACACCAACGATCCGGGCTGGCGATCCTACTTCCGCGGAACTGCCGCCCACAGCACCATCGAGGTGGACGGGCGGGGGCAGGCCACGCCCAGGGGCCCATTCGCCTGGAATGCCCGCCCTCGCGCCCGCCTGCTCGGCTGGGGGACTGGCGAGAGTCTCGACTTCGCGGAGGCGGAGCACGACGCCTACGGGCCCGTCATTCATCGCCGCAAGGCCATCCTCGTCAAGGCTGGCTACTGCGTCGTGGTGGACGATCTCGGAGGCGAAGGCGAACACCGTCTCGACCTCCGCTTCCAGCTCGCGCGGCTGCCGGTCCGGCTCGATCCGGACCAGTGGGTCCGGGTGGGTCAGACCGCGGGCGGCGGCCTCTTCATTCGCGCGTTCTCGACGGCCCCCCTGAAGGCCGTGGTGGCCGAAGGCGAGTCCGAGCCCTGGCAAGGATGGGTCTCCACCGACTATGGGGTCCGGGCTCCGGCGCCCATGCTCGTCTACTCGGTGGTCGGCCGCCTTCCCGTCCGGATCGTCACGCTGCTATTCCCGGCCGACCGGCTCCCCGTCGCTCCGCGCGTGTCCCCCCTCGTCGAGGCCGGGACGTTGACCGGGCTCATCATGGACGAACGGGGTGAGACGCTGCGTATCGGGCAGGCCGAGGCTCCCACCCTGGAGAAGCGCTGATGTGCGGCATCGCGGGAATCGTACGGTTCGACCCGCGGGAGGCGGTGGACGAAGCCCGCCTCAAGCGGATGCGGGACGCGATTCGCCACCGCGGTCCCGACGGGCGGGGTCTCTGGCTGGACGGATCGGTCGGCCTGGCCCACCTGCGTCTCTCCATCGTAGACGTGCCCGGCGGACACCAGCCCATGTCGAACGAGGACGACATGGTGTGGATCACCTTCAACGGCGAGATCTACAACCACGCCGCCCTCCGGCCGGGTCTCGAGACCGCCGGCCATCGGTACCGCACGCGCTGCGACACCGAGACCATCCTCCACCTGTACGAGGAAGAGGGCGAGCGCTGCGTGGAGCGGCTGCAGGGCATGTTCGCGTTCGCCGTCTGGGACCGCGGGCGCGAGCGCCTGCTCCTCGCGCGGGACCGGCTCGGGATCAAGCCTTTGTACTATGCGGTGACCGAGCAGGAGCTACTCTTCGGCTCGGAGATCAAGGCAATCCTCGCGGCCGGTCCTGGCAAACCGACGTTCAATGCCGACGCGATCCCGGAGTTTCTCGCCACGCGATTTCTGGCGGGCGAGGAGACCTTCTTCCAGGGCATTCGGAAGTTGCCGCCCGGTCACACGCTCGTGTGGTCGCGCGCGGGGGGCCCGAAGCGGCGCCGCTACTGGCAGCTCCCCGCGGATAGCGACGAATCGCCGGCCGGCATGGAGGAGCGTGCGCGGGACCTCGCTACGCGGCTGGAGTCCACGGTCAAGAGCCACCTGATGAGCGATGTCCCGCTGGGCCTGTTCCTCTCGGGAGGCCTGGACTCGACGGGAGTTGCCGCCCTGATGGCGCCCATGGCGAGCGGGCGTATCCAGACCTTTGCGGTCGGTTTCGACGATGCCACGAGCGACGAGCGGCCGTACGCGCGCCTGGCCGCGCGCGCGGTGGGGGCCCAGCACCACGAGGTCGTGGTCTCGCCGAACGAATTCCTCGGCGCCCTCCCGCGCCTGATCTGGCACGAGGACGAGCCCATCGCGTTCCCGTCCAGCGTCGCGCTCTATTTCGTCTCCCGGCTGGCGCGGCCCCACGTCAAGGTCGTCCTCACCGGGGAGGGCTCCGATGAGCTGTTCATGGGCTATGCCTGGTACCGGTTGACCGCCTGGAACGAGCGGCTGGGCCGCCCGTACTGGCGCCTGGCTCCCCGGGCACTGCGCCGGGGCGTCCGGCAGACCATCTCGCACCTGCCACGGCGGCTCCATCGCTACGCAAGCCGCACGTTCCTGGCCCTGGATCCGGGCGTTCGGGCGGTCTTCTATGAGAATTTCGCGGTCTTCCCGGACGCGCTGCGCCGCGACCTGCTACTTGACCGGCGCCACGCAGAGTCGGCTGATCCCTATCGGGAGCAGCTCCGCTGCTTCGAGGAAGCGCCCGGCTCGACCCTGGACCGGATGAGCCATGCCGACCTGCAGACCTACCTGGTCGAGCTGCTCATGAAGCAGGATCAGATGAGCATGGCTGCGTCCATCGAGAGCCGGGTGCCCTTCCTCGACCACGAGCTGGTC
This sequence comes from Methylomirabilia bacterium, assembly GCA_041478145.1. GTDB lineage: Bacteria > Methylomirabilota > Methylomirabilia > Rokubacteriales > CSP1-6 > CAMLFJ01. The sequence continues at coordinate 81,472 of JBGOVO010000001.1, forward strand.
GAGCACGTGGTGCGCATGCCGGCACGCTTCAAGGTGCGGGGCTTCACGACCAAGGCGGTCCTGCGTGAGGCCCTCCGCAAGCGCGTGCCGCGCGAGATCCTGCACCGGCGCAAGCTGGGCTTCCCGGTCCCGTTCGGGCGCTGGGCGCGCGAGCAGTTCGCCGGTCAAGTCCGCGACACCATCCTCGGCCCGCGCGCCAGTGCGCGCGGCCTGTTCGAACCCGCGGTGCTCAAGCGCTTGGTCACCGAGCACGAGGCGGGCCTGGCCAATCACGCCGACCGGCTCTGGCTCCTGCTCAACCTGGAGCTGTGGCAGCGGATCTTCTTCGACGGCGAGGAGCCGAATGAGTTGTCCACGGGTGGCTGAGCCCCTGCGGATCCTCTGGGTCAAGATCGGCGGGCTATGGCCGCTCAACATGGGCGGACGGCTCCGCAGCTTTCACACCATTACGGAGCTGGCCCGCCGGCATCGCGTGACGGTGCTGACGACCCATGGCCCGGCCGAGGATCCCGACGGGCTGGCCCACCAGCTCGAGCACTGCGAGCGCGTCCTCTCCGTCCCGTTCGCGATCCCGAAGGCTGGCACCCGTCGCTTCGCAACGGCTCTGGCCCGCTCGTGGCTTTCGCCATATCCGGCGGACCTCTGGAAGTGCCGGGTCCCGGCGCTCCGGGCCCGGGTCCACGAGGCGCTGGCCGCCGGGGTGGACGTCTGCGTGGCGGACTTCCTGGTCGCCATGCCCAACGTGCCCCGGACCACGCGGGTGCCCACGGTCCTGTTCGAGCACAACGTCGAGTACATGATCTGGAAGCGGCTCCACGAGGTCGAGCGGCGGGCCTGGCGGCGGGCCTTGCTCGCCATCGAGTGGCGGAAGATGCGCCGCTACGAGGCCCGTGCGTGCCGGCAGGCGCGCCTCGCCATCGCGGTCTCCGAGGCCGACCGGGCCCTCCTGGCGGCCGGTGCCCCGGATGCCGACATCCGCGCCATCCCGACGGGCGTGGACACGTCCTACTTCCACCCGAACGGGACGGTGGAGAAGCCGGCAACCCTGGTCTTCACCGGATCCATGGACTGGTACCCGAACGAGGACGCCATTCTCGACTTCATCGCCACGACCCTGCCCGAGGTCCGACGGCAGATGCCCGGCGTTTCCCTGGCGGTGGTGGGCCGCAACCCCAGCGATCGGCTGAAGGCGGCGGGCGCCGTGGCGGGCGTGCAGGTCACCGGGACCGTGCCCGATGTCCGCCCACACGTCGCGGAGGCAGCGGTCTACATCGTGCCGCTCCGTGTCGGAGGGGGCACCCGGCTCAAGATCTTCGAGGCACTGGCCATGGGCAAGGCGGTGGTGTCGACGACGGTCGGGGCCGAGGGACTGCCGATCGTGCCGGGCGAGCACTTCCTCCAGGCCGACGGCTCCGCCGAGTTCGCTCGCGCGGTGGTGGGGCTCCTCAAGGACTCGGGCCGCCGCCACGCTCTCGGCCTGGCCGGTCGGCGGCTCGTGGAAGCCCGTTACTCCTGGGAGCAGGTCGGGCGGCAGTTCGAGCGTTACTGCGAGCAGATCGTGTCGAGCCATGCGCGTTAGCGTTTTCGGCCTGGGCTACGTGGGATGCGTCACCGCGGCCTGTCTGGCCAGGGCCGGTCACCTTGTGGTCGGCGCGGATATCAGCGCGGAAAAGGTGTCCATGGTGAACGGAAGGACATCGCCCCTGGTTGAGCCTGGCCTCGGAGAGCTGCTTGGCGAGGTCGTCGGGGCTGGCCGCCTGCGCGCCACCACCTCCACCGCGGAGGCCGTCGCGGAATCCGACCTGGCGCTGATCTGCGTCGGAACTCCGAGCCGGGGCAATGGCGAGCTCGACGTCGCCGCCATCCAGCGAGTCGCCGAGAGCATCGCGCAGACGCTCGACGCGGCTCCGCGAGCCTACACCGTGGTCCTCCGGAGCACCGTGTTGCCGGGCACCACGGAGTCCGTCCTGATCCCGGCCCTGACCGCGGGTACCGGGACGCGGCCCGGCCTCACCGTGGCGGTCAACCCGGAGTTCATGCGCGAGGGATCCTCGCTGCGGGACTTCACGCAGCCGCCGCTGACCCTTGTCGGCTGTGACAGCTCCGACACGGCCTCTCTTCTCCGGAACCTGTACGCGGGGGTGGAGGCGCCGTTCACCCACACCTCGATCCGCACCGCCGAGATGGCGAAATACGTCTCCAATACGTTCCACGCCCTCAAGGTGACCTTCGCCAACGAGATCGGGGATCTCTGCGAGGCCCTGGGCGCCGATGCTCAGGACGTCATGCGGGTCTTCCTGACCGACCGCAAGCTCAACATCTCCGAGGCCTACCTTCGCCCGGGCTTCGCGTTCGGCGGCTCCTGCCTGCCGAAGGACCTGCGCGCCCTTCTCTTCGCGGCCCGGAGCGCGGACCTGGCCGTGCCAGTGCTCTCCGCGATCCTGCCCTCCAACGAGCGGCAGATCCAGCAGGGCGTCAGCCGGGTCTTGGCCACTCGACGGCGACGCGTCGGGGTAGTCGGGCTGGCCTTCAAGCCCGGCACCGACGATCTCCGTGAGAGCCCCATGGTGCCTCTCGTGGAGGCTCTGATCGGCAAGGGTTGTGATGTCCGCATCCTCGACCGCAGCGTCTCGATCGCCCGCCTCGGGGGCGCCAACCGCCGCTACATCGAGGAGGAGATCCCTCACATCGCCTCCCTGATGTGCGACAGCGTCCCGGTCCTGCTCGCCCACGCCGGGGTGCTCCTCATCGGCAACGACGGCGGAGAGGCGCGCGAGGCTCTCGCCGCGGCCGGGCCCGGGTGCATCGTGATCGACCTGACCCGA
>JBGOVO010000422.1:0-3180 GCA_041478145.1 Methylomirabilia bacterium
GGACGCCGGTCAGCTCGTGCCGCAGGATCGCGTACGTCCGGTTGGCGAAAACCACGGTCGTCACGTCGAGGCCTTCGCGCGCCTGGGTCCACAAGGCCTGCACGGTGTACATGCCGCTGCCGTCGCCCTCGAGACAGACCACCTTGCGGTCGGGGCACGCGACGGCGGCGCCGGTGGCCAGCGGCATGCCGAGGCCGATCGAGCCACCCATGTTGTTCATCCAGTCGTGGGGCGGGGCCCCGGCGGTCTGCTTGAAGAAGCCCCGTCCGCTGGTGACCGATTCGTCCGCGACGATGGCGCCTTCGGGCAGGAGCGCGCCGAGCGCCGCCGCCAGTGTGTCGGGCGTCAAGGCCCCGGTGGGCAGGGCGGGACGACCGGCTTGCTGGACCACCTCGCCGTTCTTCTTCGCCCCGACCGCGTCGGCCAGCGCCTCGAGGGCGCCGATCGAGTCGTCGGCGAGCGTCGAGAGCTGGTGGATCTGGCAGCCGTCGGACGTCAGCACGCTGGGTTTGTCCGGGTAAGCGAAGAACGCCACCGGCGCCCTGGCACCGACCAGGATGAGGTGGCGGACGTCGTTCAGCACGGCCAGCGCCTGGTCGACCGGGTAGGGCAGCCGCTCGATCGCCACGCGGCCGGCGCCGCGCTGGATGCGCGCGTTCGACCCCTGGGCGATGAGGCGCGCGCCGGTGGCGGTGGCGATGCGCCCGGCGAGGGCGAGGCCATACTCGCGCACGGCCCAGCCGGTCAGCATGAGCATGGCCGGCTCGCCGGATCGCAGGGCCTTGGCGCAGCGGGAGACAGTCTCCTCGGCGACCGGCGTACGCGCGGCGACCGGCGGGACCGCCGCGACGCCCTCGGCTTCGTTCCACGCGGTGTCGGCGGGCAAGATGAGCGTGGCGACCTGGCCGGGTGGAGTGCGCGCCGCGGCGATGGCCGCCGCCCCGTCAGCGGCGACCGCGCGCGCGCTCGGGGAGGTGCGCACCCAGGCCGAGACCGGCCGCGCGATGCCCTCGATGTCGGAGGTGAGCGGCGCGTCGTGCTTGACGTGGTAGGTCGCGTGCTCGCCGACGATGTTGACGATGCCCGAGCTGGCCTTGCGCGCGTTGTGGAGGTTCGCGAGCCCGTTGCCGAGGCCCGGGCCCAGGTGCAGCAGGGTGGCCGCCGGCTTATCGGCCATGCGCCAGTAGCCGTCGGCGGCCCCCGTCACCACGCCCTCGAAGAGGCCGAGTATGCAGCGGATGCCGTCGACCTTGTCGAGCGCGGCCACGAAGTGCATCTCCGACGTGCCGGGGTTGGTGAAGCACACGTGGACCCCGCCCGCCACCAACGTTCGCACCAGGCTCTCGGCACCGTTCATCGTGGCCTCCCCGCGGCTTCGGTAGCTCGCTGGACAGTACCACAGGCGAACGCCAGCGGCTTCGGGCCGGCGCGGCTGAGCACGGCGCGCGCGGTCGCGCCTCAGGGCAGGGGAATCCGCGAGGGCATCCCGGTCTGCACGGTGAGGCCGCCGTCCGCGACCACCGCCGCGCCGGTCACGTACGAGGCCAGGCCGGAGGCGAGAAACAGCACGACGCCGGCCACCTCCTCCGGCCGGCCGAGCCGCCGCATCGGGATCATCGCGGTCGTCTGCTCCGCGAACCCGGGGATGGCCAGCGAGGGGCGGAGCAGGGGCGTGTCGATCGCCCCCGGACAGACGCAGTTGACCCGGATCCCGCGCGCCGCGTACTCGATCGCGGCCACGCGCGTGAGGTTGATCACGCCGGCCTTGGCCGTGTTGTAGGCGCCGATGGCGAAGTCCGCGAACAGGCCGGAGACCGACGCGGTGTTGACGATGGCGCCGCCGCCGCGCGCGAGCAGCTCCGGGATGGCTCGCTTCATGGCGCGGAAGACCGCGGTGAGACCCAGCTCGATGGTGTGGGCCCAGACCGCCTCGTCGAGATCCCCGGTGAAGCCGAGCCGGCTCCGGCCCGCGGGAAGGGCCGGCTGACCGAAGGCGTTGTTGTGCAGGATGTCCAGACCGCCGAACGCCTGCACCGCGCCGCCGATCATCGCCTCGACGCCCGCGGGCGTCCCCACGTCGGCCACGATGGCGCGCGCCTTTCCCCCGGCGGCCATGATCTCGGTGGCCACCGTCTCCGCCTTCGCGCGATCGATGTCCACCACCGCGACCTGAGCCCCACGGGCCCCGAAGCCCAGAGCGGTCGCCCGCCCGATGCCCGATCCCGCGCCCGACACCAGTGCCACCTTGCCGTCGAATCGCATGTCGTCCTCCGTCCGGCTAGTCTAGGCCGACTCCGGTCGCGCCGTCGGGCGAAGCGGGCGCCGCTCGCCCGCGAGCGCTCCGGCTCGGAATGGCTTATCATGGCCCCCGCCAGAAGGGGGACCCCATGGACTACGCGCGAATCTCCGCCGACTGCCACATCGACATGCCCTGGATGCCGCCCGATCTCTTCACCGCCAATTCCTCGGCGGCCATGCGGGATCGCATGCCCTACGTCACCGACGGACCGGACGGCCCGTGCTGGACGTCGAGGAACGGCGCCGCGTTCGGGCTGGTGGGGGGCGTCGGGCCCTCCGGGCAGAAGTATGTCCCGGGCCTTCACTACCGCGCGGACGTGATGGCATCTACCGGTCTTTACGATGACGGCAGGAAGGGGATACGCCGGCCCACGGATCCGGCGCTGCGCGTCAAGGACATGGAGCGCGACGGCGTGCAGGCCGAGGTCATCTTCGGCATCCTGGGCGCGGCGACGCGGCTCCGCGATCACGAGGCGGCCGCGGAGATGTTCCGCATCTACAATGACTGGCTCGTCGACTTCTGCCGCCACTATCCGGAGCGCCACGTCGGGCTGGCCTGCCTGCCCTACGGCGACATCGGTGCCGCGGTGGGCGAGATCCATCGCGCGGCGAAGATGGGGCTCCGTGGGCTCGAGCTCTCCTGCTCGTGGGACATGGAGCCGATGTGGCATCCGTCCTGGGAGCCCCTCTGGCAGGCGGTCAACGAGGTCGGCCTGCCGCTGCACTTCCACACCTTCCCGACCATGCCGCCGTCGGTCCGGGAGAAGGCCACCGGGCTCACGAAGCGGGCCGCGATGTTCACGAGCGTCTCGGGCTTCCAGATGAACCTCATCAATATCCTGGCCGCGGTGATCGGCAGCGCGGTGCTCGAGCGCTACCCGA